>VGBI01000001.1 GCA_016870595.1 Actinomycetota bacterium
GCACAGCGGCCGCCCTGGGCTTTGTGTGATGCCTTCGACAGCTCCACACTTGCCCAGGGGGCCATCTACTCAGCGGACGTCAACAACGTCCCAGAGCACAACACCTAGTCGACCCGAACCCGAGGGCTCGGACGACGCAACGTCGGCCGTGTCGAAGTCCGCGAGATCAATTCCCCGACCCCACCGATCACCAACGGAGCCGCCGGGTCGAAATCGGCGGCAACTTGGTGCGCTGGCACGGGGAGAGAGTGCAATGGTCGACTCCTTGCGGACCGCGGTCGGCGCCACGGCAACCGAACGCCCTCCGCGGTTCCGCACGTGAAGTTGGCTCCGATCGTCAACAAGAGAGAGTCCGTAGTTCCTCACCCATCAGGCGGTCGAGGACCTCGCCGCCGAGCTCGCCCCACGGCGTGCACGAGTAGCGGTGGTGGGACGGGGCCGCGGCGAACCGGTCACCGCGTGGCCCGCGACGCCTCGCGTCCGAGCAGGATGCGGAGCCGCACGAGGCCCCACAGGGTGCGCGGGATGCGCCGCCAGATGGGGGAGCGGGCGGGCCGGCGCTCAACCACAACGACGGGAAGTTCCACGGCGTGAAGACCCGCGCGCTCGGCCCGCAGGATCAATTCGGTGTCGAACAGGTCCGTGCCGAATTGGCAGCGCTCGACGATGGGGACGAGCGGATCGCGCCGCATCGCCTTCATGCCATGCGTGTCGCTGAGCCGCAGGCCAAAACCGAACTGCAGGACCCAGGAGAACACGCCGGTCACGAGCTTGCGTTGCGGGCTGCGCCGATCGTCTGCCCCTTCAGCGCGCTTCGAGCCGACCACGATCACGGGTTGGTCGGGCTCAGCCATCCGAAGGAGCGCGTCGTCGACGAAGCCGAGGTCGTAGAAGTCGACGTCGAAGTTGACGACCGTGGCGCCTCGGGCCGCAAGGAAGCCGGTGCGCAGCGCGTTGCCGTAGTCGGCCGCCGGCAGCTGGCAGCAGGAGACCTCGGGGTGGTTGGTGGCGATGCGATCCGCGATGGCAGGGGTCGCGTCACGCGACCCGTTCTCCACAACCACCACCTCGAAGGGGATGCGGCGGACCCGGAGTCCTCCCACGAAGTCGGCGACCGAGGCCTCGAGAATCTCGGCTTCGTTGTGCGCGGGCAAGACGACAGTCAGGACGATGCGAGTTCGGCCGGGCGAAGAGTCCTCCATGGACTCAGGCTACTGATCGGTTCCGACGAGTTCCCCGATTCCTCCTAACGTACTAACTTTCGGTCGTGAAAGCGTCCACAGTCGACGACAGCCTCGGCAGGGCAGTTTCGCCTCGAAGAACCACGTGGCCCACTCGGATCGTGTGGGCCGTCTGGCTGCTCACGACGGCGACCGGGGCAGTGTGGGTCGCCCGTTACGGGCGCCATCTCCCGTATTCGGATGAGTTGGCGATCATCGAGAGGCTGGTCGGCCGGTCGCCAGTGACGTTCGATTGGCTCATCTCAATCGCGGTCGAGGTTCACCGGCCGCTCGTTCCTCGACTCATCACCCTCGGGCTTGCGCGCGCCAGCGGGGGTGACTTCGTCTGGGCCAGTTGGCTGAACCTCGCACTGAGCTCCGCTGCCGCAGCCATCGGAATCCTGGTACTTCGTCGGGTGCGCGGGACCACCAGGCTGATGGACGCGATCTTCCCACTCACGTTGATGTCGCTCGTCCAGCCAGGACTCCGGTGGGGCTGGGAGATCAACCACGTGCTCGTGTCCGTGATCATGGTGGCGTTCCTGCTCCTGGTCATCCGGTTCCGACTCGAATCGCCACCGCGATGGCTCTGGTTCATGATCGTTTCGGCTGCACTCCTGATGTTGAGCAGTGCCCCTGGAGTGGCCGCAGTCCCCGGGATCCTCGCCTGGCTTGCACTGTGCTCGTGGCATCTCCGAACGACCGAGCCCCGGAAGTCGGCTGGTGTCGCCGCGGCCGTCGGGGGGCTCGCCGCGGCGCTGATCGTGTACGTGGTCACCATCCCCGGCGCTGCGACCAGTCAGACAACCTCGCCACGCAGCGTCCTGTCCCGGACTCTGCGCCTGATCGGCAACCTGGGAGGTCCGCACGCGGATCGGTTGTGGCCCTGGTCGGCCGTCGCCGTGCTCGCTGCCGTCCTGGCGACGGCCGCCTTGATCATCCTCCGGGTCCTCCGGCCGAGCGAAGGGTCCGGTGGTCGCGATCAGGCGCTTGCCCTCCTGTGCAGCGGAATGGCAGTGTTTGCGTCCGTCGTGGCCATTGCCGTCGGCCGCGGTGCGAGCCAATGGGACGCCCAGCAGGCGGTCGCCTACGTGGCACTGATGGTTCCCGTGCCGCTCTGGGTGTATCTCAGCTGGGAACGTCTGAGCCCGCGCTGGGGATCCGTCGCCGGCGCGGTGGTGCTGGTGGCGGCGGTGGTGGCGTACGGCCTCACGATCGATTACGTCCCTCGCCAGCAGGCTCGTCGCGTCGCGCTCGAGCATGAGCTGCGGCGGCAGTTCTGCTCAGTCACCGAGAAGGATCTGGGGGGCCGCTACCGGTACATCGTGCTCGAGACCCCCACCGACGCGGAGATCGGGAGGATCGCACGCGTCTTCCGCATGATGCGAACGCAGGACCTCGGCCCGGTCAGATGCGTCGGGGGGCGGCAGGTGGACACTCCCCGGCCCTGAGCGCCGGGCTGGAGAACGGCCTAGGTGTTGTGTCCTGGCTGGTTGTTGACTCGGCTGATGGGCGGGCCGCCGATGGCGGTGTGGTGTCGGTGATGGTTGTAGCGATGCAGCCAGCGGTCAAGTGCTCGAGCACGGCTGCGTTCTGATCGCCAGAGTCGAGCGTAGGCCCATTCGTCGAGCAGGGTGCGGTTGAACCGTTCGACCTTGCCGTTGGTGGCCGGCCGGTAGGGGCGGGTGCGGGAGTGGCGGATCCCGAGCTCGGCGCAGCGCTCTCGCCAGGGGAGGCTGCGGTTGCCGTTGCCGTTGTCGGTGAGGATCCGCTCGATCGTGTTGTCCTGGTCGGCGAACCAGGCGACGGCCCGGTCCAAGAACGCGACGCAGTTCACGGTGTTCTCGGTGCCGGCGAACTCCGAATAGGCCAGCCGCGAGTACGCGTCGATCGCAGTGTGGACGTGCGTGTAGCCCATCCGCTTGTGCAGCACCTCGGCCTTGCGGCCATGGAACCGGAGCCCGCCGCCGTCGGGGATCCGGGCGAGTTTCTTCACATCGATATGGACCAGCTCGCCGGGCCGGTGGGTTTCGATGCGGCGGATGACCCGGCCGGTTGGGCGGTCCATCCACCGCAGTCGGTTGATTCCGTGACGGACCAGCACCCGGTGCACCGTCGATGCGGGAACCCCGAAGATCCCCGCGAGCCGGGCGGGACCGAGCTCGCGGGACTGGCGTAACGCCACGATCCGACGTTCGATCCGGGCTGGGGTCTGATGCGGACACGACCACGGACGCGACGACCGATCCTCGAGCCCGGCCACGCCTTCGTCTCGGTAGCGGCGCCACCACTTGTGCGCGCACTGCCGCGAGATGCTCATCGACTCGGCCGCCGCTGCGACAGTCCAGCCATCCGAGATTCGCTGGCAGCGACGGAGACGACCCTCCGGGGGTCAACGGAGCGTTACGGTGCACAGCGGCCGCCCTGGGCTTTGTGTGATGCCTTCGACAGCTCCACACTGGCCCAGGGGGCCATCTACTCAGCGGACGTCAACAACGTCCCAGAGCACAACACCTAGGACCCCGACAGCGTGCCGAGCGCCACCAGGATCACGTAGGCGATCCCGAGGCCGACCCAGACCCACCCGAGCACGATCCCGGCCACGGCCATCCCGCGCCCGCCCTGGGTTCCGTTCGACTTGTCGATCTGGCCCTTCGAGATGTAGCCGAAGACCAGAGCCAGGATCGCCGGGATGCAGCACAGGAATCCGGTGATGCCCAGCACGAGCGCGGCCACGGCCATGCCGTTGGCCTTGGGGGCCGCCGGGGCGCCGTAGGCCGGTCCGCCGTACGGCGCGGGCGGCACCGCCGGGCCACCGGGCGGGGGCGGCGGCGGGGGAGGTGCCGCCGGACCCGGAGGCGGAGGCGGAGGCGGAGGCGGCGGAGGCGGAGGCGGCGGAGGTGCCGCCGGACCCGGAGGCGGCGGGGGTGGCGGAGGCGGCGGAACTGCGGGCTCGGTCGGCTCAGTGGGATCGGTCATCGGACGGCCTCCGTCATGGGGTGACGACCGGCTCGCCGTTCAGCGAGCGATACGCGTACGCGGTCGCCAGGGCGGTGATGGGGTAGGTGAACAAGAGGCCGATGCAGCAGAGCAGGAACCCGACGATCGTGATGAGGAACAGCACGATCCCCAGGCCGAAGAGCTCCCAGCGCCGGCCCTTGGTGATCTCCGCAGACCGGGAGAGCGCGGCGACTGCGCCGCCCGTGCCGCCCTCGCCCAGCACGTAGCCGTAGAACTGGAAGGCGATCATGAAGATGATCCCTGGAACGACGAGCAGTATGAGCCCGATGGCCGCCCCGATCGAGAACAGGATCGATGCGATCAGGTAGGGACCGAAGTTGTCGCCCCGGAACAACATGGCGACCTCGGGCTTCTCGCCGCGGGTGACAGCGAGGGAGGCCCGGATCAGTCCGAACGCCACGAGCAGGCCGACGATCCAGGCAACGACCGACAAGACGATCTGCAGCGCACTGTTCGACGGGATGTTGCCCAGCAGGTTCACCGCAACGGTCACCGCGATGATCACGACGGTGATCAGCAACATCGGTCCCGCATTGCGCCAGAAGGCGTTCCACCCGAACCCGACGGCGGCACCGACCGAGAACGGGGCCGCGCCGGAGACCGGCGAGTCACCGCCCATCGGAGGGGGTGGGGGCGGCGGCGGCATCTGCGACAATAGGTCTCCCAGGGAGCGGGTCGGCGAGGGCGACGAGAGCGGTGATTCTGCTCAGAGGGGTCGTCCGGTGGCAAGTTTGAACAACTGGTACGCCCAGAGCGCGGCGACCACCACTGCGATCGTCCACACCGGGATGCGGATCCGCTCGACCTTCCAGGCGACGACGAGCAGCACGGCCAGCACGAGGACGAGGATCGACGCGGGGTTGAGCGTGATGGCCGCGCCGAGGTCGCCGTGGATCGCAGCGATGACCCCGCGGGTGGACCCGCAGAACGGGCACGGGATGCCGGTTACGGTCCGCAGCGGACACGGCGGGACGGGATCGATCGGCGAGACCGACAGGAACACCGCCGCGGGCACCAAGGCGAGGCCGACCATGCGCCAGGGCGCGAGCGGGACTTCGGTGGCGGCGTTCCAGCGCACGACGCGAGCGTAAACCGTGCGGCGGGAGTACGGGGCCGGGGGTCTAGAGCGCCCGGACCAGCGCGGCGTCGCCCTGCCCACCGCCCCCGCAGAGGGCGGCCGCCCCGAGGCCCCCGCCGCGACGACGGAGCTCGTTGATCAGGGTGCTGACGACCCGGGCGCCCGACATGCCGATCGGGTGGCCGAGGGCGATGGCCCCACCGTTGACGTTGACGATGCCGTCGGTGATGCCCAGGTCGCGCATGGCGGCGAGGCCGACGGCGGCGAACGCCTCGTTGAGCTCGAACAGGTCGATGTCGGAGACCTTGCCGTCGATCGGCTCGAGCGCGCGCTTGATCGCCCGCGACGGCTGGGTGAGCAGCGAGGTGTCGGGCCCGGCGACCATCCCGAAGCTCACGACCTCGGCGATCGGGGTCACGCCGAGCTCGTCGGCCTTCTCGCGGCTCATCATCACCAGCGCCGCCGCACCGTCGGAGATCTGCGACGCGTTGCCCGCGGTGATGGTGCCGTCGCGCTCGAACGCGGGGCGCAGCCCGGCGAGCGAGTCGGCCGTGGTCTCGGCGCGCACGCCCTCGTCGGTGGACACCACGACTGGGTCGCCCTTGCGCTGGGGGATCTCCACCGGAGTGATCTCGTCGGTGAAGCGACCCGCAGCCGCAGCCTCGGCGGCGCGGGCGTGGCTCTTGGCCGCGAGCTCGTCCTGGGCCTCACGGGTGATGCCACCGAACGACCCGCAGTAGCGCTCGGTGCCCGAGCCCATGTGCACGGCGTCGAAGGCGCACCAGAGACCGTCCTGGATCAGCGCGTCGAGCACCTCGCCGTTGCCCATGCGGTACCCGGCCCGGGCCTTGGGCAGGAGGTACGGCGCGTTGGTCATCGACTCCATGCCGCCGGCGACCACGACCTCGGCGTCGCCGGCCTGGATCATCTGGTCGGCGAGGTAGATCGCGTTGATGCCCGACAGGCACACCTTGTTGATGGTGATCGCCGGGGTCGTCATCGGGATGCCGGCCTGGAGCGCGGCCTGACGCGCGGTGATCTGTCCCTGACCGGCCTGGAGCACCTGCCCCATCACGACGTAGTCGACCTGCTCGGGCCCCACGCCGCCGCGCCCGAGCGCGCCGCCGATGGCGATCCCCCCGAGGTCCATCGCGGTGAACCCGGCGAGGGCACCGGAGAACTTCCCGATCGGGGTGCGGGCGGTCGAGACGATCACGGAGCCGGACATGCGGTCCTCCAAGAGGCCGCCCGGGGTGCGGGCGAGCGGGCGTGGGGAAATCGGAGCGCGGATGCTAGCCCTCTCGGATCAGGGGTTCCTCACGGGTAACTTGCGGGCCCATGACCTCCGCGCCCGAAGTCGCCGCCATTCGCCAGGCCGTGCTCGACGGGGCCCCCGGCCCCGAGCTCGGCGCCCTCGCCCTCCCCGCCGCCTACCGCGGCGCGGTGGTGCGGGCCGACGAGCAGGACATGTGGGTGGGGGTGCCGTCCGAGGAGAAGGACCCCCGGCGCTCACTGCACCTCGACGAGGTGCCGCTGCCCGAGCTCGCGCCCGACGAGGCCTACGTCGCGGTGATGGCGTCGTCGATCAACTTCAACACCGTGTGGACGTCAATCTTCGAGCCGGTGTCCACCTTCGGCTTCCTCGGGCGTCTGGGCCGCGAGAGCGTGTGGGGCGCCCGCCACGACCAGCCGTATCACGTGGTGGGCAGCGACGCCGCCGGGGTCGTGCTGCGGGTCGGATCCGCGGTGCGCAACTGGCGCCCGGGCGACGCCGTGACGCTCCACTGCAACCACGTCGACGACCAGGACCCGACCGCCCACGACGACTCCATGCTCGCGGCGAACCAGCGCATCTGGGGCTACGAGACCAACTTCGGCGGCCTGGCGGAGATCACGGTGGTGAAGGCCAACCAGCTGATGCCCAAGCCGGCCCACCTCACCTGGGAGGAGGCGGCGGTCAACGCGCTCTGCAACTCCACCAGCTACCGCATGCTTGTGAGTCCCAACGGCGCGCAGATGACGCAGGGGCAGACCGTGCTCATCTGGGGCGCCAGCGGTGGGATCGGCGCCTACGCGTGCCAGTACGTGCTCAACGGCGGCGGCGTCCCGGTGGCGGTGGTGTCGTCGCCGGAGCGGGCTGCGCTCCTGCACGAGATGGGCGTGGAGCATGTGATCGACCGCAAGGCCGAGGGCTACCGGTTCTGGACCGACGAGGGGACTCAGGACCCGGCGGAGTGGCGGCGCCTCGGCAAGAAGATCCGCGAGCTCGTCGGGGTGGACCCCGAGATCGTGTTCGAGCACCCGGGCCGCTCCACCATGGGCGCGTCGGTGTTCGTGTGCGCGCGCGGCGGGCAGATCATCACGTGCGCCGCGACCAGCGGGTTCATGATCGAGTACGACAACCGCTACCTCTGGATGAACCAGAAGGCGCTCAAGGGCTGCCACTTCGCGAACTACCGCGAGGCCTGGGAGGCGAACCGCCTCGTCTGCGAGGGTCGGATCCACCCGACGATGTCGGCGGTGTTCCCGTTCGAGCAGGCTGCCGAGGCCGCGTACCAGGTCCACCACAACCTGCACGAGGGCAAACTGGGCGTTCTCGTGCTCGCCCCGGCGGAAGGGCTCGGAGTCACCGACCCCGAGACCCGCGAGCGCCTCCTGCCCCAGATCACCCTGTTCGGCCGCCACGGCGGCTGATCCCGTCCCGCCACCCGTCCCCCGGCCCCGCAGTCCCGCCCAGTCCCCCCCAGCCCCGCAGTCCCGCCCAGTCCCGAGGAGGCCGCCATGCCCGCCGAGCCCGTGCTGACCGAGATCGACCACGTCGCCATCGCCGTGCGGGACCTCGACGCCGCCGTCGCCTACTACGAGGCCGCGTACGGCGTGGAGGTCGAGCACCGTGAGACCGTGGAGCGCGACGGGGTCGAGGAGGCCCTCCTCCGGGTGGCCGACTCCTACGTGCAGCTCCTCACGCCGACCCGTGACGACTCGCCGGTCGCGAAGTGGATGGAGAAGCGCGGCGAGGGGATCCACCACGTGGGCTACCGGGTCGACGACTGCGCGGTGGCGCTCGAGCGGGTCAAGGCCCAGGGTCACCAGGTCATCGACGACGCGCCCCGACCGGGGAGCCGGGGGACAACGGTGGCGTTCATCCACCCGAAGACCGCCTTCGGCACGCTGATCGAGCTCGTGCAGGAATAGCGCGGCGGTAGTCCGGTCGCTTCGCTCGCCGATCTCTTCCTGGCGCTCGCCGACCAGGACCTCCGGGGCTACAGCCTGGTCTACGAGCGCATCGCGCGTTCCTGCGCGGCCGACGCCGACCTGCTCACCTTCGTCGAGGCGAACGTGCGCACCGACGCCCGGCGGGGCCGGCTGCCGGTGCTGTTCCTCGCCGCGACCCACGACCTCGTGCTCGACGAGCCCGACTCCGACCTGGCCGCGATCTACCGAGGTGGCTCGGACGCCGACCCCTGGCCCGCCTTCCGCGAACTCGTCGACCGGCGGCGCCGCGACGTCGCCGACCGCCTGCAGACCCGTTCGGTGCAGACGAACGAGGTGGGCCGCTCGGCGCTCCTCGCACCGGCGCTGCGCGTGGCCGCCGGCACGCGCCCCGTCGCCCTGGTCGAGCTCGGGCCGAGCGCCGGGCTCAACCTGTTCCCCGACCGCTACCGCCTGGAGTATTGCGTCGCCGACCAGGTCGCCGACGGGGTGGCCGACGAGGTGGTCGCGGTGCTCGGCGACCCGACATCGCCGGTGACGGTCGGGTGCGCGCTCGTGGGGCCACACCGGCCGGACCTCGCCCCGGGACCGACACCGTCGGGGCTCCCCGACGTCGTGGCCCGCACCGGCGTGGACCCGAACCCGCTCGACGTCGCCGACCCCGCCGACCGGCGGTGGCTGCGGGCCTGCCTCTGGCCCGGCGTACCCGAGCGGGCGACGGTGCTCGCCGGCGCACTCGACCTGGTCGCCCCGACGCCCCCCGACCTGCGGGCGGGCGACGCCGCCGATGCCCTCGAGCCCCTGGTCGCCGAGGTCGCCGCTGCGGTCGGGCCCGATGCGCTCGTGGTGGTGGTGGCCACGTGGGCCCTCACCTACCTCCCGGCTGCGGGCCGTGAGGCCGTGCTCGCCGGGCTCGACCGGCGGGGCGCCGACCACGATCTCGCCCTCGTCACCTTCGAGGAGCCCCGCTGCACCCCGTGGGTGCCGGCGCCCGACCCGGGCCTTGCGGTCGCGGCCGGGGGCACCGCCACCGTGCTCGGCCTGCGGACCTGGACCCGGGGGGTCGTCGGCGCCCGGGCCCTCGCCTACGCGCATCCCCACGGGCGCCGCCTGGCCTGGGCCCCGGCGCCCGAGGACTGAGCCCCGACCCCGAGCCCCGACCCCGTCGGGGTGGCACCGGTCGCCACTACGCTGCGGCGCGTGGCGATCGAGGACCCGGCGACCCCCCATCCGATCGAGGAGCGGCTCGAGCAGCTCGCCGCCCTGCGCGAGGAGGCGCTGCACGCCGGGAGCCCGGCGGCGGTCGAGCGCCAGCACGCCCGGGGCAAGCTCACCGCCCGGGAGCGGCTCGAGCGCCTGCTCGACCCCGGCTCGTTCGTGGAGCTCGACATGCTGGCCCGGCACCGGGCCCACGGCTTCGGCATCGAGGAGACCCGGCCGCTGACCGACGGCATCGTCACCGGCTGGGGGACCATCGACGGGCGCAAGGTCTTCGTGTTCGCCCAGGACTTCACCGTGTTCGGCGGGGCCCTCGGCGAGGTGTTCGCCGAGAAGATCCACAAGGTGATGGACCTCGCCGAGTCGGTGGGCTGCCCGATGATCGGCCTCAACGACGGCGCCGGCGCCCGCATCCAGGAAGGCGTCGTCGCGCTCGACGCCTACGGCGGCATCTTCTTCCGCAACGTCAAGGCGTCGGGCGTGATCCCGCAGATCAGCGTGATCCTCGGCCCCTGCGCCGGCGGTGCCGTCTACTCGCCCGCGCTCACCGACTTCATCTTCATGGTGAAGGGCACGTCGCACATGTTCATCACCGGCCCCGACGTCGTGAAGACCGTCACCGGGGAGGACGTCACCCAGGAGGAGCTCGGCGGCGCGATGACCCACGCGTCGAAGTCGGGCGTGTGCACCTTCGTCGCCGATGACGAGGACGCCTGCCTCGAGCAGGTCCGCTACCTGCTGTCGTTCCTGCCCCAGAACAACCTCGAGGACCCGCCGTACTGCCCGCCCGCCGACCTGCCCGACCGGCGCTGCGACGGCATCGTGCGCCTGATCCCCGACTCGCCGAACCAGCCCTACGACATCAAGGCGGTGGTCGCCCAGATCGTCGACGACGGCGAGTTCTTCGAGGTGCAGCCGTTCTTCGCCATGAACATCGTGTGCGGCTTCGCCCGGATCGACGGGCACGTCGTGGGCGTCGTGGGCAACCAGCCCCAGATCCTCGCCGGCACGCTCGACATCGACGCGTCCGAGAAGGCGGCGCGCTTCGTGCGCACCTGCGACGCGTTCAACGTCCCGCTGGTCACGTTCGTCGACGTGCCCGGGTTCCTCCCCGGCACCGACCAGGAGTACGGCGGCATCATCCGCCACGGGGCCAAGCTGCTCTACGCCTACTGCGAGGCCACCGTCCCCCGGGTCCAGGTGATCACCCGCAAGGCCTACGGCGGCGCCTACGTGGTCATGAACTCCAAGTCGATCGGCGCCGACCTCGCCTTCGCGTGGCCGTCGGCCGAGATCGCGGTGATGGGCTCCCAGGGTGCGGTCAACGTGATCTTCCGCAAGGAGATCGCCGCGGCCGACGACCCCGACGTCCGCCGCACCGAGCTGATCGACGAGTACACCGAGCGCTTCGCCAACCCCTACGGCGCCGCCGAGCGGGGCTACGTCGACGACGTCATCGACCCCCGCGACACCCGGATCGTGCTGGTGAAGGCGCTCGACCTCCTGCGCACCAAGCGCGAGCAGCTCCCCGCCCGCAAGCACGGCAACGTGCCGCTGTAGGACGCCGTCGTGACCGGACCCGTCCTGCGCGCCATCAGCCCCGACGCCACCGCCGAGGAGATCGCGGCGATCCTCGCCGCGGTCACCGCGACGACGGCCGCGGGCGCGGTGCCGGCCGGGAACGACGACACGGTGCACGAGTGGGTCCGCAGCGCCCGCCTCGGCGCCCGGCGCACGGGGCTCCAGCGCGGGCCGTGGCGGCTCTCGGGCCGCATCGGTCGCCGCGCCCGGGCCTAGGCCGCAGCGGTGGCGGTCGGCAACGCCGAGCTGTTCAGCGTCGGCCCCGACGAGATCGTGGTCACGGCGACCTCGGCGCCGGGCGACACGGTGGTGGTCGCCGTGGGGCCCCACGAGGTCACCTCGACCGGGCCCCGCCACCACCTCCGGGTGACCGGCCTGACCCCGGGCACCGAGTACCCGCTGACGGTGGCGGGGGCAGCGGTCCACGCCGCGCTGCCGGCCACGGTGACGACCCTCCCGCTCCCGCCCGGCCGCCGTCTCGCCACCGTGACGACCGCCAACGACGTGCACTTCGGCGAGCGGGAGTGCGGCCACCTCGGACCGCCCCACGAGGACATCGGGCCATTCTTCGCGTCGCCCCCGGGTGCGCCGCCGTACTTCGAGACCATGAACGCGGCCGTGATCGCCGAGATGCAGGCCTGCGCCCCCGACGCCGTCGTGGTGAAGGGCGACCTCACCGACCATGGCACCGACGAGGAGTTCGCCGCGTTTCTCGCTGCGTACGGCGGGTTCGGGGAGCGCCTCGCCTTCGTGCGCGGCAACCACGACGCCATCACCGACCCGACGCTCGCGATCGAGGGTGCGCCGTACGCGATCGATGTCGCCGGGTGCATCCTCGCGGTGCTCGACACGGTCGAGCCGGGCCGGGCCGGCGGTCGCCTGACCGCCGACCAGGTGCAGTGGCTCGACGATCTCGCCGCCGCGACCCCCGATCCGATCCTGGTGTTCGGCCACCACCACGTGTGGCCCACCGACTCGCCGACCCGACCCGACGACTACTTCGGGATCCGGCCCGCCGACAGCGAAGCGCTCGTGGCCGTGGTCGCGCGTCGCGAGAACATCGCCGGGTACTTCGCCGGGCACACGCACGGCAACCGGGTCTGGTGCGAGCCCGCGCGGGGGGTTCCGTTCGCGGAGGTGGGCACGACCAAGGACTACCCCGGCGCGTGGGCCGAGTACCGGATCCACGAGGGCGGCTACACGCAGATCGTCCGCCGAGTCGCCGCTCCGGCCGCGTTCGACTGGGCCGAGGAGACGTCGGTGCAGTACCTGGGCTGCTACCGCGAGCTCGCCCGGGGCACGCTCGCCGAGCGTTGCTTCACCCGGGTGCACTGACGTCGATGCCGACCGACCGGGGTGCCCTCGCCGGGGTGCGGGTGATCGACATGGCCACCCTGATCGCCGCACCCGGCGCAGCCCGCCATCTCGCCGACTTCGGGGCCGAGGTGATCAAGGTCGAAGCGCCGACCGGCGACGGCACCCGCAACTACGGCTGGCCCCACCCCGACGACGGCGTCGCGCTGTTCTGGAAGCAGGTGGGGCGCAACAAGCGCACCGTCGTCATCGACGCGAAGACCGACGCGGGGCTGGCGGCGCTCCGGGGACTCATCGAGCGCAGCGACGTGCTGATCGAGAACCTCCGCCCCGGCACCCTCGAGCGCCTCGGTCTCGACCCGGCCGACCTCCTCGCCGCCAACCCGGGCCTGGTGGTGCTGCGGGTCTCGGGCTTCGGGCAGGACGGTCCCTACGCCGGGCGCCCCGGCTTCGCCACCCTGGCCGAGGCGATGGGTGGGTTCGCCGCCCTCAACGGCGAGCCCGACGGCGCCCCCCTCCTCCCGCCGGTCGCGCTCACCGACGAGGTGACGGCGCTGGTCGGGGCGTTCGCGGTGATGGTGGCGCTGCGTCACCGCGACGCGACCGGCGAGGGGCAGGTCGTCGACGTCAGCCTGCTCGAGACCATGGTGCAGCTGCTCGGGCCGCTGCCGGCGGTGTGGGCCCAGCGCGGGGAGCTGCAACCCCGGCTCGGGTCGGGCATCCCGTACTCGGTGCCCCGGGGCACGTACCGGTGCGCCGACGGCGTGTGGGTCGCGGTCTCCACCTCGGCCGAGTCGATCGCGGCGCGGGTGCTGGGTCTGCTCGGCGTCGCCGACGATCCCCGCTTCGCCGACTTCGACGGCCGGATCCGTCATCGTGCCGAGCTCGACGAGGTCGTGGCCGCGTGGGTCGGGGCCCGATCGTCGACCGAGGTGCTCGCCGCGTTCACCGAGGCCGAGGCCGCGATCGCGCCCGTCTACTCGGTGGCCGACCTGATGGCCGATCCCCACGTGGTCGCGCGCAGCACCTTCGTGGAGGTCGACGGGGTCGCCATGCCGGGGCCGGCGGCCCGGCTCACCCGCACCCCGGGGGCGGTGCGCCACGCGGGCCGCGAGGCCGGCGCCGACACCGACGCCGTCCTCGCCGAGGTGCTGGCCGAGCCGCCCCGGCGGGCGCGTCCGGGGGTCAGCGGGGCCGATGACCGGCCCGGGTCGCCCGGCGCTGGTCGATCGCCAGATCGGCGAGGTCCCCGATGATCTCCGACAGCTCGAAGTCCTTGGGCGTGTAGCACCGGGCCACACCGGCAGCCTCGAGCACGGCCTGGTCGGCGGGCGGGATGATCCCGCCGACGACGATCGGTGCGTCGACCCCGGCGGCGCGGACCAGCCGCACCGTCTCGGGGACCAGCTCGAGGTGCGAACCCGAGAGGATCGACAGCCCGATGACGTCGACGTCCTCGTCGCGCGCCGCCGCGGCGATCTGCGCCGGGGTCAGGCGGATGCCCTGGTACACGACCTCGAACCCGGCGTCGCGGGCCGCGAGCGCGATCTGCTCCGCCCCGTTGGAGTGGCCGTCGAGCCCGGGCTTGCCCACGAGGATCCGGGCCGGGCCCCCCAGCTCGGCCGCCGCCGCCCGCATCCGGGTGGCGATCGCGGCGAGCTGCCCGGCCGCCGGCGCGGCGGCGGTGCCGACCCCGGTGGGGCCCCGGTACTCGCCGAACACGTCACGCAGCACTCCGGCCCACTCGCCGACGGTGCCGCCGGCGCGGGCGAGGTCGATGCTGGGCGGGACGAGGTTGTCGGTGCCGGTGGCGGCGTGCCGGAGCGCGTCGAGGGCCCGGGCGACCGCGGCGTCGTCGCGGGCGGCCCGCCAGGCGGCGAGGCGCTCGAGCTGCTCGGTCTCGGCCGCGGCGTCGACCACGAGGATGTTGTCCTCGCCGTCGAGCGCGCGGACCAGCGGCGACTCGGCGCTCTCGGTGAGCGTGTTGACCCCGACGACCCGGATCTCCCCGGCCTCGATCCGGCGGACCCGGTCGGCCAGGCTCGCGACCAGCCGCTGCTTCATGGCGTCGATCATCGAGAACGCACCGCCGCCGTCGAGCACCCAGGTCAGCTCGGCGTCGGCGGCCTCCTCGATCTCCCGGGTGCGGGCCTCGACCACGTGCGAGCCCTCGAACAGGTCGGGGTACTGGAGCAGGTCGGTCTCCATGGCCAGCACCTGCTGGATCCGCAGGCTCCACTGCTGGTCCCACGGGCGGGGCAGACCCAACGCCTCGTTCCACGCGGGGAGCTGCACGGCCCGGGCCCGGGCGTCGCGCGAGAGCGTGACCGCGAGGGTCTCGAGCACAATGCGCTGCACGTTGTTCTCGGGCTGGGCCTCGGTGAGCCCGAGCGAGTTGACCTGCACGCCGTAGCGGAAGCGCCGGAGCTTCTCGTCGGTCACGCCGTAGCGTTCGAGGCAGATGCGGTCCCAGAGGCGCCCGAACGCCCGCAGCTTGCACATCTCCTCGACGAAGCGGATGCCCGCGTTCACGAAGAACGAGATCCGGCCCACCACCTCGGGGAACTCGGCCTCGGTCACCTGCCCCGACTCCCGCACGGCGTCGAGGACCCCGATCGCGGTGGCGAGCGCGTAGGCGACCTCCTGCACCGGGGTCGCGCCGGCCTCCTGCAGGTGGTACGAGCAGACGTTGATCGGGTTCCAGCGGGGCACGTGGCGCACGGTGTGGCACACCAGATCGACGGTCAGGCGACGCGACGGCTCGGGCCCGAAGATGTAGGTGCCCCGGCTGAGGTACTCCTTGACGATGTCGTTCTGGGTGGTGCCGGACAGCCGGGCGACGTCGTCGCCGTGCTCCTCGGCCAGGGCGAGGTAGAGCGCGAGCAGCCACACCGCGGTGGCGTTGATCGTCATCGAGGTGTTCATGTCCTCGAGCGGGATGCCCTCGAACAGGGTCCGCATCTCGCCGAGGTGGGGCACCGGGACGCCGACCTTGCCGACCTCGCCGCGCGCGAGCGGGTGATCGGGGTCGAACCCGGTCTGAGTGGGGAGGTCGAACGCCACCGAGAGCCCGGTTTGACCGCGCGCGAGGTTGGTGCGGAACAGCTCGTTGGACGCTCGGGCCGACGAGTGGCCCGAGTAGGTCCGCATGACCCACGGACGGTCCGCAGTGGGGAGCGTGGCGCTCATCGGGGTGTCACTTCTTCGTGTAGTCGTAGAACCCCTCGCCGGTCTTGCGCCCGAGGCGACGGGCACTGACCATGCGCTTGAGCAGCGGGGCGGGGGCGTAGTTCGGGTCCTTGAACTCGGCGTAGAGCGCCTCGAGGATCGACAGGCTGGTATCGAGGCCGACGAGGTCGAGCAGCTCGAGCGGGCCCATCGGGAAGTTGCACCCACCCTTCATCGCGGCGTCGATGTCCTCGCGGGTGGCGACGCCCTCGTCGAGCATCTTCACCGCGTTGTTGAGGTACGGGAACAGGAGCGCGTTCACGATGAACCCGGCCTGGTCCTTGACGTCGACCACCGTCTTGCCGCACCGCTCGGCGAAGTCCCGGGCGGTGGTGAGCGTGGCCTCGGAGGTGGTCAGTGCCCGCACGATCTCCACCAGCGGCATCGCCGGGGCGGGATTGAAGAAGTGCACGCCGCAGACCCGGTCGGGCCGGCTCGTCTCCATCGCCATCTCGACCACGGGCAGGGTGGAGGTGTTGGTGGCCAGGATCGTGTGCTCGGCGCAGATCCGGTCGAGCTCGTTGAAGAGCGCCTGCTTGGTGGCGAGGTCCTCGACGATCGACTCGAGGACGAGGTCGCAGTCGGCGAGCTCGCCGAGGTCGGTGACGCCCCGCACCCGGCCGAGCACGGCGGTGCGCTCGGCGTCGTCGATCTTGTTGCGCTCGACCTGCTTGGCCAGCGACTTCTCGAGGCCGGCCACCATGGCGTCGGCACCGGCCTGGGTGCGGCTCCGCAGGACGACCGTGTGCCCGGCCTTCGCCGCGACCTCCGCCACGCCCGACCCCATGATCCCGGAACCCACGATCCCGATCCGCTCGACGGCCATCGGCCTGCTCCCCTCGTCCCCTCGGTACGCGGCGATCCGCCCGGTGCCGTGCGTGTGCCGGTCGGCGATCGCGCAACCGGCTCATAAGGTTACCCACCGGTACATCGGCCCGACCGAGGCGGGGCCGGGTGGGCCCGGGCGCCGCCGATAGTCTCGGCCCGTGCCTGCATCGCGACCCGTCCTCCTCCACCGGCCCCGCCCGTCGGGTGCGTCCCGCCCGGGAGCGGCCGCGTGAGCCCGCCGGCCCGCCGGGGCGGCACCCTGGTGCTGCTGGGGGGTGGCGAGTGGCGAGGTGGGTGCCGGGAGCTCGACGCCGAGCTGCTCGCCGCGGCCGGCGCCTCCGAGGTCGTCGTGATCCCGGCTGCCGCGGCCTACGAGCACCCCGAGCGGGTCGGCGAGCGGGCCGCCGCCTACTTCGGCGGCCTCGGCGCCTCGGTCCGGACCCTCCCGGTGCTCCATCGGCGCGACGCCGAGGACCCGGCGCTCGCCGAGGTGGTGCGCAAGGCCCGCTTCGTCCATCTGGCCGACGGCTCGCCACTGCACCTCCGGTCGGTGCTGAAGGGTTCGGCGCTGTTCGAGGCCGTGCTCGCCGCCTTCCACGGGGGTGCCGTGCTGGCCGCCTCGGGTGCGGGCGCGACCCTGGTCGGCGACCCGATGGTGGACCCCCGGGGCGGCGCGTACACCGTCGGCCTCGCGGTGGCCCCGGCCCTGGCGGTGTTCCCGTACCACGGCACCGCGGCCGACCACATGCGCGAGCGGTCGATCGAGCTGCTGCCGCCCGCCGCGAAGCTCGTCGGCATCGACGAGGACACCGCGCTCGTCCGCGACCGCTCGGGCGCGTGGCGGGTGGCCGGGTCCGGTGCGGTGACGGTCTACGAGGGCCGGACGCAGCAGCGGTACGCCGCCGGCGACGCCGTCTCGAGCCTGGCCTGAGGGTCGACCGGGTCGACCGGGGCGACGCCCGGTCTCACGACTCGGTGATCGTCACCTTCGTCATCTGGACCTGCGGGCTCGGCGGCCCGTCGCCGGAGGCGGGGGCGAAGCCCATGATTTTCTGGGCGACCGCAAGCCCCTCGGTCACCGTGCCGATGTACCCGTAGTCGCGCGGCAGGGTGGTGATGTTGCTCCCGGTGCCGATGAAGAACTGCGACCCGGCCGTGCCCGCGGGCTCGTTCCCGGCCTTGGCCCACGCGACGGAGCCGATCGCGTAGGCCCCGGGCGGCGGCTCCGACTGGACGCTGTACCCGGGTCCGCCGGACTGCGTGTTGTTCGGACTGCCGGTCTGGATCACGAAGTTCCTCGACGCGCGGTTGATGAGCAGCCCGTCGTAGTAGCCCTTGCGGGCGAGGTACACGAAGTTGTTCACCGAGACGGGCGCCCCGGCGGCGTCGAGCGCGAGGACGATCTTCCCCTGGGTCGTCTCGATCGTGGCCGTGTACTTCTTGGTCGCGTCGATCGTGACCTCGGGCTTGGGCAGCGGGGCCTTGGCCGGCAGGGTCGTGATCGTCGTGGTGGCCGGGTTCGTGGTGCCGGGCTTCGCGGTCGTGGTCGCGGGCTTGGTGGTGCTGGTCGCCGACTGGCTCCCGTCGTCGTTGCCACCCCGCACGACGAGGAACAGGAAGATCACCGCCACCGGGATCAGCAGCAGCGCAAAGCCCCGCACCGACCGCCAGCGCCGACGCCGCTTCTCGGCCGCCGCCTGGGCCTCGAGCTTGCGGGCCCGGTTCTCCCGCTGCCGTTCGCGCTTCGTCCACTTCCCGGACTGGTTCACGGGAGCGGAGTCTACGAGCGGCGGTGGAACCCGGGGGATCGGGCCGGACGGCGCTGGTACCGTCACCGCCCGTGGCGCTCGTGGTGCAGAAGTTCGGCGGGACCTCCGTGGCCGACCCCGACCGCATCCGGGCGGTCGCCGAGCACGTCGTCGCGACCCGCCGCCGGGGTGACGACGTCGTGGTGGTCGTCTCGGCCATGGGCAAGACCACCGACGACCTGGTCCGCCTCGCCCACGAGGTGTCGGCGGCCCCGGCCGACCGTGAGATGGACATGCTGCTCACTGCCGGCGAGCGGATCTCGATGGCCCTGCTCTGCATGGCCATCATCGAGCAGGGCGAGCCTGCGGTCAGCTTCACCGGGTCCCAGGCCGGGATCCTCACCGACACCACCCACACGAAGGCCAAGATCCTCGACGTGCGGGCCGATCGCCTCCGCGAGGCGCTCGCCGCCGGCAGCGTCGCGGTGGTGGCGGGCTTCCAGGGGGTCTCGACCGCGAGCGACGTCACCACGCTGGGCCGGGGCGGTTCCGACACCACCGCCGTCGCCCTGGCCGCCGCGCTCGAGGCGTCGGCGTGCGAGATCTACACCGACGTCACCGGGGTGTTCACCGCCGACCCCCGGGTGGTGCCGGAGGCCCGTCGCCTCCCCCGGGTGTCGTTCGACGAGATGCTGGAGATGGCGGCCACGGGCGGCCGGGTGCTGGCCCTGCGTTCGGTCGAGTTCGCCCGGAACCACGGAGTGCGGGTGCACGTCCGGTCGAGCTTCACTTGGGAGCCGGGCACCTGGGTCGTCCCCGACGAGGAGTTGGAAGTGGAAGGTATGGAGCAGGCGATCATCTCGGGGGTCACCCACGACACGTCCGAGGCCAAGGTGACGATCGCGCGGGTGCCCGACCGGCCCGGCGTCGCCGCCCGGCTGTTCCGCGCCCTGGCCGACGACGCCGTGAACGTCGACATGATCGTCCAGAACGTGTCGACCGAGGGCCACACCGACATCTCGTTCACCGTCCCGCACGCGGACCTCACCCGAACCCTCACGGTGGTCGAGGCCCAGCTCGGCGGGATCGGCGCCGCGGGGATCACCCACGACGCCGACGTCGGTCGCGTGTCGATCGTGGGTGCGGGCATGAAGTCGAACCCCGGTGTGGCGGCGACGATGTTCGAGACGCTCGCCGCCGAGGGGATCAACATCGAGATGATCTCCACCTCCACCATCCGCGTGTCGTGCGTGGTGGCCGAGGCCGACGTCCAGCGGGCGGTGGTCGCCCTGCACCGGGCCTTCGACCTGGGGACGTCGTGAGGGTCGGCGTCGTCGGGGCCACCGGCCTCGTCGGCACCGAGATGCTGCGCCTGCTCGAGGAGCGGGACTTCCCGGTCACCGAGCTCCGGGCCTTCGCCTCCGCCCGTTCGGAGGGTCGGGCCCTGCCCTTCGCCGGCGGCACGGTCACCTGCGAGGTGCTGCGCGACGGGTGCTTCGACGGCCTCGACCTCGTGGTCATCGACGTCGACGACCCGCTCGCGCTCGAGTGGGCGCCCCGGGCGGTGGCAGCCGGCGCCACGGTCGTCGACAACTCGGCCGCGTTCCGGTCCGACCCCGACGTGCCGGTGGTCGTCGCCGAGGTCAACCCCGACGACGCGCGCGACGCGCCCAAGGGCATCATCGCCTGCCCGAACTGCACGACCATGGTGCTGCTCACCGCACTCGCCCCCCTGCACCGTGCGGCCACGATCCGCCGGATGGTGGTCGCGAGCTACCAGGCCGTGTCCGGGGCGGGGCAGCCGGGACTGCGCGAGCTCGCCTCCCAGTGGACCGCGGGTGCAGGGCGCGAGGAGGCGCTGCGCCGGGCCGGGACGGTGCCCGACCTGCTCGGGGCGGGGGAGGTCTGGAGCCGGCCGATCGCCGGCAACGTGATCCCCCAGGCCGGGTCGGTCAAGGAGGCGGGCTACACCTCCGAGGAGTGGAAGCTCGTCCACGAGAGCCGCAAGATCCTGCACGCCCCCGACCTGCGGGCCACCGCCACCTGCGTGCGGGTGCCCGTCTACGTGGGGCACTCGCTCGCGGCCAACGTCGAGTTCGAACGGCCGCTCGGGCGCGACGAGGCCGCGGCGCTGCTCGCCGTGGCGCCGGGGGTGGTCCTGGTCGATGACGGTCACGGCGCGCCCACCGCGCTCGAGGGTGCGGGCATCGACCCCGTGCTCGTCGGCCGTCTGCGCGAGGACCAGTCCCAGCCCAACACGCTCGACCTGTGGGTGACCGGCGACAACCTCCGCAAGGGGGCCGCCCTCAACGCGGTCCAGCTCGCCGAGCTGCTCGTGCAAGACTGACCGTCATGACGACGTTCACGACGGTCACGGTGGTCGCCGACGGGACCGTGCACGCGGTCGGCGGCGCGGTCCGCGACGACGCCGTGTGGCTGCGGTCCGAGTCGGTCCCGACCGTCACCGGCTGGTCGCTGAAGCCCGAGGGGCTGTGCCGCGACGACGTGTGCATCCCGCGCGCCGCGCTGGGTGCGGACGCGATCGCCGGGACCGGCGCCGACGAGACGATCGAGCTGCGGGCGCTCGCCCGGGCGTTGCAGCGCGCGGTCGCGGTCGAGCCCGTGGCTGCGCTCGCCGTGGTCGCCGACGCGCCGGCGGATCTCGCCGGCTCGATCGTCGAGGGCCGGGCGCCGGCGTTCACGCTGCCCGACCTCGACGGCACCCCGGTGGCGCTGGCCGACTTCGCCGGCCGCAAGAAATTGCTGTTCGCCTGGTCCTCCTGGTGAGGGTGCCGCTGGGACCTGCCGGTCTGGCAGGCGCTGTACGAGGAGCTGGCGCCGGCCGGTCTCGTGCTCCTGGCGATCTCGCTCGACGAGGACGTCGAGGCGGCACGGGCCTGCGCCCGTGAGGAGTCCCCGGTCCCGCTGACCTACCCCGTGCTCGTCGACCGCGACCACGCGTGGGCCGAGCGCTACGGCGTGATCAACGTGCCGACCACGATCTGGGTCGACGAGGACGACCGCATCGTGCGCCCACCGGCGATCGCTCCGGGTGACGACAAGTTCATCGAGTTCGTCGGGTTCAGCGCCGAGCCCCACCACCAGGCGCTGCGGGCCTGGGTGCGCGACGGCGTGGCCCCGATGGCCGACACCGAGGTCCGGGCCCGCCGCGCAGCGCCCGATGCGCGGCTCCAGGAGGCGCGGGCCGAACGGCGCCTGGCCATGCACCTCCTGCGGGCCGGCGCCGCCGACCTCGGCCACGCCCACCTCGACCGGGCGCTGGCGCTCGCGCCCGACGACTGGACGATCCAGCGGGGCTCGCTGCCGGTCCGGGGCAAGGACCCGTTCGGCCAGGACTTCTTCGACTTCTACCAGCGCTGGGAGGCCGCCGGCCGCCCCGGGTACGAGGGCTGAGCGGATCCGTTTCGCAACCCCGACGGGCTGGATTAGCGTTGACGCACGCCGTCGACGTCGTCAGCGTCGGCGCTGAGCACCGGGAGGGACCGTGCCGCTGCCCGAAGACACCAGGCTGATCTCGGTCGACGACCACGTGGTGGAGGCGCCCCACGTCTTCGTCGACCACATCGACCCCAAGTTCCGCGACCGTGCCCCCCGGATCGTCGAGCGCGACAACTGGCAGGGGTGGCTGTGGGAGGACCGCTTCTACCCGCTGTCATTCCAGGGCAACATCCACACCCGGCACTTCCGCGAGGGCGAGGAGGGCCGGGGCGCCGACCTCAACGCCCGGCGCTACGAGGACATGATCGACGCGGTGTACGACGTGCACGCACGGGTCGAGGCGATGGACGTCGACGGCGTGCACGCGGCCCTCCAGTTCCCGCAGTTCCCGCGGTTCGGCGGCACGCTGTTCCTCGAGGCCCAGGACAAGGAGCTCGCGCTCGCGATCGTCCGGGCGTGGAACGACTGGATGCTCGACGAGTGGTGGGCGGCCTACCCCGACCGCTTCATCCCCCAGACCCTCATCCCGCTCTGGGACGTGCCTGCGTCGGTCGAGGAGATCGAGCGGTGCGCGGCGAAGGGCTCGCGGGCCGTGCTGTTCGTCGAGAACCCGCACCCGCTCGGCCTGCCGTCGTTCCCGACCGGGCACTGGCGCCCGGTGTTCGAGGCCTGCAACGAGACCGGCCTGCCGCTGTCGATGCACATCGGCACCTCGTCGGGCCTGCTCAGCCCGTCGCCGGAGTCGACCAGCTCGGTCGGCGTCGCCCTCTGCGGCGTGAACTCGATGAGTGCGCTCGTCGACCTCATCTACAGCGGGATGTGCAACGACCTGCCCAACCTGAAGATCGCGCTGTCCGAGGGCGGTGCGGGCTGGGTGCCGTACGTGCTCGAGCGGGCCGACTACACGTGGGAGCGCAGCCGCAACGAGGGCCTGCGCAACGACCTGCCCCCGTCGGAGGTGTTCCGGCGCCACTTCTGGGTGTGCATGATCGCCGACCACTACGCGTTGCGGAACCGGGACCTGATCGGCGTCGACAAGATCATGTGGGAGTGCGACTTCCCCCACAACGATTCCAACTACCCGAACAGCCGGAAGATGCTGGCCGACGCCATGGTCGACGTCCCCGACGACGACGCCCGCATGATCGGCGAGCTGAACGCCCGGGCGCTCTACAACTTCCCCGGCTGACCGCGAGGTCTCCCGGTCCGGGCCTCGCCCGCATCTGGGTCGTCCCGCCAGCCTGAAATCAGTGAACTCCTACCGGCAGATGCGCGGACTCGTTGGCGATGGTCGTCGTCGCGTGGCGGGGCGCGGGAGGGAGCCTGGTGGGGCCACGCAGCGGGCACTCGCGCCGATCGGTCCTGCGGGTGTCGGCGGTTCCACGATCGTCCTGCTGAACGACTGTCGGGACCAGGTGAACTTCGGGAGCGTGGCGCTCGTCGAGGGTCTGCTCCGCATCCTGACGACGGCGGTACCCGACGCGACGATCCTCCCGATCCCGTCCCACTGGGTGGTCGGCCTCCAGGATCCGGCCTGCTACGTCGACAACGGCCGTGACTTCCGGGAGCCCCGCGTCAGGTTCCCCCGGGTGGTGGACCAGTTCGAGCCCACGGCCGAGGCCTGGCTGCGCGGTGCGGGCGGTCCCGACGTCCACGAGTACCTCGACCGGTTCCGGGCCGCCGATCTGGTGCTCTGGAACGGGGAGGGCAGCATCTACCGCGCCAACGTCAGTGCGGTACGGGGTGCGTTCCTGTCCTGGTTCGCCCGGGTCCACCTCGGCGTCCCGACAGTGTTCGCCAACGGCGGGGTGCATCTGACCGACGTGGACCCGGTGCTGCCGGCCATGATCCGGCGCACGTTTCCCGTGCTCGACGCCGTGGCCGTCCGGGAGCCCCGCTCGCTCCGGAACCTGCAGACCTTCGCCCCCGGGCTCACCGCTCGCGTCGTGCCCGACGCCGCCTTCGCGTTGACCCCCGACGACGCAGTGTGCAGTCCGGCGGTGGAGGCCGTGCTCGACGAGCTCGGGACCCCCCCGTTCTTCTGCTTCGATCCGGGACCGATGCCGTTCGACCATGGACGGGAGTCGGCGGCGCTCGAGCGCCTGATCACGGCGATCGCGGCCGCAGGATTCGAGGCCGTGCTGGTCTGCAAGGACCCCACCGACACGTACCTCCGCACGGTCGCTGCGCACACCGGAGCGCGCTTCGTCGACACGCTGCAGGACTTCCGCGAGTACATGGCGCTCACCGACCGCGCCGAGTTCGTCGTCACCGGGAGATACCACAACACGATCTTCTCGGCGATCATGGGCTGTCCGGCGGTCACCTTCGGGTCGGCCAGCCACAAGGTCCATGGTGTGTGCGAGATGCTCGGTGACGTCTACGGACGTACGTTCGACGGCACGAGCCTGATCCCCGACCTCGACGCGATCGTGGCCCAGGCCCGGGGGTACGCCGACGACCGCGACGGGTGGCGCCTCCGCCTTCGGGAGACCACCGCCCGCCGCCGGGCGGAGGCCGGCGGGCTGGGCGATCTGGTGAGATCCTGTCTCGGGCCGGGGCGGGCCGGGAGCAGGGATGGTCGGGCTGCCGGGACTTGAACCCGGGACCTCTTCGTCCCGAACGAAGCGCGCTACCAAACTGCGCCACAGCCCGTTGGGGTGACGGAGTGTAGCGGGGCCGCTCGGGGCGACCCGGGCCGGGGTCAGACGGTGGCGTCGGCCTCGGCGTCCGCCGCGGCGAGCGGCTCGGTGTCGGGCGCGGCCGGGGCGGGAGCCAGCAGGCGCCGTACGGTCCGGCGCAGGGTGCCGGGGTCCACGGGCTTCACCAGCTCGGCGTCGGCCGCCGCCCGCTTGGCCAGGAAGCGGTCGTGCTCCCGGTCGAGGAGGAGCAGGATCCGGGTCTCGGGCACCCGACCGGCCTCGGCCTCGAGGTGCAGGTCGATGGCGGCGGCCACGCCACCCATGTTGGCGATCTGCATGTCGAGGATGACGAGCTCCGGGGCGAACTCGGAGACCGCGACGCGGACGTCCTGGCCCCGGGTCACCTCGATCACCGAGGTGTCGGAGGCGGCGAGGGCGGTGCGGACCTGGTCGCGGACCCACTGTCCGTCGGCGGCAACGAGCACGGTGGCCATCGGGAGCGGAGGCTAGCCGACGAGGTGCCGACCGATCTCCCGCAGCGCCCCGAGATCGTGGACGTCGTGGTCGAGGTAGGGCACGTAGACGGGCCGGGTCCCCATTGCGGTCGCGGCCTCGGTGAGCACCGCCCGCTCCCGGGCCGCGACGACGGCGAGGTCGGCGAGGGTGTCGTACCGGTCGGCGAGACGCCGGCCGGCGGCGTCGGCGTCGGGATCGTCGGTCGCGGGTCGGTCCCGCAACGCGGTGGCCCGGGCCCGGAGGTCCGCAGCCGCGTCGGCCTCGGCGAAGGCGGGCAGCACCCGGTTGGCGACCAGCGCGTCGACGGTCAACCCGTGATCGGTGATCCGCTCGGCGAAGTGCCGGGCCTCGTCGATCGAGTCGCGCCGGGGGGAGGTGACGAGCACGAAGGCGGTGTCGGGAGCGGCGAGGAGGGTGCGCACGGCATCAGCCCGGGCCCGGAAGCCCTCCTCCATGCCGTCGAAGGCGCGGAAGAACGAGACGATGTCGTCGACCACCCCGGTTCCCACCACCCGACCGAGTTGGCGGACGAACAGGTGGAGCGCGGTGCCGGCGACCCGCAGCGCCCCGCGGGCCGGGGCCATCATCAGTCGGAACACGCGGTTGTCGAGTAGCCGGATCAGGCGTTGGGGCGCGTCGAGGAAGTCGAGTGCGTGGCGCGTGGGTGGGGTGTCCACCACGATGAGGTCGTACGCACCGGTCTCGTGCAGCTCGTGCAGGCGCTCCATCGCCATGTACTCCTGCGTGCCCGAGAGCGCGCCAGCGAGATTGCGGTAGAAGCGGTTCCCGAGGATGCGGTCGCGCTGCTCCTCGTTGCGGGCGTAGCGCGCGACGAGCCCGTCGAAGGTCTCGCTCGGGTCGAGCATCATCGCGGTCAGCCGGGCCCGGCCCGGCGCGCGCCCCTCCGGGTCCCAGCGGTCCCGGTCGACCTCGGCGTCGGTGTGACCGGCGAGCCCGAGGGTGTCGGCGAGTCTGCGGGCCGGGTCGATGGTGATCACGGCGACGCGCCGCCCCTGCTGCGCGCCGGCCAGGGCCAGCGCGGCTGCGGTCGTCGTCTTCCCGACCCCGCCGGTGCCGCAGCACACCAGCACGTGCCGATGGTCGAGGAGGTCGGCGAGGGCGCTCACGGGGCTCGCAGCGTCGCGACCTGCGCGGCGAAGGCGTCGGCGAGGTGGTCGATCCCGGTCGGGCCGATCTCCTCGTCGAGGAACGGCAGGTGGATCTGGGGGAGGGGGAGCCGGGTCGCCAGCCGGCGGATCTGCTCGAGCTGGATCGCGCGGCGGGCCCCCACGAACGCAGTGGCCCGGTCGAGCGCGACCGCGTCGTCGGCGTCGAGGTCGCACCGGGCCCGGGTGGCGTCGGCGACCGCGTGGGGGCTCCCGCTCCAGCGGGCGGGCAGGCACTGGTTGACCACCACGGGCCCGAGGGCGATGCCGACCCGGTCCTCGAGCGCGAACGCGGTCTCGGCGACCTCGTTGACCGGGGTCTCCTCGGGCAGGGTCACGAGCAGCACCTGGCAGCGGGCCGGGTCGGCGAGGAGCGCGACGACCTCGTCGGCCTGGTGGCGGACGGGTCCCACCCGCACGGCGTCCTGCAGTCCCCGGGCCGAGGTCAAGAAGGTGATCGCGTGCCCGGCGGCCGGGGCGTCGACCACGATCAGGTCGGGGCCCGCCGCCGCCTGCTCGAGCTGCTTGACCTTGCCGAGCAGCAGGATGTCGCGCATTCCGGGCACGGCCGTGGCCACCACGTCGAGGGTGCCGGACCGCACCAGGCGGCCCGAGATCCGGTGCAGCCCGCGCTGGTCGAGGTACTCGAGCAGGGCGTCGTCGGCCGAGAGGGCGCGGACCCGCAGTCGGGGCCTAGCCTCCACTTCCTCGTAGGTGAGGGGCGGGAGGCCGAGGGCGGCCGACAGTCCCGATTTGCCCTCCACCTCGACGACCAGCACGCTCAGTCCGGTCCGGGCGGCCATGGTGGCGAGGGTGGCGACGACCGTCGTCTTCCCGACCCCACCCTTGCCCGCGACGATCACGATCCGGGAGGAGGCGCAGAACTGCGCAAGCTCCATGACACGCATGGTACGGGGGCGCCCCGACCCTCCCGACGGGCGCCGTCGGGGGGTGTATGGGCGCGCCTGGTCGCGGCCGCCGTCCTCGTCGTGGGCGGACTGGTCGCGCTCCTGCCCGCCGCGGGCGCCCAGGAGTCGGGCCAGGAGTCGGGCGGCCGCCGGGGGATCGCGGTCGTCCAGATCGAGGGCCTGCTCGACCCGCCCACCGCGACCCTGGTCGAGGAGGCGCTCCGAGACGCCAACCGCGCCCGCCGCACCATGCTGGTGATCCAGATCGACTCCCGGGGCACCGTCGACGTCGACGTCGACGCCCTCGTGCGGCGGATCGAGCGGTCCCGGATCCCGGTCGTGGCCTGGGCGGGGCCGCCCGGTGGTCGGGCCGAGGGGGGCGCGCTCCTCGTGCTCCAGGCCGCGCACCGGGCCTACGTCGCGAACGGCGCCTCCATCGGTCCCGGGGCCCCGGTCGACCTCGGGGACCCCGACGCGGTTCCGACGGATTCGGTCGCGACCGAGCTCGCCCGCCTGGCCGAGGCCAACGGGCGCGACCCGGACGCCGCGGCCCGGTCCGCCCGGAGGTCGTTCACCGCCGCGCAGGCCGACGCCGCCGGACTCGTCGACCGGGTGCGCCCGACGCTGGGCGAGGTCGTCGTCACGATGGACGGCGAGACGGTGGAGACGGCCGCAGGCTCGATCACGGTCGAGACCGCGCGGGTGATCGGCGAAGGACGCGACCGTCGGCGGGAGCCCAACCAGGAGGTCGTGTTCGACGGCATGGGCCTGGGTGGGCAGACCCAGCACAGTCTCATCCGTCCGTCGGTCGCGTACTTCCTGCTCGTGGCCGGACTGGCCCTGATCGCGTTCGAGTTCTTCGCGATCAGCATCGGCCTCGTGGGGATGGCCGGTGCGATCGCGGTGGTGGGTGCGACCTACGGGTTCTCCCACCTGCCCACGCGTTGGTGGGCGGTCGCGCTGCTCGTCGCCGGGGTGGTGGGGCTGGCGGTCGACGTGCAGGCCGGCGGGGTCGGCTTCTGGACCGGGTTCGGGACGGTGGCCCTGGTCGTGGGCACCCTCTTCCTCTACGGCGGATCGTCGCGCCTCGACGTCGCCTGGTGGGTCGCGGTCCTCGTGGTCGGGGGCGCGGTCCTGTTCTTCCTGTGGGGGATGACCGCCGCGGTCCGGGCCCGGTTCTCCACGCCGACCATCGGCCGTGAGGGGATGGTCGGTCGGATGGGGACGGCCGAGGTCCCGATCGCACCCGACGGCGTCGCGATGATCGACGGCGCCCGCTGGCTGGCCCGGACCAACCGGGCGACGCCGATCGCGGCGGGGGACCCCGTGCGGGTGATCGAGGTCGCGGGGCTGGTGCTCGAGGTGGAGCCCGAGACCGGGGGCGCGAAGGACCACCGCGAGGAGTACCGGGAGCGCAAGCGTCTGGCCCAGGCCGCCAAGGAGGCCGCTGCGCAGGGAGAGGCCGACGCGGCGGTCGATCCCGGCGCCGGGTCGCACGAGGAGTCGCACGAGGACGGGCGCGACGGGTCGCACGAGGACGGGCGCGACGGTCCGTCGGGCCCGGTCTGAGGCGCCGCGGCCTCAGAGCAGTCCGCTGGTGGGCCCGGGGATGCGGTCGTCGCCGCGTCGGCGGGTCACGCCGTTTCGGTCGAGCCAGGCCACGATCGGCAGCGTGAACTTCCGCGACGAGCCCAGCGCGTCGCGGACGTCGGCGACGGTGATCGTGCCCCGCTCGGCGAGGAGCGTGACGACGCGCGCGCGGGCCGCCGCGAGCGCCTCGGCCGCGAAGACGGTGCCGTCGACGTCGACGAGCAGGCCGTCGCGGACGCAGGCCCGGATCAGCGCGGGTGGGGCCCCGGTCTCGCCGGGCGCCGGGGGCGCGAAGGGTGAGGCCGTGAACCGGGCGACCAGCGCGATCGCCTCGGGGGTCTCCGCCACCGACCCGACGTGCGCGGCGTCGCGCACCACCCCGCGTTCCACCGCCAGCCCGGGGGCGTCGGTGAGCGCGGCGCGCAGGCGATCGGGGTCGGTCCGCAGCGTCCGCGCGAGCACCCCGAGCTCGATGCCGGGGTCGGTGGGGCGGGCCTGGTGGTGCGCGGTGACGGCGGTCCGGGCCTGCTCGCGAAGGCGAGTCCGAACGGCGGGATCGACCAGCCAACCGTCGACGAGCTCGGCGTGTCCCTCGGCGACCAGCGCGCGCGCGAGGGCGGCCGCGGCGGGCGGGTCGAGGCCGGCCCGGCGCGGGAGGTCGTCGGTCGCCACCCACCCGTGACCCGCGACCAGGCGCTCGCCGAGCGGGCGCCCGAGCCGGCCGGCGGCGTCGACGGCCCGGCCGCCGGGATCCAGGTCGAGCACCTCCACCCCTGCGGTGGTCCGGCCCCGCCCCGGGTCCCGCACCACCATCCGGTCGCCGGGGGCGAGCGGCAGCGCGCTCGCGAGGCGGAGCCGCGCGAAGTGCCCGTCGGGGTCGAGCGCCCGGATCGTGGCGCCGTGCTCGCCCGACCCGACGTGCAGCCGAACCCGGCCCCGCCGGGGCGGGGTCTCCCCCGGCACCGCCCGCACGGCCACGTCGACGACCTGCGGCGTGCACCACTGGTCCGGCCGGACCAGCGCCGTGCCCCGGGCGACCTCGTGGTGGTCGATCCCCGCCAGGTTCACGGCGACCCGCGCGCCGGGACCGATCTCGGTGCGTCGGCGCCCGGCGCACTCGAGCCCGCGGACCCGCACCGACCGTCCGCTCCCTGCCACGACCAGCTCGTCGTCGAGCGCGATGGCCCCGCCGGTCAAGGTGCCGGTCACGACGGTGCCCGCACCCCGGGCCGCGAAGACCCGGTCGATCCAGAGTCGGGGCCGACCGGCGTCGGGCACGGCGGGCGCCCGGGCCAGCGCGGCGTCGAGCCCGCGGCGCACGTCGTCGAGGCCCCGGCCCGAACGACTGTCGCACACCACGACGGGGGTGTCGGCGAGCGCCGTGCCGTCGAGGTGCTCGAGCACCTCGAGGATCGCGAGCTCGACCGTCTCCTCGTCGACCAGGTCGGCCTTGGTGACGACCACCATCCCGAGCGACACGCCGAGCAGCTCGAGGATCCGCAGGTGCTCCTCGGTCTGGGGCATCCAGCCCTCGGTGGCCGCGACCACGAGCACGGCGAGGTCGACGGCCCCGACCCCGGCGAGCATGTTCTTGATGAAGCGGGTGTGCCCGGGGACGTCGACGAAGGCGACCTCGGCCCCCGAGTCCAGGGTGGCGAAGGCGAAGCCGAGGTCGATGGTGAGGCCGCGGGCCTTCTCCTCGGGGAAGCGGTCGGGATCGGTGCCGGTCAGCGCGAGGACGAGCGACGACTTGCCGTGATCGACGTGCCCGGCGGTGGCGACGGTGCGCACGGCGCCCGGTCAGGTCCGGGCCGCCGCCAGCGCGGTGGCGAGACGATCGTCGTCGTCGGGGTCGACCGTCCGGAGATCGCACACGATGGCGTCGTGGTCGATGCGGGCGATCACGCCCTGCGTCCGCAAGCGTGCGAGCGTCGCGTCGGCGTCGCCCGCCGGGAGCGCGACGCCGGCCGACGGGATGGTCAGTCCAGGTAGCGACCCGCCCCCGGCGACCGCGTCGGTGGCGACGACCGTCGCCCCGGGGACCGCAGCGGCGACGGCCTCCGCCCGGGCGCGCAACTCCGGCACGGTGCGGGCGGCCATCCGCCAGATCGGCAACGACGCCGCGCGCCCGTCGAGGTAGGCGAGGGCCACGTGCTGGAGCGCGGCGAGCGTCATCTTGTCGGCCCGCACGGCCCGGGCCAGCGGGTGGGCCGCGCACGCAGCCACCAGGTTGGCCCGACCGACGATCACGCCGGCCTGGGGACCGCCGAGGAGCTTGTCCCCCGAGAACGTGACGATCCCGGCTCCGGAGGCCACGGCCTGACGGACCCCGGGCTCGTCGAACAGCCAGTCGGGTCGACCGCCCAGCCACGGCGTCTGCTCGTCGAGCAGCCCGGAACCGGCGTCGACCATCACGGGGGGGCCCAGCGTCGCCAGCTCCTGCACCGGGGTGGCTTCGGTGAACCCGACCATGCGGTAGTTCGACGCGTGCACCTTCAGGACGAGCGCCGTGGCGTCGGTGCACGCCGCTGCGTAATCGGCCCGGCGGGTCCGGTTGGTGGTACCCACCTCGATCAACCGGCAGTGCGACTCGGCCATGATCTCGGGGACCCGGAACCCGCCGCCGATCTCCACCAGCTCGCCGCGTGACACCAGCACGTCGCGGTCGCGCGCCAGCGCGCCCAGCGCGAGCAGTACGGCGGCGGCGTTGTTGTTCACCACGATGCCGGACTCGGCGCCACACGCGCGCGCGAGCAGGGTCCCGGCGTGGACGTGGCGTGAGCCGCGGGTCCCGGACTCCAGCTCGTACTCGAGGTTCGAGTACCCGGTGGTGACCGACGCGGCCGCCGCCACGGACTCCGGATCGATGGGCGCCCGACCGAGGTTTGTGTGCACGAGCACGCCGGTGGCGTTCACGACGCGTTGGAGCAGCTGTCGGGCCCGCCGGTCGGCGCGCGCCTGTGCGTCGGCCACGACGGCGGCCTCGGTGACGGTGGCCCCGGTGGTCGCCCGGTCCCGGGCGGCGTCGACCGCGTCGCGCGCGCAGTCGGCGAGCAGGGCGGGCGGCAGACCGGTGAGGCGGGCGAGCACGCGATCGACCGACGGGACGCTCCGGCGGGGGTCGGCCGCGGGCTCGGGAGCGGGCGTACGCATGACGCACGAGCGTACGGCGCCCGCGGACCGGCTCGTAGACTGGCCGGGTGAGCGCAGGCGCCACCGTCGCCGTCCGGGAGGCGGCGACCGTGATGCTGATGCGGGACGCGCCGGCGATCCCGCGACGGGATGCACCGTCGGATGCACCGTCGGGTGCGCCGTCCGACCGTCCCGGTCCGGGGGTCGGCTCCGGGGTGGGTCCGGGGGTCGAGGTCTTCATGCAGCGGCGCCACCCCGCGTCGACCTTCGTGCCCGGGGCCTACGTCTTCCCCGGTGGGCGCGTCGACCCGGGCGACGCCGACCCCCGACTCCCTGCGGCCGGCTTCGACGCAGCGGGCGCCGACGCAGCCTGCGGCGGCCCGGGTGCCGTCCGCTTCTTCGTCGCCGCGGTCCGCGAGGCGTTCGAGGAAGCCGGAGTCCTGTTGGCCCGGCACCGCCGCGACGGGACGCCGTTCGACGCCGGGGCCGACCGGGTCGGTCTCGCAGCCGCACGCGCGCGACTGCTGCGCGCGCAGGGAGACCTCGCGGACGAGCTCGGCGCGCTCGACGCCGTGCTCGACCTCGGTGCGCTCGTGCCGTTCGGCCGCTGGATCACGCCGATCGGGGCACCGAAGCGCTACGACACCTGGTTCTTCGTCGCCTCGGCCCCGGACGGACACACCTACGCCCACGACGACGTGGCGACCGGTGAGATGGTGGCGTCGGAGTGGGTCCGCCCGGCCGACGCGCTGGCCCGCGCGCGTGACGGTGCGATCGAGCTGATCTACCCGACCATCCGCTCGCTGCTCGTCCTCGCCCGCTTCCCGTCGGCCGACGCGGTCGTCGCCGCGGCCCGGGGCCGGTGGCGTCGGCCGGAGCCCCTGCGGGTCTTGGACCCCGACGGCGGGTGGCAGCTCGACCTCACGACCGACGCCGAGCACGTGGCCGACGACGCCGCGTCCGGCTTCGTGATGCGAATGGGTCCACCCCCGGCCGGAGCCGAGTGACGTGCCCGACCTGACCCCGGGCGTGGCGAGCGCACTGTCGCCGCTGGTCCGGCGCATCGTCGCCCCGAACCCGGGTCCGTTCACCGGTCCCGGCACCAACACCTATCTCGTGGGCATCGACGAGGTCGCGGTCATCGACCCGGGACCCGACGACGCCGGTCACGTCGAAGCGATCGTGGGCGCGGCGATGCCCGAGCGCATCAAGTGGGTGCTGCTCACGCACTTCCATCCCGACCACCTCCCCGCCACGGCCCGGCTGGTCGCCCGGACCGGTGCCGAGGTGGTCGCCTCGACCCGTCGGCTCCCGAAGGACGCCGACGCCGTGGTCGACCGGGTGCTGCGCGACGGCGACACGGTGGAGGGCACGGAGTTCGGCCTCGAGGCGCTCGTGACCCCGGGTCACGCCCCCGAGCACCTGTGCTTCCTGCTCGAGGAGGAGCGCACCCTCTTCTCGGGCGACGTCGTGCTCGGCGGCATGTACTCGGTCGTGAACCCACGGCGGGGCGGTGACATGGCGGTGTACGTGGCGACCCTGCAGCGGCTCGAGCGGCTCCGCCTCACCCGCATCGCCCCGGCCCACGGGGAGGCGATCGACGACCCCCGCGCCACGATCCGCGACTACCTCGACCACCGAGCGTCCCGCGAGGCGCAGGTGCGCGCGCTCCTCGCCGAGCGGCCCCACAAGGTCGCCGAGCTCGTAGCCCGCATCTACGGCGGTGCCGACCTCCCCCCCGAGCTCGTCACCGCCGCCGGGTGGCAGGTGCTCGCGCACCTCCAGGCGCTCAAGGCCGCGGGTGAGGTCACCGGGACGGCCCGCTCGGCCTGGCACAGGGTCTGACCCGGTCGGCGTCGCGCGCGCCGACCCCGGTGACGGGCCGACCGGGGGCCATGGTCCCCGACCCGGGTCGAAGGACCCTGGTGACGCATCCGACCGGGCCCCATCATGGGGCCCGGTCTCACCGGTTCGGGGGGGTGGTCGGACCGGGAGATGCGGCGAGGTTGGCCGTTGCCAACTCGAGGATCCGAGCGGTGCAGCCGCTCATCTCCACGGGTGGGAGCAGATCCTCGACGACGCGGGTCGCCAGGGTGTGGAACGCCGATCCGGCAGGACTCTCCGGGTTGGTCAGCGCCAGCGGGCGGCCCGCGTCGCCGCCGCGTGAGACGTCGGGCTCGAGCGGGATCTGGGCCACGAGCGGCACCCCTACCTCCTCGGCCAGGGCCGCGCCGCCCCCCTCGCCGAACACGGCGAAGCGCTCGCCGGACGGGGTCACGAACGCGTGCATGTTCTCGACCACGCCGATGACCTTCATGTACGAGCGCCGGGCCATGTCGGCCACGCGGGTGGCGACCTTCTGGGCGCCGATCGCCGGGGTGGTGACCACGAGCATCTCGGCCTGGGGGAGCATGCGGGCCAGGCCCATCTGGATGTCGCCGGTGCCGGGGGGCATGTCGACGAGCAGGTAGTCGAGGTCCCCCCAGCGCACGTCCTTGAGGAACTGCTCGACCGCCTTCGTGAGGATGAGGCCGCGCCACATGAGCGCCGAGGTCTCGTCGTCGACGAGGAAGCCCATCGACACGACCTTCAGGAGCCCGGTGGGGGTGCCGTCGGCGCCCTCGACCGGGACCTCGTTGGGGTGGATCTTGCCGTCGGCCCCCGAGAGCCGGCCCTCGGCGCCGAGCATGCGGGGCACGGAGAAGCCCCAGATGTCGGCGTCGAGGATGCCGACGGTGAGGCCACGCGCCGCGAGCGCCGCCGCGAGGTTGACCGTGACCGAGGACTTGCCCACCCCGCCCTTGCCGCTCGCCACCGCGATCACCCGGGTGGTGGGGGCCACCTCGGTGGGCTCGGCGTGCTCGCGGGCGTTGAACCGGGCCCGGTCCATGGCCCGGGCCTTCTGCTCGGCGGTCATCTCGCCGTACTCGACCTTCACCGTGGCCACGCCGGGCAGGCCCGAGACCTTCGACTGGACGTCGGTCTTGATCTGGTGGCGCAGCGGGCAGCCCGCCGTGGTCAGGGCGACGACCACGGTGACCAGGCCGTCGTCGCCGATCCGGACGTCGTCGACCATCCCGAGGTCGACGATGCTGGCGTTGAGCTCGGGGTCCATGACCCCGGCGAGCATCCGCCGCACGGCCTCGGGCGTGGGCCGATCCGGGGTGGCGGGGACCGCAGCGGGGTCCGGGGCGGGGATGGGATCGGTGGTGTCCACGAGCCAATAAAACCAGGTTCGGTGTTGAAAATAGTCCCGGATCTCGGTACGGTCAACGGGTGGACCTCCCGGTGCTCAAGGCCCTCGGCGACGAGACCCGCTACGCGATGTACCGCGAGCTCGCGACCTCGACCCGGCCGCTCTCGGCCCAGGACCTCGCCGAACGGCTCGGCCTCCACGCCAACACCGTGCGGCTCCACCTCGACCGGCTCCGCGAGACGGGTCTGGTGGAGGCCGAGGCCGTCCACCGGGGCACGGTCGGCCGTCCCCAGCACCTCTACTCGCTCGCCCCCGGTGCGCCGTCGCTGGGCGACCCGCCCGCCCACGTGCTCCTCGCCGGTCTCCTCGGGTCGCTGGCGGAGGCGGTCGGGGCCGAGGCGGGCGACGCCGCCGCCATCGGGGAGCGCTGGGGGGCCCAGCTCGCCCGGCGCACCCGGTCCCGGTCCTGCGTCGCCGTGCTGCACGACGAGCTCGACCGCCTCGGCTTCGAGCCCGCCGTCGGGCCCGGCGACGGCACCGCCGAGGGGGCGGTGCGGGTGGAGTTCCTCCACTGCCCGTTCCGGGAGCTGGCCGAGGCCTACCCCGACCTCGTGTGCAACCTGCACCGCGGGATCTGCGCCGGGGTGGTCGACGCCGCGGGCGGAGGTCGGGTGGCGGAGTTCGCCACCCTGTACGACCCGGAGCCGTGCCACGTCACTGTGGCCACTGGGTAGTCTGATCAGTTAGTCCGAGAAAGAAAGGCACACCGCCATGTCGCTGTTCGCCGTGACCGACGCCAGCCAGGTGTTCACCCTCACCGATGCCGCGGTCGAGAAGGTGCAGGGGCTGATCTCCGCCGAGGAGACCACCGACGACCTCGTGCTGCGGGTGGCGGTGCGACCCGGCGGGTGCTCGGGCTTCTCGTACGAGATGTTCTTCGACACCGACGTCGCCGACGACGACGTGCGCACCGAGTACGGCGCGGTGACCGTGGTGATCGACCCGGCCAGCCAGCCGCTGCTCAAGGGCGCCTCGCTCGACTACAAGGACGGGCTCCAGGGCGCTGGGTTCCACATCACGAACCCCAACGCCCAGCGCTCCTGCGGGTGCGGCCAGTCCTTCAGCTGAGCCCACCGACCCGGGCCAGCCGACTCCGGTCCCGGTAGTCCGGCGTCCCCGTCGGCGTCGGTCGCTCGGCTCCGTCAACGGGTCAGACGGTCGAGCGCGCCGGTGACCTCGCCGGTGCTGAAGGCGCCGTCGAGGCGCTCGCGGATCCCGCCCGTCGCGTCGACGGTGTAGAACCACGGCTCGCTCGGCAGCCCCCACGCCTCGACCGTGGGAGCGACCGCGGCCCCGCGGGTCGACCGGTAGATCTCGACGTGCACCATCGCGACGCCCCGGTCCCGGTACGGCCCCATCACGTCGAGCAGCTCGTCGAGCACGGGCCCGCAGTACTGCGACTGGCAGAGGGCCGGGGTCGCGAACATCACCGCCACCGGGCGGGTGCCGATCACCTGGTCGAGCGACACGTCGTGCAGGGGGCAGGCGGGCCGCCGCGTGCAGATCGGGTCGACCCCGAGGGGAGCGGTGGGCGTGGGCGAGGCGGCCCGGGGCGCGGCGGCCCCGGCGACGGGCGCCTCGGGCGCGGGCTTCACCTGCACGGCGAAGGGCACGGTCCGCCCGTCGACCACCGCGCGAGCCGACCAGACGCCGGGCTCGGGGAACGTGGCGGCGGCGACGTAGATCCCGCGGCCGCGGGGGAGGCCGTCCTGCTCGAGGTCGGTGCGCAGGGTGGTGAAGGTCTTGGAACCCGGCGGGGCGAAGGCGACGTCGGCCCGCCCGAACGACGCGTACCGCGCGCCCTTGGCGATCGCGAACACGAACCGCTGGGGCCCGGGCGTCGCGTGGAGGTCGCTCGACAGCACCAGCGGGGAGATCGCCTTGCGGGCCGCCCCGGCCGGCGCCGCGCCGAGCCCGAGGGTGGCGACGGTGAGGGCGGCCCCGGCGCTCCCCGCGAGGAAGGTGCGTCGGGAGACCGGGTTCGGCGTCATCGCTCCTATCCTGCCCGGTCGTGGACGCAGCGGGTGATCGGGTGGCCTTCGTGTGTGACGGACGGCCGGTCGAGGCCGACTGCCGTCCCGGGGAGTCCCTGCTCACGGTCCTGCGCGAGCACCTCGGGATCACGGCGGTCAAGGACGGGTGCGCGCCGCAGGGGCAGTGTGGATGCTGCACCGTGTGGATCGACGGGGAGCCCCGGGTCGCCTGCGTGACCCCGGCCGAGCGGGTGGCGGGACGGGCGGTCACCACCCCGGCGGGCCTCGACCCCGACCTGCGCGACCGGCTGGCCGATGCGCTGCTGGCCACCGGGGGCTCGCAGTGCGGGTTCTGCACTCCGGGGATCGTGATGCGCCTCGCGGCGATGCTCGACCGCGGCCGCTGCGGACGGACCGACGTCGACCGCGCCCTCGCCGCGCACCTCTGTCGCTGCACGGGGTGGCAGACGATCGTGGAGGCCGTCGGTGTGGTCACCGAGCCGCCGCCGCGCGCCCTCGACCCCGCCACCGCCCGCGCGACGGCCGAGACCGGTGGACCCCAGACGGTGGCCCCCAGCGTGCCCCTCGGCGCGGGTGGGTTCGCCGACGACACGGCGCCCCGCGACGCGTTGGTGGCGGTGCCGCTGCCGCCGGGGGTCGACCCCGACGCGGTCGGGGCCCAGACGGCCGCCGGGACGTGGTGGGTGGTCGACGCGACCCTGACCGAGGCGCGGGGTCGGGCCGGGAAGTTGCAGGGGCGCCGCACCACCCGCGACGCGACGCCGCCACTCACGCCGCCGCTGGTCGACGCCCCGCCCCACGCGGTCCGGCTCGCGACGGGCTGGGTGGAGCCGGCCTACCTCGAGCCCGACGCCTCGTGGTGCGCGCCGGACGCGACCCCGGCGAGCCCGCTCGCCAACGGCGGTGCGTTCGGTGGGAAGCAGGGGTCCCTCGCCCCGGCCGCCGCGCGCGAGCTCGCCGACCGGCTCGGGCGCGCCGTCCGGGTCGTGTACTCGCGTGAGGACACCGTGCGCCTGGGGCCCAAGCGACCTCCGATTGCGGCGGCGGCGTGGGTCGACGGCGATCGGGTCCGCATCCGGGGGCGGGTCGCCAACGCCGACTGGTCGGGACCGGCGGCGACGGGACCGGCGGGCCTCGACGCCGAGTGGGTCACGGTGCCGGCCCCGGGGCCCCCGGTGGGCGCGGCCCGCGCCGGGCGGTGGGCGGAGGAGGCGGTGCTCGTGGCCGGAGCCCGCCACGCCGCCGGTCTGGCCCCCGAGGGTCCGCTCGCCGCGCGCGTGACCGGGCCCACCGGCGCGATCGGCGACGCGCGGGTCCACGTCGACGCGGCGCGTGGCGTCATCACCCGGGTGGAGGTGCAGGTGGACGCCGGCGACCCCCTCGACGCCGTGGTCCTCCGGGCGTACTGCATCGGCGCGACGCACATGGCGCTGGGGTGGGTGTGCACGGAGAGCCTCGCCGTCGATCCCGAGACCGGCGCCGTGCTCGACCTCACCATCCGGTCGTTCGGGATCGTGCGGCCGGCGGTCGTGCCGCCGGTCGAGGTGACCATCGTCGCCGGTGACGGTCCGCCCCGGGCCCAGGCGTCCGACGCCGTGTTCGCCGCGGTTGCCGCGGCGACCTGGAACGCGCTGGCCGATCTCGACGGTGGGCATCCCGACCGGTGGCCGGCGCTGCACACCGGCCCGGGCCGCGCCCTGCGCCGCTGAGACCCCCGGTCCGGCGACGGGTCGGTGCTACGGTGCGGCCATGGCCGGAGGCATCGTCATCGTGATCGTGATGCTCCTCGTGATCCCGGTCGGGGTCATGCTCGGCGGCGCCGTCTGGAGCGCGCTGTTCGGGTGGATGGAGACCCGTGACGCCGCCGAGAAGGCCGCCACCGGCACCGAGGCCTGAGGACCGGGCCCGGATTCGGGCCGATCAGGGCGCCGACTCGCCGCCCGCCGTGCGGCTCTGGCCGAACCGGTAGCCCACCGAGCGGACGGTCTGGATCAGGCCCGCGTGCTCCTCGCCGAGCTTGGCCCGCAGCCGCCGCACGTGCACGTCGACCGTGCGGGCGCCGCCGTAGTACTCGTACCCCCACACCCGCGACAGCAGCTGCTCCCGGGTGAAGACCTTGCCCGGATGGGTGGAGAAGAACTTCAGCAGCTCGTACTCCATGTAGGTGAGGTCGAGCGGCCGGTGGGCCAGGGCGGCCTGATAGGTCTCGAGGTTGAGCACGAGATCCCCGTACTCGACCAGCTCGGCGGTCGCGGCCCGGCCCGTGCGCCAGAGCAGGTGGCGCAGGCGGGCCTCGAGCTCGGCGGGGTGGAACGGTGCGAGGCAGAAGTCGTCGAACAGGTCCTCACGGTGCTCGAGGTCGGCCAGGCGACCCCCGCTCACGAGGAGCAGCACCGGCGTGAACGACGCGTCGCGGCGGCGCAGCGACCGGCAGATCACGAACGCGCCCTCGGGGTCCTCGTCGGCCACGACGATCGCGCCGCCCCAGCCGTCGGCGGGTTCGTGCTGGGTCGCGACGGAGGCGTTGGTGACGGCCTTCCACGCGTGACCACCGAGGTCGAGCGTCTGCGCGAGCAGCGGCGGCGGCGGGTCGGGGAAGACGAGGAGCGGTGCGGCCATGGTCGGAGCGGTCCGGCGGGTCTCAGAGCGACCCGAGGTAGCGGTCGACCTCCCAGGGGGTGACCTGGGCGGTGTACTCGGCCCACTCGCGACGCTTGTTGCGCACGAAGTACTCGAACACGTGCTCCCCGAGCGCCTCGGCGACGAGATCGGAGCCCTCCATGACGTCGATGGCCTCGGCCAGGGAGCCGGGGAGGCGGCCGATGCCCTCCACCGCCCGTTCGTCGTCGGTCATCTCGTAGATGTTGTTGGTCGCAGCGGGCGGGAGCTCGTAGCCCTCCTCGATCCCGCGCAGTCCGGCGGCGAGCATCACGGAGAACGCCAGGTACGGGTTGCAGGCCGGGTCGGGTGAGCGGAACTCGACCCGGGTCGAGCTCTCCTTGCCCCGCTTCGGCACGGGCACCCGCACGAGGGCCGACGAGTTGTTCCGGGCCCAGCAGATGTGCACCGGCGCCTCGTAGCCCTCGATCAGGCGCTTGTAGGAGTTCACCGTCTGGTTGGTGACCGCGGTGAGCTCGCGCGTGTGGTGCAGCAGTCCGGCGATGAAGTGCTTGGCCACCTTCGAGAGGCCGTTCGGATCGCCGGCGTCGTGGAACGCGTTGACGTCGCCCTCGAACAGGGAGAGGTGGGTGTGCATGCCGGACCCGAACGCGCCCGCGATCGGCTTGGGCATGAAGGTCGCGTACACGCCGAGGTTGCGGGCGACCTCCTTCACCACGATGCGGAAGGTCATGATGTTGTCGGCCATCGTGAGCGCGTCGGTGTGGCGCAGGTCGATCTCGTGCTGGCTCGGCGCGATCTCGTGGTGGCTGTACTCGCACGGGATGCCCATCGCCTCGAGCGTGAGGATCGTCTGGCGCCGCAGGTCGGAGGCCAGGTCCATCTCGGTGAGGTCGAAGTAGCCGGCCCGGTCGAGCGGCTCGGGGGCGTCGGACGACGCGAAGTAGAAGAACTCCATCTCGGGGCTCGCGTAGAACGTGAAGCCCTTCTCGCGGGCCCGCTCGAGGTTCCGACGCAGCACCTGGCGGGGATCACCCTCGAACGGCTCGCCGGAGAGGTGGTGGATGTCGCAGTACATGCGGGCGACGGGCGCAGCGGCCCCCTCGTCGCCGCCGCTGCGCCACGGCAGGATCTCGAAGGTGTTGGGGTCGGGCACGGCGAGCATGTCGGATTCCTGGATCCGGCTGTAGCCCTCGATCGCGGACCCGTCGAAGGTCATTCCCTCCTCGAGCGCGTTCTCGAGCTCGGCCGGGGTGATCGCGAAGCTCTTGAGCTGCCCGAGGACGTCGGTGAACCACATGCGCACGAGGCGCACACCCCGCTCCTCGACCGTCCGGAGCACGTAGTCGAGCTGCTGCTGCATTCCGTCAGTCTGACAGGTCGGCCGCCGACGGTGTCCGGGCCGGGGTGCCCCGGAACACCCGGATCCCGCGGTTCCCGGGGCTGTTCACACGCCGTTCACATCGCGGCAACAGGAGGGAAACCGCCGCTGGGGAACCTCGCTGCGTCCCCGGACCCCAGCCTGACGTAGCCTTCCGCCGAACCGAGGCGGACAACCGTGAAAGGACCCGACGTGGAGCCCCGAACCTCCCAGGACGTGCTGAAGTTGGTCAAGGACGAAGGCTGCGACTTCGTCGACCTCCGCTTCTCCGACCTCCCCGGCATCATGCAGCACGTCACCATCCCGGCCCACGTGCTCAGCGAGGACCACTTCACCGTGGGGCACGGCTTCGACGGCTCGTCGGTGCGGGGCTTCCAGGAGATCCAGGAATCCGACATGGTCCTGATCACCGACCCGAACACCGTCTACCTCGACCCGTTCATGAAGCACAAGACCGCGGTCATCCACTGCTTCGTCGCCGACCCGGTGACCGGCGAGAGTTACTCACGCGACCCGCGCTACGTGGCGAAGAAGGCCGAGGACTACCTGAAGTCGTCGGGCATCGCCGACACTGCGTACTTCGGGCCCGAGGCCGAGTTCTTCGTCTTCGACGACGTGCGGTTCGAGACCCGGCCGAACGGCAGCTTCTACCAGGTCGACTCGATCGAGGGTGAGTGGAACACCGGATCCTCCGAGTTCCTCGGGGAGCCGGTGGCCAACCTCGGCTACAAGCCCCGGACCAAGCAGGGCTACTTCCCCGTCCCGCCGATGGACCACTACCAGGACCTGCGCGGCGACATGACCCTCGCGCTCCACAGCGTCGGCATCGAGACCGAGCTGCACCACCACGAGGTGGCCTCCGGTGGTCAGGGCGAGATCGGCATCAAGTTCGACACGCTCCTGTGCCAGGCCGACCAGCTGATGACGTTCAAGTACGTGCTCAAGAACGTCGCCCGCCAGGCCGGCAAGTCGCTGACCTTCATGCCCAAGCCGATCTTCCAGGACAACGGGTCGGGCATGCACACCCACCAGTCGCTCTGGAAGGGCGGTGAGCCGCTGTTCTTCGACGAGAAGGGCTACGGCGGTCTCTCCGACATCGCCCGGTGGTACATCGGCGGCCTGCTGCACCACGCCCATGCGGTCATCGCCTTCACCAACCCGACGACCAACTCGTTCAAGCGCCTGGTGCCGGGGTACGAGGCGCCGGTGAACCTGGTCTACAGCCAGCGCAACCGGTCGGCGTCGTGCCGCATCCCGCTCGCGTCGCAGAGTCCGAAGGCCAAGCGGATCGAGTTCCGGTGCCCCGACTCGACGTCGAACCCGTACCTCGCCTTCGCGGCGATGATGCTGGCCGGCCTCGACGGCATCCAGAACCGCATCGAGCCGCCGGCGCCGGTGGACCGGGACCTCTACGACCTCCCGCCCGATGAGCTCAAGAACATCCCGCAGGTTCCGTCGAGCCTCGACGAGGCGCTCGACGCGCTCGAGGCCGACAACGACTTCCTGCGGGTCGGCGGGGTGTTCACCGACGACCTCATCGAGACCTGGATCGAGTACAAGCGGCTGAACGAGGTCGACGCCATCCGGCTGCGGCCCCACCCCTACGAGTTCAACCTCTACTACGACATCTGATCGTCCGAGCCCCGGTCTCCGGGGACCCCGGCAGTATCAACGGCTCCAGGGCCGACGTGCGACGGCGGGACCTCCGGGTCCCGCCGTTTCGCACGGATCTCCCCCATCGGGCCCCTGGGATCGCCTTGGGTGCGGGCTCCACTCGTGGGGCACGCGTCGTCGGTCGTAGGCTGACCCCATGACGGAGCGCAACGTGCTCGGGGGCGAGCTGGAGCCCTGCGGGTTCGACCCGGTCACCGGCTTCTTCCGCGACGGGTGCTGCAGCACGGGACCCGACGACCTCGGCAGCCACACGATCTGCGCGGTCGTGAGCGCCGAGTTCCTCGAGCACCAGCAGTCGATCGGCAACGACCTGTCGACGCCGATGCCCGCCTACCGGTTCCCGGGGTTGCATCCGGGCGACCGGTGGTGCGTCACCGCCCGCAACTGGGCCCGGGCCCACCTCGACGGGCGCGCCGCGCCGGTCGTGCTCGCGAGCACCAACGCAGCGGTGCTCGACCTCGTCCCGCTCGAGGTCCTCACGCAGTACGCCGTCGACGTCCCCGGCGACCTGAGCGGCCTCGACGCCTGACGCCCGACGGCCGGTCGGCGCCGGAGTCGGCGCCAGCCTCAGCCGCCGGTGCGCCCGTAGAAGACGCGCTCGACCACGCGTCGGGCCCGGCGGGTCACCCGGCGGTACTCGTCGCGCAGCTCGGTCCGGGGTTGATGCGTGTAGCCGAGCAGGCGCCCGATCCGGAGGTCGTCGTCACCACCGGGCAGGGCGTCGCCGGGTCGGCCGAGGACGAGGTAACGGGCGTTGCGGGTGCGCTCGCAGAACCGGTAGGCCTCCTCGAGCACGGCCGCGTCGGTCGCGTCGAGGAGCCCGGTCGCCACGCAGCGCAGCAGTCCGCCCATGGTCGCCGGGTCGCGGATCTCGGGGTGGGCGGCGCCGTGCTGCAGCTGGAGCAGCTGCACCGTGAACTCGACGTCGGTCAGTGCGCCCTTGCCCAGCTTGAGGTGGAAGTCGGGGTCCTCCCCCGGGGGGATCCGCTCCTGCTCGACCCGGACCTTCACCCGCCGGATCTCGCGGGTGAACTCCTCGGGGAACGGGTCGCGCGTGACGAACGGCTCGACCAACGCCATGAAGCGGGCGGCGACCTCGGCATCCCCGGCGACCGGGCGGGCCCGCAGGAGGGACTGGAACTCCCAGGGGAGCCCGTACTCCTCGTAGTAGGCGAGGTAGGAGTCGAGCGACCGGGCGAGGACGCCGTTCTTGCCCTCCGGGCGCAGGGCCGCGTCGATGCGGAAGGTCTGGCCCTCGGCCGTGGTCGCCCCGATCTCACGGACGAGATCGGTGGCGAGGTGCAGTCCCGCCTCGTAGTCGGAGGTGCGCTCGCCGTCGAAGACGAACAGCACGTCGATGTCGGACGCGTACGACAGCTCGTGTCCCCCGAGGCGCCCCATCCCGATCACGGCGAAGGGCAGGTCGGGCTCGAGCGATCGCAGCGCCGCCTCCACGCAGGCATCGGCGAGATTGCTCAGCTCGCGCGCCGTGACCTCGATCGGGGCCAGGCCCAACAGGTCGCGCGCCGCGATGCGCAGGAACTCGCGACGCTTGAAGCGGCGAAGGCCGGCTCGCCGCTGCTCGACGTCGGCGCGCCACTGGAGCGTCTCGAGGGCGGCCGCGACCAGGTCGTCGCGGGTTCGCTCGACCACCAGGGCCTCATCGTCCCCCAGTGTCTCGAGGAAGGCGGGCTGGTGGAACAGCGAGTCGCCGAGGAAGCGACTCGACCCGAGCACCCGGCAGGCCCGCTCGGCCGCGCCGGTCGCGTCACGGAACGTGACCGCGACGGCCTGGGCCCGGGTCGGTCCCTCCACCATGCGGCGCAGCTGCAGGAGCGCGAGGTCGGGGTCGGGCGAGGTCGAGCACCAGTCGAGGATCACCGGGAGCATCTCCTGGAGGACCCGCGAGGTGCGTGAGAAGCCCCGGGTCAGCTCGCGCAACGCGGCCCGGGTGTGCTCGGCGTCGGCGAAGCCGAAGGCGGCGAGACGTTCCTCGGCCGCCTCGGGGGTGAGTGACCCGTGGCCGGCGAGCGCGTCCATGAGTGGCGCGAAGAACAGCCGCTCGTGGAGGGCCCGCACCGCGGTCTGGTGCGAGCGGTGCTCGGCGAGGAAGGCCTCGAGCGCAGTGGCCCGGGGCTGGTCGCGGTAGCCGAGGACCCGGGCGAGCAGCGTGAGCTCGGCGGGATCGGTGGGGATTGTGTGGGTCTGGAGCTCGTCGCGCAGCTGCAGGCGGTGCTCCACCGTGCGCAGGAACACGTAGGCGTCGCCGAGGCGGCCGACGTCACGTCGCTCGACGTAGCCACCCGCCGCCAGCTGGGCGAGCGCCACGAGGGTGGTGGCCGACCGGATCCGGGGGTCGTGGCGGCCGTGGACGAGCTGGAGCAGCTGGACCGCGAACTCGATGTCGCGGATCCCGCCCCGGCCTCGCTTCAGCTCGCGGTCGTCGAGGCCGCGCTTGTGGAGCTCCGCCTCTGCACGCGCCTTCATCTCGCGGGCCTCGCGGACGAGGTCGGGGTCGAGCACCTCCCGCCACACGTACGGTCGGCTCGCGGCGATGAACTCGGCGCCGAGCGCCGGGTCGCCCGCCACCGGCCGAGCCTTGAGCAACGCCTGGAACTCCCAGTGGCGGGCCCAGCGGTCGTACCAGGCCGTGTAGCTCTCGACCGTGCGGGAGAGTGCGCCCGCCCGACCCTCGGGGCGGAGGTCGGCGTCGGTCCGGAACACGATGCCGTCGGCGGTCGGCGTGGTCATGGTCGCGAGCACCGCCTTGGCGACGCGATCGGCCTCGGCGGGATCGTCGCCACCGTGCACGAAGAGCACGTCGACGTCGCTCGCGTAGTTGAGCTCCTCGCCGCCGAGCTTGCCCATGCCGATGATCGCGATCGGCACCCGGGGTGCGGCGATCCGCAGTGCCGCCTCCAGGCACCCCTCGGCCAGCTCGGTCAGCTCACGCCCCACGGTGACGAGATCGGCGAGGCCGAGGAGGTCACGCAGCGCGATGCGCAGGAACTCGCGCCGCTTGTGGCGCCGCAGGACACCGGCGCCGTCGTCGCCCGTCGCGACCACGGCGTCCACGATCGCCGGTCGGACCGCTCCCGGGGCCCGCACCGACCCGAAGTCGGCCTCGTCGACCACGTCGAGCAGCGTCGGATCGCCGACCACGGCGTTCGTCAGGGCCCGTGACGCGCACGCGAGGGCCACGAACGCCCCGACCCGGGCCGGATCGGCCAGGCGGGCGGCGGCGTCGGGGTCGGCGGCCGCGAGGCGGGTGACGGCGGCGCGCGCAAGGTCGGGGTCGGCCGAGCCGTCGATCACGGCCTCGAGCCCGGGGACCACCGGGTCGGCGTCACCTGCCACGCCCCGCAGTCAAGCGCTCCCGGGGCACCCCGGGCGAGCCGGTGCCCGGTGGCGGCGCCGTATCCTGCACCGGTGCACCGACTGCGGGTCGCCGCCGCCCAACTCGACCTGGTGGTCGGGGACCTGGCCGGCAACGCCGAGCGCGTCCTCGCCGCCTACGCCGAGGCGGCGGCCGCGGGCTGTGACCTCGTGGCCTTCCCGGAGCTCGCCGTGACCGGGTACCCGCCCGAGGACCTCCTCCTGCGCCCCGCCTTCGTGGCCGAGGCCCGCCGTCGCCTCGACGAGATCGCGTCGGCGACGGGCACCACGGCGGCCGTGGTCGGGTTCCCCGAGGTCGACGGCGCGTGCTTCAACTCGGCGGCCGTCCTGGCCCACGGCCGCATCCAGGGCGTGTACCGCAAGCACCTCCTGCCGAACTACGCGGTGTTCGACGAGGAGCGCTACTTCGAGCCCTGGCCCGACGACGGTCCGCTCTTCGCCGTCGGCGGGGTCCCGGTGGCGGTCACAGTGTGCGAGGACGCCTGGAGCCCGACCGGACCAGTCGTCACCCAGGCCCGGGCGGGAGCGGCCCTGGTCGTCAACGTCAACGCCTCGCCGTACTCGGCGGGTCGCCTCGCCGAACGCGAGGCCATGCTGGCGGGCCGGGCCCGCGCCGCCGGGGTGCCCATCGTCTACGTGAACCTCGTCGGGGGCCAGGACGAGCTGGTCTTCGACGGTGGCTCGTTGGTCGTCGACGCGACCGGCGCGGTCGTCGCCCGGGCCCGGCAGTTCACCGAGGACCTGCTGGTCGTCGACCTCGAGGTGGCGCCGGCCGGCCCGGTGGCCCTGCCCCTGGTGACCGTGACGGGACCGCGCGAGGCCGACCCGGCCCGTCCGACCCGTCCCGCACCGCCCGCGCGGATCGAGCCGGTGCTCCCGCCCGTGCACGAGGTGTACGAGGCCCTCGTGCTCGGCACGCGTGACTACGTGACGAAGAACGGCTTCACCGACGTCCTCGTCGGGCTGTCGGGGGGAGTGGACTCGTCGCTCGTCGCGGCGGTCGCCGTCGACGCGCTCGGGGCTGATCACGTGCACGGGGTCCTGATGCCGTCGCGCTTCTCGAGCGACCACAGCGTCGGCGACGCCGAGCTGCTCGTGGCGAATCTCGGGATCCGGGCCACCACCGTCCCGATCGAGCCCGCTCACGCGGCGTTCCTGGCGATGCTCGCCGACTCCTTCGCCGGGCTCGAGCCGGGGCTGGCCGAGGAGAACCTCCAGGCCCGGATCCGGGGCACGATCCTGATGACGATGTCGAACAAGTTCGGGTGGATGGTGCTGACCACCGCCAACAAGAGCGAGACGGCCACCGGCTACTCCACCCTCTACGGCGACATGGCCGGCGGGTACGCCGTGATCAAGGACGTGCCCAAGCTGCTCGTCTACGCACTCTGCGAGGACCGCAACGCCCGGGCCGGGCGGGCGCTCATCCCCGAGGCGGTGATCACCAAGCCCCCGAGCGCCGAGCTGCGGCCCGGGCAGCTCGACCGGGACTCGCTGCCCGACTACGCGGAGCTCGACCCGATCGTGGAGGGCTACGTGGAGCTCGACCGCTCCATCGCCGACCTCGTCGCCGCCGGGCACGATCCCGACGTGGTGCGCCGGGTGGCCGGGCTCGTCGACCGCAACGAGTACAAGCGCCGCCAGGCCGCGCCCGGCGTCCGGGTGTCCCCGAAGGCGTTCGGGAAGGACCGGCGTCTCCCGATCACCAACCGCTGGCCGGGCTAGGCCGGACGCGGCGTGGCCGCACGTCGCTACGCGCCGGAAGGGGCACTGGTCCTCGCCGCGTTCCTGTTCGGGATCACGTTCGTGCTGGTCGGGGACGCGCTCGACGACGTCACCCCGGCGGCGTTCCTGGTGCTGCGCTTCGCGCTCGCGGTCGTGGTGCTCGCGCCCGTCGCGATCGTCTCGATGCGGACCGCCCCGTCACCGTCTCCCGCGTCGCCGGTCCCCGGATCGCCGACGCGCCCGTCGCCGACCCCTCGACCCGATCGGCGCACGCTGGTCCGGGTCGGGGCCGTCGCCGGGGTGCTGCTGTTCGGGGGCTTCGCCGCCCAGACCGTCGGGCTGCAGGACACCAGCCCGGCGACCTCGGCGTTCATCACCGGGCTCTTCGTGATCTTCACGCCGTTCGTGCAGGCGGTGGTCGACCGGGCGTGGCCGCCGGCGTCGGTCGTGCTGTGCGCCGGGTTGGCCGCGTTCGGCCTCTACCTCCTCACCGGGGCCGACCTCGGGTTCGGGCGGGGTGAGGTCGCCACGCTGATCTGCGCGGTCGTGTTCGCGCTCTGGATCGTCTACCAGGGCCGCCACGCCACCCGGGTGCCGCCGATCCCGTTCACCACGGTCCAGACGGCGGTCCTCGTCGTGGTGGGTCTGCCCTGGCTGGCGGTCGCCGGGGTCGGCGACCTGACCGCCACGGCCTGGCTCGCGGTCGCCGTCACCGGGATCGCGTGCTCGGCGGTCGCGTTGACCCTCCAGCTCTGGGGCCAGCGGCGGATCCCGGCGCCCCGGGCGGCCCTGATCCTGCTGCTCGAGCCGGTGTTCGCCGGGGTGGTCAGCGTCCTCGCCGGGGAGCGGCTCGGGGCGATCGAGCTGCTGGGGGCCGGGGTGATCCTGGTGGCCATCGCCCTGGCCGAACGGGGCCCCCGGAGGCCCCGGGGCGCCCGCCTGCAGGCGGCTCGTTGACGCCGACGACCGCGACTGGCCACACTGCTCCCATGACCTCCGGCACCCTCGACCATTCGGCCCGGGCGATCGCCTGCGCCCGCTGGCTCGAGCTCCGGTGCTTCGAGATCCTCGGGGGCTGGGTGCCGAGCACGGCCGAGCCCGAGGCGAAGCTCGCCTTCGCCCGCCAGAGCCACCACCACGCCTGGCACGCCGATCTGTTTGCCCGGGTGTTCCCGGTGGCGAGCGGCCTCGACGTCGGTCCTGCCGACCGGGCGCACGACGGGTGGGCGGGCGCGCTCGACCGCATGGAGGCGCTCACCACCACGCCCGATCGGCTGACCGCGGTGTTCGCCGTGCTGCTGCCGGCCAAGCTCGCCGCCTACGAGCGCTGGCTCCTCGAGCTCGACCCGGTCCGTGATGCGCCGCTGCGACGTTGGCTGGGCTTCGTGGTGGCCGACGAGCGGGCCGATCTCGCCGAGGGGCGGAACCTGGTCGCCGGCGTGCACCCGCCCGGAGGGTCGCCCGGCCGGACGGCGGTCGAGGTCGCGTTGACCGACGCCGGCCCGCTCCTGGGCTGAGTCCCACCCGCCCCGCTACTGTCCTTTGCTCCCGCGGGGGGCGGGGGACGGCGGAGCATCCGAAGCGAGTGGCGCGGCACCACGGTGGGCCGGGAATCCGGCCTTGACAGATCCCTCCTGGTGCAGACAATGGCGGTCTCACCTCGGTGGAGTGGGAGTCCCGACTCCGACCCACCGCTGGTCCGGATCCGGAGGCGGGGCGTGGCGAAGGAGCGAGTCGACCGCGACGAGGAAGATCTCGTCCGGCTCTACCTCACCGACATCGGCCAGTACCCGCTCCTGACCAAGGACGACGAGGTCCGGCTCGCCCAGGAGATCGAGGCCGGCAACGCGGCCCGGGCCGAGCTCGCCGCCGGGGGCAAGCACCTCACCCCGGCCAAGCGGCGGGAGCTGCGGCGGGTCGGGCGCGAGGGCGACGAGGCCCAGCGCACCTTCGTGCAGTCGAACCTGCGTCTCGTGGTCTCGATCGCGAAGAAGTACCAGGCGTCGGGCCTGCCCCTCCTCGACCTGATCCAGGAGGGCAACCTCGGCCTCATGCACGCGGTCGAGAAGTTCGACTGGCGCAAGGGCTTCAAGTTCTCCACGTACGCCACGTGGTGGATCCGCCAGGCCATCACCCGCGGGATCGCCAACACCGGGCGCACCATCCGGCTGCCGGTGCACGCCGGCGACACCCTGGCCCGTCTGCAGAAGGCCCGGTCCCGCCTGGAGCTCAAGCTCGGTCGGCAGGCCACCCTCGCCGAGCTCGCGGCCGAGGTGGAGATGCCCGAGGAGAAGGTGACCGAAGCGCTGCGCTTCGCGTCGGAGCCACTGTCGCTCTCCGAGCCGCTGCGCGACGACGGCGACGCCGAGCTCGGCGACATCGTCGAGGACCGCTCGGCCGAGTCCCCGTTCGAGATGGCCGCCACTGCGCTCCTCCCCGACGAGATCGAGAAGCTGCTCTCGCCGCTCGACGACCGCGAGCGCCAGATCCTCGCCCTGCGCTTCGGCCTCGACCGCGGTGAGCCCCGCACCCTCGAGGAGGTCGGGGAGTTCTTCAACCTCACCCGCGAGCGGATCCGCCAGATCGAGGCCCGGGCGATGTCGAAGCTCCGCCACCCGTCCGCCGACACCGGCGCGCGGGACCTGCTCGCCGTCTGATCCGCCTGGCCCGCGGCCCCGGATGCTCATCGCGCAGATCAGCGATCTCCACGTCGCGCCCGACACCAGCTTCATGCGGCGCTTCGTCGACGCCAACGCCCTGCTCGAGCGGGCGGTGGAGTACTGCAACACGATGACCCCACGGCCCGACGTCGTGGTCGCGACCGGGGACCTCACCGACCACGGCACGGCCGATGAGTACGGGATGCTCGCCGAGATCCTGGGCGCCCTCGCGGTGCCCCTGGTCCTCATCCCGGGCAACCACGACGAGCCCGCCGTCATGCGGTCGGTGCTCGGCGTCCCCGCCGCCGTGACCGGGCCCACCTTCGACCACACGGTCGAGGACTTCCCGGTCCGGCTCGTCGCGATCGACTCCACCGTGCCGGGTCGCCACGACGGCGAGATCGACGCGGCGCAGCTGGCCTGGCTCGACGCGTGCCTGGCCGAGCAGCCCGACCGCCCGACGTTCTGCTTCACCCACCACCCACCCTTCGCCACCGGCATCTGGTGGATGGACTGCATCGGTCTGACCGGCGCCGATGCGCTCGGGGCTGTGATCGGCCGTCACCCGCAGGTGCGGCTCCTCGCCGCCGGGCACGTGCACCGGCCGGTGACCACGGTGTGGGCGGGCACGCTCGCGGTGACCGCACCGAGCACGTGCCACCAGACCGCGGTCGCACTCCACGACGACTGCCCACCCCGCATCACGACCGAGCCGCCGATGCTGGCCCTCCACCAGTGGACCGGCGACGGCTTCGTGAGCCACGCGACCGTCTTCGACAAGGAAGGTCCCGACCTCAACATCGCCGAGCTGGTCGCCGACTGGCCCACGGCCAAGGCCGGGATCCTGGCCCGGGGGCCGATGCCGAAGGGCTCGGGCCCGGTCGGCTGACCGGTGCAGGCCCGGGTCCGGCCTGCTTGACTCGCGTCGTGGCGGTCGGTCGGGTGATCTCGGGGATCCTCGGGGCGGCGCTGTTGACCTCACCCCGTTGTTCGAGCAGCTCCGGTCCTGGGAAGCGTGGTGTGCCGACGTGTACGACTCCCACACCGCCTACCCGATGCTGCTCACGTTCCGGTCCCGCCAGCCCGGCCGGCCGTGGTCGGTGGGTCTCGGCATCGTGCTGGAGGCGGTGAGCAACGTGCTGGCCGTGGTCGACCGGTCCGACCTGGGGCCGGCGAAGAGCCTCTACCGTCGGGCGGTGATGGTCCTCGACACCGTGCGTCGGCACCGGCAGGTGACGGTGGCCGCGATGCCCGTGCCGCCGGACGAGGTCGAGCGTCGGCTCCGCGCGGTGTACGACGACTTCGTGGCCGACGGCCTCCCGGTCCGGCCCCTCGACGAGGCCCGGGACCGCCTCCACGCCCTGCGGGCCGACGACGTCCCCGTCCTGCTCGGACTCAGCGAGGCCATGCTCGCCCCGCTCGGGTTCCGGCCCAACGTCCGCCCGCTCCCCGTGTCGGCACGCCCGTCGGACGCGCCGTCGTGACCGGACCTGGCGGGCCGCCGCCCGACCCGGACCCGCCGCCGGCGGTCGTGCCGATCGCGCCGGTCCCGCCGGTGGTGGTCCCGCCCGCGGCGCCGGGCGTCTTTGACCTCGTGGCCCGGGGGGCCCGGGTCGGCGTCGACGCCGCCGGGCTCCTCGCCGCCGAGGTCGCCGACGCCACCGTGCGCATCGCGCGGGCGGTCCTGCCCCCGGCGGTGACGACCGGGCCGCTCGAGTTCGTGGGCGACGCGGTGGAACGGCGCCGGACCGAGGCCCGGCGCCGGGAGGCGGCGAACGCCGACGCCACCGCCGACGCCGTGCAGGCGGTGGTCCGCCGGGTGGTGGAGCTCGTCATCGACCAGATCGACATGTCGGCACTGGTCCGGCGGATCCCGATCGACGAGGTGGTCGACCAGATCGATATCGACGCCATCGCGGAGCGCATCGACGTCGACGCGGTCGTCGCCCGGGTCGACATCGACGCCATCGTCGCCCGCATCGACGTGGCCGGCATCGTCGCCTCGATGGACCTCGGGGCGATCGTGCGCGACTCCACCACCGGCCTCGCCGGGGAGACGCTCGACGGCGTCCGGGTCCAGCTCATGGGCCTCGACCTCCTGCTCGCCCGCCTGGTGGACCGGATCACGTTCCGGCGCACGCCCCGCGACACCGCCGTGCCCGGGTACGACGTCGCCGGCCCCGAGATCCGCACGCCGCGGGGGCTCCGGTGAGCCGTTTCATCCGCAACCCGCGGGCCCAGGCCCTCCAGGGGCACCGGGCCGGCATCGTGTCGCGCGCCCTTGCGTTCGCCGCCGATCTCGGGATCGCGTTCGTGCTCGCCACCGGGCTGTTCGCGGGTGTGAGCCTCCTGTGGGACCTGTTCTTCTCCGACGACCTGGGCGTGCCCCGACCCGCCGGCGGGGTGTCGGCGACGGTCATCTTCGTGATCCTGGTGCTCACCCTCGGGCTCGGCTGGGGCTCCACCGGCCGGAGCATCGGCAAGCAGCTGGTGGGGCTGCGCGTGGTGCGGGCCGATGCCGCACCGCTGGAGCCGGGGCAGGCCTACCTCCGCGCGATCCTGTGCGCGCTCGTGCCGATCGGGCTGCTGCTGGCGCTGTTCGACCGCCGCAACCGCAGCGTCCAGGACGTGCTGTGCAAGACGGTCGTCGTCTACGACTGGGTGCCCGAGGTTGCGCACGTCCCCGTGTCGCGACCGCAGTCAGGCCAGCCGGGCGCGTAGCTCGGTGCTCACGAGCGTCACGTGACGCTCGACCAGGTCGTCGGGCATCCCGGCGATGCTCGCCCACAGGTAGACCTGCACCACGGGCAGCCCGTCGGTGCGGGCCCGGATATGGGCGGCGGCGTCCTCGGGGGTGCACACCGCGAACCGGGCCGGGGTGCCGTCGGGGCGCGGCGTCACCCAGCGGTCGGGATCGATCGGCGGGGGAGCGGGGGCTCCGGTGCCCTCGACCGAGTACCGGTTGTACGAGTCCCACTGGTACTGCAGGTGCGGCCGGATGCGGGGCCAGGCCGCCTCGGGGTCGTCGGCGACCACCAGGTTCACCACGGCGGCGCAGCGGGCCGAGGCGGGATCGTGCCCGCCGGCGGCGAGACCGGCGCGGTACGGGGCCATGAGCGCCGGGTCGAACGCAAGCAGGCCCGCACCGAGCTCGCCGGCGAGGCGGGCACCGCGGGGTCCGAAGAAGCCACCCCACACCGGCACCGGCTGCTGGACCGGGGGTGGGGTCACCTCCCCGTCGGCCCAGAGCCGCAGCACCTCGCGCAGCACGGCCTCGGTCTGGGCGAAGCGACCGTCGAACGTCCGGCCGAAGCCCTCGTACTCGGGCACGCGGTAGCCGAGGCCCACGCCGAGGTCGAGCCGTCCGTCGCTCAGGATGTCGACCATCGCCGCCTCCTCGGCGACGTGGACGGCGGGGCGCAGCGCGGCGAGGAGCACCGCGGTGCCGATCCGGATCGACGAGGTGCGGGCGGCGATCGCCGCGGCGAGGGTGAGCGGCTGGGGGAGATAGCCGTCCTCGAAGAAGTGGTGCTCCGAGCACCAGACCGACGCGGCGCCCAGCCGTTCGGCCTCCTCCACGATCTCGAGGGTGCGGGCGTAGTGCTCGGGCCACGGGCGCGCCCACTGCGGGGGGTTCCGCCCGTCCAGGTAGATCCCGACGTCCATCACGGGCTCCCGGGGTCGGCCGGTGCGAACACCGGGACGACCGTCCCGTCGGCCGCGGGCTCGAACCCGACCGCCACCCGCTGCCCGACCCGGACCGACTCCGGGTCGCAGCCCACCACGTTGCTCATCACCCGCACGCCCTCGTCGAGGTCGACGAGCGCGAGCACGTAGGGCACCCGCGCCGCGAAGGCCGGGTTGGGGTGGCGGCGGACGACCGTGGCGGCGTACACGGTGCCCCGACCCGACGACTCGACCACGTCGAGGTCGTCGGCGAGGCACTCGGTGCACCAGGGGCGGGGGAAGTGCTGGAGCCGGTCGCAACGCGGGCAGTGCTGGAGCACGAGCCGGTGCTCGGTCGCGGCGGCCCAGTACGGGGCGCCGTGGTCGGACGGCTCGGGGGCCGGGCGGGGCGGGAGCGCGTCGCTCATGCGCCACCTCGCTCGAGGACGAGCGTGCACTGCTCGGCGAGGATCCCGCCGTTGCCGTTCACGAGGGCCAGGCGGCAGTCGGGCACCTGGCGGGCCCCGCCCGCGCCGCGCAGCTGGACGACCGCCTCGGTCACGTGGCTCGCGCCACCCGCGAGGCCGGCCTGCCCGTACGACAGCTGGCCACCGTGGGTGTTGCAGGGGAGGTCACCCGCGAAGGTGAGGTCGTGGTCGGCCACGAAGGGTCCGCCCTGCCCCTTCGCGCAGAACCCGGCGTCCTCGAGCGTGAGGATGACGGTGATCGTGTAGCAGTCGTAGGCCGAGACCAGGTCGATGTCGGCGGGCGTCACGCCCGCGGCGGCGTAGGCCCGGCCGGCGGACTCCACGATCCCGGTCCGGGTCAGGTCGGGGAGCGAGACCAGTGACGAGTGGGTGATCTGCTCGCCGAAGCCGCGCAGCACGACCGGGGGGTGGGGTCCGGCGGCGGCGACGTCGGCCGGGGCCACGATGAACGCGGTGGCCCCGAAGCAGGGCATGACGATCTCGAGCAGGTGGAGGGGGTCGCACACCAGCGGGGAGCCGAGCACGTCGTCGACCGTGATCGGGGTGTCGGCGAACAACGAGGTCGGGTTCGCGCAGGCGTTGGTGCGCTGGTCGACCGCGACCTTGGCCCGCTGCTCGTCGGTGGTGCCGAACTCGTACGCGTGGCGGCTCGCGGCGAGCGCGTACCCGGAGTTCGGACCGAGCGAGCCGTACGGGCGCTCCCACTGGCCGTTGGGCAGGGCCGGCCACGACGGTGCATGGATCCCGGAGCGCGGGTCGGCGCCCTCGGCGAGCACGCAGAGGACCGACCGGCAGACCCCGGCCTCGATCGCGGCGGCGGCCCGCCACACCATGCCGGTCGCGGTGGCGCCCCCGACGTCGACGACGTCGCAGTACGACGGCCGCAGTCCGAGGAGATCGGCGACCATCGACGCCACGGTGAGCGGCGCGCCGGTGAAGGTCGGGGAGAGCAGCAGACCGTCGACGTCGGTGGGCCGCAGGTGGGCGTCGAGCATCGCGTCGCGCGCGACGCGGGCGACGAGGTCGAGCGTCGTCGCGCCGTCGGACCGGCGTCGGGGCGGGACCTCCCCGATGCCGATGATCGCCGTGTCCAGGGTCGTCCTCTGCGGGGCTCGGGGCGACGGGTCGTCGCTCGTGGCGGAGGTGGCAGGAATCGAACCCACCGGACGGGGATCACCCGTCCCACTCGTTTTGAAGACGAGGGGGGCCACCAGGCCCCGTTCACCTCCGCTGCGGGTCTATCACGCCTCCCCGGCCGCCGCCGCTCCGTCGGGTGCCGGGGCGTCGGCAGTGGTCGGGTCGGTGGCCTCGGCGGCATCGGGCCCGTCGGGGCGCTCCCCGCGGCGGGGCGTGGCCCACGCCGCGAGGGCCTCGGTGAGGGCGAGGTAGATGGCCGCCACGCCGAGCAGCACCACGAGCACCGTCGTCAGGCTCCCGGGGCTGAGGACGGCGAACAGTCCGACCACGAGGAGGCCGGCCGCCCGCCACCAGTGGGCGGACCGGTCCGCGGGACCGGGGAGGCGGGGGGCGAGCGCCCCCTGCACCAGGCCGCGGACGACCTCGGCCGGTCCGACGGCGCCGTCGGCGGGCTCAGCGGACTCGGCCGACCCGGCGGGTGTGGTCGCGACCACAACGCCAGGAGGACGCTGCGCGGCCTGGGCCCGGACCCAGGCGACACCCCGACGGGCTGTGGCCGTCACCGCCGCCCAGCCTCCGTTGCGGTCGATCCAGCCTGCGGCCAGGGCGATGACGGCCCCGACCACGAGGACCACGATGCCCTGCACGGCGAGGTCGTGGAGGATCACGCCGTAGGAGGTGCCGGCGGCGGCCGAGTACTCGGGTCGGTCGGGCAGGCCGCCGACCACGCTCCGGCCGATCCGTTGGGCGACCAGGCGCAGCGCGAACAGCCCGACGACGACCCACGCGGTCAGCGCGACGGTGCGCCACCGGCGGGTCGAGCAGACCAGGGCCCCGACGAAGCAGGCGACCATGAGGATCGTCACCACGACCAGCAGGGTCCGGAACAGCTCGAGGGTCTGGTAGAACGCGTTGACCTGGCTGCGCCGCAGGACCTGGATCCGGATCTCCTCGCCGCTCGGGATCAGCTGCGCGATGTCGGGGGCGATCGGTTGGATCGCCTCCCGGACCCGGTCCACGACCTCGGTGAGGTCGAGGACGGCTCCACGGATCCGGTCGTCGACGACCGCCTGGTGGGCCCGGCGTACGGCGGCGTCGAAGATCTGCTGGAACCGGTCGCTCTCGACCACGCCGCCGACGATGGTCGCGATGAAGGGCTGCACGAGATCCAGGTCCGTGCCCGCCGCGCTGCTGATCTGGTTGGTGATGGCCTCGGCGAGGGCGTCCTGGACGTCCTGCTCCGTGAGCAGTGACCCCGCGGTGGTGGTGAAGCGGTCGGAGTCGAGCAGGTGCCGGTCGGCCCACCACCCGAGCGAGGCGACGAGCAGCAGGACCGCGGTGGACACCGCCAGCACCACGGCCCCGATGCGCCGGGTCGAATCCATGCGGGAAGTCTGTCAGGTGCCGTCGGGGCCGTCGGGGCTCGTCACGCCGCCGGTGGGACCAGGGGCGCGATCGTCGGGACCGTCGCGACGGGCTCGCGGTCCCGCCCCCGCCGCCGCCACGCGAGGCCGACCAGGACGCCGAAGACGAAGCCGCCGACGTGCGCGGCCCAGGCGATCCCCGCGTCGGCCCCGACGAGCAGGAACTGGAGGGCCAGCCACACGAGCAGGAGCCAGACGGCCTTGACCTTCCGCAGCATCATGAACCCGAAGAAGATGATCGTCTTGACCCGGGTCCCCGGGTAGCAGACGAGGTACGCGCCCATCACGGCCGCGATCGCGCCGGAGGCCCCGATCATCGGCACCGTGGACCCGGGATCGGTCAGGACGTGGGCCAGGGTCGCGACGATCCCGCCGAGCAGGAACACCAGGAGGAAGCGGCCCCGGCCCCAGCGGTGCTCGATGTCGTTGCCGAACACCCAGAGGAAGAGCAGGTTCCCGAAGAGGTGGGCGGGCGACCCGTGGAGGAACATCGAGATCAGCAACGCGAGGTAGACGACCTTGCCGGGGCTGCGGGCGGTTCCGTCGTCGTCGCCACACGCGCTCTGGTCACCCCGCACGAAGGTATCGCGGTACTCGCGTAGCGTGAGCGGGCGACCCTGCACGATCTCGCAGGGGATGGCGGCGTTGTCGACGAGGAACCGGAGATCGTCGTCGTCGACGAGCTGGAGATCGGGCGAGACGACGTGGTCGACGGTCACCCGGGTCGGCTGCACCGCGAAGTACGTGACGATGCAGAGCGCGACGAGCGCCATCGTCACCCAGGCGACGCGCCGGACCGGCGTCTCGTCGGAGAAGGGGATCACCGCGTGCGCTCCGCGCCGCCGTCGGCGTCGTAGCCGGTCCACTGCGTGCCGTCCCACCACCGCAGCCGGGTCGGATCGGAGGGATCGGGGTGCCACCCCGGCGGCGGCAGGGTCCGCCCGGCGTAGGCGACCGCGGCGGCGCTCCTCCGGGCCCGGGCCTCGGCGGCCGAGGCGGTGAGGACGGCCAGGAGCTCGTCGCGATGATCGGTGCCGACCGCGACCCAGCACGGCCGGGTCCCGTCGCGGCCCCGGATCCCGATGCTGTCGCGCGTCCACACCGGGTTGCCGCCGAGGTACCGCGGATTGAACACGCGCCAGGGTCGGGGGTTCGTCGCCCGTCCGACCGCATCGAGGTCGAGCGCGGTGAGGGGCAGCGACCGCCGGCCCACCCAGATGCGCTCGTCGTCGACGCGGATCCGGGTGCGGGCGAAGCGACCGACGTTGACGAACCACGCGATGACGGCGACGGGCACGACGATCAGCCCGAGCGTGAACAGCGTGACGAGGCTGATGACGAGCAGCCACCACCAGGCCCGGCCTCGGGGCGCGAGCCGCTCCTCGTAGCGGGCGGGCGGCTGCCAACGGACCATGGCCGGGCTACGCTGGCGCTGCGGTCGTACCGAGCACGATCGCACCCGCACCGATCCCACCCGCACCGATCCCACCCGCACCGATCCCACCCGCACCGATCCCACCCGCACCGATCGCAGGAGTTCCGATGAAAAAGCTCATCGTCCTTTGCATCCTCGTCGCCCTCGGCGTGGCCGTCGCCAAGAAGGTACGCGACGCCTGAGACGCGCGATCGGCCCTTGACCGGGGCCGCCCCCGTCCGTATGGTAACGGGCCCTGCGGGTCCGGCTCCGCCGACGACCGCACCGTCCTCCCCGCCGCTTCCCCGGCTCCTCGGTCACGCTGCACCGGCGTGACCGACGCACCCGGGAGGAGTGCCCGTGCTCGTCGCCCTGTGGTCCCCCAAGGGGGGATCGGGAACGTCCGTCCTCGCCGCCGCCTGCGCCGCCGTGCTGGCCCGGCGGGGTCCGTGCCGGCTCGCCGATCTCGCCGGTGACCAGCCCGGCATCCTCGGTCTCGCCACCGACCCCGGGACCGGGATCGCCGACTGGCTGGCCACCGGCCCCGACGCTCCGGCCGAGGCCCTCGACCGGCTCGCGGTCGAGGTGGCGCCGGGGCTGCACCTCGTCCCGACCGGCACCCGCCGGCCCCTTGCCCCCCTCCCGGCGGCCGAGGCGGGCGCCGCGCTCGGCGCCGCGCTGCGGTCGGCCGACCGCTGCTGCGTGGTCGACGCCGGGCGCGCCGACGACCCCGCCACCCGCATGGTGGTCGAGGTCGCCGACGCTGCGGTCGTCGTGGTGCGCGGCTGCTACCTCTCCCTGCGCCGGGCGGTGCACGCACCCCTGACCGCGCGGGCGCAGGGGATCGCCTTCGTCGACGAGCCGGGCCGGGCGCTCGGCCCCGCCGAGGCCCGTGACGTGCTCGACCGCCCGGTGCTCACCGAGGTCCCGGTGCGCCCGGCGATCGCCCGGGCCGTCGACGCCGGCGTCCTCGCCGTCCGACCGCCCGACGGACTGGCCCGGGCCGCGACGCGTCTGCTCGAGCGCCTCGGCGTCGCCGCGCCGGCGCACGACGGCGCGTGAACGCAACGGTGTCGCCGGCCGATGCTGCGCTGAAGCAGCGCGTGCACGGTCGGCTCCTCGCCGATGTCGCGGTGGGCACCGCCGCCCCGGGCCTGTCGCTGCGCGAGGTGATCGCCGAGCTGGTGCGCCGGGAGGCTCCCCTGCTCACCGAGCCCCGCCACTGCGCAGTGGTCGAGGAGCTGGTGCACGAGGTCGCCGGCCTCGGGCCCCTGCAGCCGCTGCTCGCCGATCCGACCGTCACCGAGGTGATGGTCAACGCCGGTCGGTCGGTGTACGTGGAGCGGGCCGGTCGGGTCGAGCCCGTGCCGATCACCCTCGATCCGTCGACGACGGTCCGACTGGTCGAGCGCATCATCGGACCGCTCGGTCTCCGCCTCGACCGCGCGGCCCCGGTGGTCGACGCTCGGCTCCCCGACGGATCGCGACTCCACGCCGTGATCCCCCCGCTCGCCGTCGACGGTCCCTGCCTGACGATCCGGCGGTTCACCGCCGGTGGGGTGGACCTCGGCGGGTTCGAGGTCAGCGCGGCCCCGGCGGCCTACCTCCGGTGGGCGGTGGCGCACGGCGCGAACGTCGTCGTCTCGGGGAGCACCTCGGCGGGCAAGACCACCCTCTGCAACACCCTGGCCGGCGCGGTCCCGCCCACGGAGCGGATCGTGACGATCGAGGAGACCGCCGAGCTCCGGCTCCCGCTGCCCCACGTGATCCGGCTCGAGGCCCGGCTCCCCAACGCCGAGGGCGCGGGTGGGGTCACGGTCCGCGATCTCGTGCGGGCTGCGCTGCGGATGCGGCCCGACCGGCTCGTGGTCGGGGAGGTGCGCGGGGGTGAGGCGTTCGATCTGCTCCAGGCGTGCAACACCGGCCACGACGGCTCGCTCACCACGGTGCACGCGAACGGCATCGACGCCGTCCTCGACCGGCTCACCGGTCTCGTCCTGTCGGCCGACACCGGTCTGCGGGGTCCGGCCGTGCGCGGGCTGATCGCCGAGGCCTTCGATCTCGTGGTCCACGTGGCCCGGCGCGACGGCACGCGCCGGGTCCAGGCGATCGGTGAGATCCGACGCGCCGGTGGCGTGGTCCACGTGGTGCCGTTGTTCACCCGGGTCGCCGGCGACCTGGTGGCGGTCGGACCCCCCACGCGCGCCACCCGACGGCCCGACGTCGGGGCGCCCGACGCGCGGTGGTTCCGGTGACCACCGTCCTCGCCGGGGCGGGGCTCGTGGTCGCACTGGGGCTCGGGCGCGCAGCCTGGCGGGCCCCGGCGCGCGAGCGGGCCCGACGGGCACGCGCGCAGGAGCCCCGGCGGCTCCCGGCCCGACTGCGCGACCCGTTGGCCCGGGCCCTCACCGAGGCGCAGTGCCCGGTCGGGCCCGAGGACGCCGTGAGCGGCGTGTGCATCGCGGTGCTGGGAGTGACGTTCCCCGTCGTGGTCCTGGCGTCGGCGCTGGCCCCGGTCGTCTTCGTCACGGCGGTCGCCGCCGGACCGATCTTCCTGGTCAACGCCCGGGCCCGGGTGCGGCGGCGGTACCTGGTCGACCTGCCCGGCCTGGTCGAGCTGCTGGCCGCTCGGCTGCGCAGCGGGCACACGGTGGTGACCGCGCTCGGCGATGCCGCCGGGGGCGCCGACCCCGTGGCCTCCGACCTGCGCGGCCTCCTCGCCCGGCACGACCACGGCGAGCCCTTCACCGACGCGCTGGAGTGGTGGGCCCGGCGTCGGCCCCTCCCGCCGCTGCGGGCGGTCGCGGGCGCGTTGGCGGTCGCGTCGGTCACCGGCGGCGCCGCGGCCGAAGCCCTCGACGGGCTGGCCCGGTCCTTGCGCGACCAGCTCGGGGCCCAGGCCGAGGCGCTGGCGCAGTCGGCCCAGGCCCGGCTCTCGGCGGTCGTGGTCGGGGCGGCCCCGCTCGGGTACCTGGCCTTCGCGGCCCTGGTCGACCCCGGCTCGGTCGGGTTGCTGCTCACCACCGGGGTGGGTCGCGTCTGCCTGGTCGTCGGCCTCGCGCTCGACGCCGTGGCCGTGGTGTGGATGCGCCGCATCGTGCGGAGCGAGCCGTGACCGCGCTGCTCCTCGGACTGGGTTGGGGGGCGCTGGTCGCGTGGCCCGTGGTGCACCGTGCCGTCGGGGCCCGGGCCCGGGCCCGGGGCCGGGCTGTCGGGCTGGACCGGCCCACCCGCACCCGGTCGACCCGCCGCGGCCCGACCGGGATCCGGTGGACCGGGGCCCGATCGACCCGGCCCGACCCCGGGCCGCGAGCACGGCTGCGCTGGCGCGACCAGCCCGGGCTGCGGGTCGTGGCCGGCCTCCGGACCCGGCTCCGGCGCCCGGATCGAGCCAGTCTGCGCGGCGCGCCGCTGGCGCTCGACCTGGTGACGATGGCGGGCCGGGCGGGCTGCACGCCCCGCCTCGCGCTCGGGGTCGGCGCGCGTTGGGGCCCACCCGACGTCGCAACGGCGCTGGCGCGGGTGGAGCGTCGTTGCGCCCTCGGCGCGTCGTTGGCCGATGCGCTCGACGAGCTCGGCACCGAGATGCCCGCGCTCCGGGGTCTCGCCGATGCGCTTGCGGTGGCCGAACGCAGCGGCGCACCGGTCGGTGACCTCCTCGGCCGGGTGGCCGACGACCTCCGGGTCGACCTGCGGCGCCGGGCCGACGCCCACGCCCGACGGGTCCCCGTGCGTCTCCTCTTCCCCCTCGTCTTCCTCGCCCTCCCGGCGTTCGGCCTGCTGACGGTGGTTCCCGCCCTCGTCGCCGGTCTGCGCCAGTCCTGACGCCTCCCGGGCCGGCGGCGCACCCACGAACGGTGTGCCGTCGAGCACGGGGGGCCCGAACCGAGGAGATCACCGTGTTCGAACCCGTGACGACGATCCACCGGGCCCTGCGGGCGGTCGCGCGACGCTTCGCGACGCGTGTCGCCGACGTGTCCGGCCAGACCACCGCCGAGTACGCCCTCGTGATCCTGGGGGCGGCGGCGATCGGGACGCTGCTCATCGCCTGGGCCACGAAGAGCCACGCCGTGGGCAAGCTCTTCGACGAGGTGGTGGGGAAGATCCTCCCGTGACCGAGTCGCTCGGCCGGGCTCCCCGTCGGGGGGAGCCCGGCCAGGCGACGGTCGAGTTCGCGCTCGTCCTGCCGCTCCTCGTGCTGGCGATGCTGGCGCTCGTGCAGGTCGCGCTGCTGGTCCGCGACCACCTCGCCGTGGTCCAGGCCGCCCGCGAGGCGGTCCGGGAGGCCAGCGTCGATCCCGACCCGGCCCGGGCGACGGCGGCCGCCCGGCGGATCGTGCCCGCCGCGGACGTCCGGGTCGGCGCACGCCCCCCGGCCGGCGGCCCGGTCGAGGTGGAGGTGCGCTACCGGGCGGTGACCGACGTGCCGCTCGTGGGCGTGCTGTTCCCCGATCCCGAGTTGCGCGCCCGGGCCGTCATGCGGGCGGAGCGGTGAGCGGGCGCCACCGATCCGGGCTCTGCGGCAGCCGGGGCGGCGCAACGGTCGTGCTCCTCGCGGTGTTCGTCGTCGGGCTGGTCGCCATGGTCGCCGCCGCCCGGCTCGGTGCGGTGATGCTCGCCGACGCGCGAGCGCGGACCGCGGCCGACGCCGCGGCGCTGGCGGGGGCGGGTGCGCTGGCCCGGGGCGCCGGCGCCGATGCCGCGTGCCGGGTGGCCGCGCGCTTCGCCGACGACAACGGCGCCGATCTGGTCGCGTGCACCGCGACCACGGCCACGCTGACGGTCGCCGCCACGGTCGCCGTGCCCGGGCTCGGGCGGGTCGCCCGGGCCGAGGCGGCGGCGCAGGTGGACGCCCCCGGGATCCCGGCGCCCTGACCCCTGACCCCGGACCCGACCGCGTCGCTGGTCTGCTGGGGCACGGGCGGGGAAGGTGAGCTCGACCCGCCCGCGGGGACCTTCACCGCGGTCACCGACGGTCGCTACCACGCCTGCGCGCTCACTCCCGAGCGGTCCATCGTCTGCTGGGGCTCGAACCTCTCGCCCTACCCGCCCTACCTCACCGACCAGGCCGTGCCCCCGATCGGCAACGCCTACGCCCAGGTGAGTGCCGGTGGGTTCTTCACCTGCGCGCGCACCGAGGTCGGGGGCATCGTCTGCTGGGGCGGTGACAACGGGCCCGAGGGCAGCACCGGGATCGTCACCGGCGCGCCGGTCGGTCCCGGGTTCACCCAGATCGCCGCCGGTGGGTTCCACACGTGCGCCCTCACCGCGTCGGCCGCGATCACCTGCTGGGGTGGTGACTGGGTCGGTCAGGCGACGCCGCCGGGCGGGACGGGGTGGCGCCTGGTCGCCGCCGGCCGGACCCACTCCTGCGCGATCGACGCGGCCACCGCGATCGTGTGCTGGGGCGAGAACGGCGACGGGCGGGCCACACCCCCGGCGGGGAGCGGCTGGCAGGCGGTGGTGGCGGGCTACGCGCACTCGTGCGCGCTCGGACCGACCGGGACCATCACCTGCAAGGGCGACAACACCTTCGGCCAGCGCGACGCGCCGGCCGGCGCCTTCGTCGAGATCGCGGCCGGGGCCAACTTCACCCTCGCCCGGGCGGCCGACGGCACCGTGGTCGCCTGGGGTGACGGCTCGGCCGGTCAGACGACCGTCCCGGCGTCGGTGCAGCCGGTGCCCGCTCCCGAGCCCACGCCGACACCCACGCCGCGCTTCACCGGCTGACCCCGCTGCGGCCCCGGGGCGGGACGAACGGCCGGGGCGGTGGGGTGGTCAGTGGCTCTGGAGGATCGCGTCGTCGCGGAAGTCGGCGAAGAGGCCCTGGGCCTCGGGTGCGACCGACAGGTTGGTGCCGCCGCCCGAGCCGGTGGGCAGCAGCACGTTCTTGATCCGGGCCGGGTCGATCGAGAGGGCGAGGCGACCGAGGTCGTACAGCTCGGCCAGGCTCAGCCCATCGGTCTTCACGTGCCGGGCCACGGTCGCGACGAGCTTGGCCGTCCCGGCGGCGCCCGGTTCCTGGGCCCGCAGGGTCGTGAGCGCGGCGATGATGGCGCGGCCCTGGTTCACCGAGCGGCGGCGGTCGCCCTCGGCCGGGTAGCTCTTGCGGTCTCGGGTGTACGCGAGCAGCGACTCGCCGGTCATCTTGTAGTTGCCGGGCTGGAAGTTCGTGCCCGAGTCGGTGTCGACCATCGGCTCGGTGACGGTGATGTCGACGCCACCGATGGTGTCGACCATGTCGACGAACCCACCGAACCCGGTGGTCATCGCGTAGGCGATCTCGATCCCCATCATCCGCTCGAGCTGGGTGACGATCGCGGGCAACCCGCCGTACGAGTGGTAGGCGTTGATCTTGTCGCCGCCGGGCGCCTGGGTGTCGCGCGGGATGTCGATGATGCTGGCGTCGCCGGTGGTCGGGTTCACGCCGATCACGTGGACGGCATCGCCGAGCCCGGGCTCGGGGCGGTTGCGGTCGCCCGGGTTCGAGTCGTTGCCGAGCACCAGGACGAAGAATGGGGCGTTCGGGGCCGGGGTGAACGTCGCGCCGGCGCTCGTGCGGTGCACGGTGAACCACGTGCTCGCCCGGGCGGGCTGGGGGGCACCGAGTCCGAGCCACACGGCGGCGAGGCCACCGGCGAGGAGCAGCCCGGCGAGCGGGACGGCGAGGAGCAGGCGGACGGCGGGATGTCTCATCGGGCCACCGAGGTCGGAGTGGACGCCGTCGGGGTGGACGGCGCAGTGGAGTCCGCGGTCCCGAGGCCCTTGCCCACGCGGTCCACGGTCAGGGCGTACCCGACGATCTTCCACGTGCCGTTGTCGGGTCGGAGCACCAGGTCGCCGGTGCGGGTGATCGTGACCGGACCCTTGGCGGTCCGGGTCCGGGTCGTGGCGGCCAGGCCGGCGGTGACCACCACCACCTTGCCCGAGCCGTCGGCCAGGCCGGTGAGGACCACCGGCTTGGCCGTCACCTTCACGGTACCCGTGGCCTTCGGGAGACCCTCGTCGACGAGCACCGTCCGGTCGGTGCCGGCGAGCCGGGCCATGACGGCCGGGGACAGGACCGTCGCGAGCCGGGCCTCGTCGCCGGGGCGCCCCTTCTGGAGCGGTCGGGCCGCGGCATCGGCGAGGTAGCCGTCGATCGCGGCCATGACCCCGGTGGTGACCTCACCGGGCAGCGCGTCGGGGCCACCGCCGGTCGCGAAGACGGCGGTCTCGCCCGGTGCGATCTTGACCACGGCCTTCGGTCCGCGCGCCGCGCCGACCGGACCGGCACCGAGCGTCGTCGCAGCAACGGCGGCGACGACGGCAGCCGCGACCACGGCGACGAGTGCACGGCGGTGCACGCTGCGGCGGACGCGCGACCGGGGGGGCGGGAACGGCACGGGCGTCAGAGTAGGAGTCGTCCTCCGCGAGTTGGCGTCACCGGCGCTAGCGTGCGCACGTGGCGTTCCGCCGAGCCGTGCACCGTCTGACGACCCCGGTCGACCAGCTCGACCGTGAGGACCTCGCCGAATTCTGTCGTGCGCAGGGCTTCGCGCCGATTGCGGAGATCCGACCCCGCACCCGGGCCGCGACGGGCGGAGAGGTGCGGTCGACGCGCGTCGTGCCCCGCGCCGGAGCCCCGGCGCTCGAGGTGACGTTCTCCGACGGCAACGGCTCGGCCATCGCGGTGTTCCTCGGCCGCCGCGCGATCGCGGGGATGACCCCGGGCCGCAAGCTCGCCGTTGCCGGCACCGCGGCCCTCGACGGCCGGATGCCGCTCTTCTACAACCCCGACTACACGTTCCTGGAGTAGACCCGCCGCCCGGTGCCCGCCGGCCTAGGACCCGGTGAGGATCCGGCGCATCTCGTCCTCGGAGTCGGGCGTCACGAGGACGATGACCTCGTCGCGGGCCTCGAACACCGTGTCGCCCCGGGGCATGACCACGTGCTCCCGACGGATGATGGCGACGATGGTGGCGTCGCGGGGCACCTCGACGTCGCGGATCGCCCGGTCGATCAACGGGGAGTCGTCAGCCAGGGTCACCTCCACCAGGTCGACCTTGCCGCCCTCGAAGTGGAGCAGGCGGACGAGGCGCCCGACGGTCACCGCCTCCTCGACCAGCGCGGTGATCAGGTGCGGGGTCGACACCGAGAGGTCCACGCCCCAGTTCTCGTTGAACATCCACTCGTTCTCGGGATGGTTGACCCGCGCGATCACCCGGGGGACGGCGAACTCCTGCTTGGCGAGCAGCGACACGACGAGGTTGTCCTCGTCGTCGCCGGTGGCGGCCACCACCACGTCGCAGCGCTCCAGGCCGGCCTCGGCGAGGGACGACACCTCGCAGGCGTCGCCGATGTGCCACTCGACGCCGTCGGCGACCTCGGCCCGGTCGCGGACCTCGGGCAGCTGCTCGATGAGCAGCACCTCGTGCCCGGTGGCGTGGAGGTCGTTGGCGATGAAGCACCCGACGTTGCCGGCTCCGGCGATCGCGACGCGCATCAGTGCACCGGTCCCTCCTCGAGGCGGTGGCGCACCTCGTCGACGGCATCGACGGCGGCCATGAACATGACGATGTCGCCTTCCTGGCCGACCACCTCCGGGGTGGCGATGCGGGCCTCGCCGAGCCGGGCCACCGCGGTCAGCCGGAAGCGACCGGCCTCGTCGAGGCCCTCGAGCTTCTTGCCCGCCCAGACCGCAGGGAGGTGGAACTCGACCAGGCACACCCGGCCGCTCGGGTCCGTCCAGTCGTGGGGCTGCTCGCCGCTGGGCAACAGCTGGCGCAGGACCTGGTCGGTGGTCCACGAGACGGTGGCGACGGTCGGGATCCCGAGCCGCTGGTAGATGACGGCGCGCCGGGGGTCGTAGATCCGGGCGACGACCCGCTCGATGCCGTAGTGCTCGCGGGCGATGCGGGCCGAGAGGATGTTGGTGTTGTCGCCGCTCGTGACCGCGGCCACGGCCCCGGCCCCCTCGATGCCGGCCTCGGCGAGGTCGTCGCGGTCGAAGCCGAGCCCCACGACGGTCCGGCCGGCGAAGCCGGCGGGGAGCCGCCGGAACGCCCGGGGGTTCTTGTCGATGACGGCCACGGAGTGGCCCTGCTGCTCGAGGACGCCGGAGAGCTCGGTCCCCACGCGTCCGCAGCCGACGATCACGACGTGCACGGCGCCTCCCTGCGTGGCCTGCCTCTCGTCGGATGCTAACGGCCCGCCCGGCCCGGGGGCGGATCTGGGGAACCGGAAGCGATGCTGTCCGGGCGGGGTCGCGCGCGCGGGCCCGCTGGTGGCAGCATGGCTGTCGTCGCGGCGGCATCCCTGCGGCGACGGGGAGGGACCGATGCTCGAGACGTTCAAGCGGCTGCTGGTGGGGCGGCCATTGCCGACGACCGAGCAGGAGCACCAACGGATCTCCAAGCCCGTCGCCCTCGCAGTGTTCTCCTCCGACGCGATCTCGTCCACTGCGTACGCCACCGAGGAGATCCTGTTCGTCACTGCGCTCGGTGCCTCGAGCCTGGCGCTCGGCCTCGGCACGCTGGTTCCGATCGCGATCGGTGTCGCCACGCTGCTCACCATCGTTGCGTTCTCGTACCGCCAGACGATCTTTGCGTACCCGAGCGGTGGCGGCAGCTACGTCGTGAGCCGTGAGAACCTCGGTGAGATGCCGTCGCTCGTCGCCGGCGCATCGCTGCTCGTCGACTACATCCTCACCGTCGCGGTCTCGATCTCCGCAGGGGTGGCGGCGATCATCTCCATCCCGGTGTTCGCGGACCTCGCCGAGCACCGGGTCCTGCTCGGCCTCGGGTTGATCGTCCTCATCACGCTCGCGAACCTCCGGGGGATCAAGGAATCGGGCGCCCTGTTCACGGCGCCGACCTACCTCTACATCGTGATGATCTCGGGCCTGGTCCTGTACGGGCTCTACCGCGACCTCATCGTCGGCGACATCGGGCGCGTCCCCCTGCCCACCGATCCCGAGTTCGCCGTCACCGGGGGGACGCTCGGGCTGTTCCTGGTGCTCAAGGGCTTCTCCTCGGGGGCGGTCGCCCTCACCGGGGTCGAGGCCATCTCGAACGGGGTCCCGGCCTTCCGGCGGCCGGAGTCCCGCAACGCGGCAACCACCCTCGTGATCATGGCCACCATCCTCGGGTCGCTCTTCTTCGGGCTGTCCGTACTGGCCAGCCACGTCGACCCGTACCCGAGCGAGAGCAAGACGGTCATCGCCCAGATGGGTCTGCTGATCTTCGGCAACGGCGCGATCTTCTTCGTCCTGCAAATCGCCACGGCGTTGATCCTCACGTTGGCGGCCAACACGGCCTACGCCGACTTCCCCCGGATCTCGTCGATCATCGCGAGGGACGGCTACCTGCCCCGGCAGTTCGCCAACCGCGGCGACCGGCTCGTGTTCTCGAACGGCGTGCTCTTCCTCGCGGCCGCGGCCGGTGGGCTCGTCATCGCGTTCGGTGGGGTGACCAACGCCCTGATCCCCCTGTACGCGGTCGGCGTGTTCACCTCGTTCACGCTCTCGCAGTCGGGGATGGTGCGCCACCACCTCACCGAGCGCGAGCCGGGGTGGCGGCGCAGCACCGTCATCAACGCCATCGGCGCCGTCGCGACCTTCGTGGTGCTCATCATCGTGGCGGTCACCAAGTTCTCGAGCGGCGCCTGGCTCCCGATCGTGGTGATCCCGGCGGTCATCCTCCTGTTCAAGGGGATCCACCGCCACTACTCCCGCATCGAGCGCAGCCTCCACGTGGAGCCCGGGTTCCGCCCGCGGCGGATGAACCACACGGTGGTGGTGCTCGTCGGCCGGGTGCACCGGGGGGTGCTCGACGCCCTCGCCTACGCGAAGTCGCTGAACCCGAGCCACCTGGTCGCCGTGAGCGTCGTCACCGACGACGAGGAGCAGCAGCGCATCCACGACCAGTGGCAGGACTTCGACCTCGACGTCCCGCTCGAGACCGTGTACTCGCCCTACCGGGAGCTGAGCCGGCCGGTCCTCACGTTCCTCGACGAGCTCGGCGACCGCTACGACAACGACATCGTGACCGTGCTGATCCCCGAGTTCGTGGTGAAGCACTGGTGGCAGCACATCCTGCACAACCAGAGTGCCCTGATCCTCAAGGGCCGCCTGCTGTTCCGCAAGGGCCTCGTGGTGACGAGCGTCCCGTACCACACCGACTGACGCCGTCGCTCCGGATCCACCGGGGCACCGGGCGATCCAGGCATCGGGGGCATCCCGGGCATCCGGGCATCCGGATTGGACCCCGCTCGGCCTGCCGCCATAGGGTTCGGCCGCGCCCGGACCGGGTGCGGCAACGCGCGCGTACACCGGGTGCCGGCAGCCGCCGGGGCCGAGGACGCGCCCAGGGGGCCCCGAACGCCTCGCCGGAGATCCCGGCGGGAGCGCCGCGGCCGAGTGAAGGAGCGAGCACCGGATGCACCACCTCATCCTTGCGGCGGAGGGCGGCTACCAGAAGTTCGTGCTGGGCGGCACGGAGTGGTACCTCCTCGCCTTCTGCGCCGTCACGGCCCTCCTGGCCCTGATCGTGGGCTTCGGACTGGTGCGGGGGGTGCTGGCCTCCGACCAGGGGACCCCGAAGATGATCGAGATCGCCGGGGCGATCCAGGAGGGGGCCATGGCCTACCTCCGGCGCCAGTTCCGGACCATCGCCCTGATCCTCGTCCCGGTCGCCGTGCTGGTGTTCGTGACCTCGACCGAGGTCCTCAAGCCCAACGGTGACGTCGCCCTGTCGTTCGTGCAGTCCGGGGCCTTCCGCACCATCGCCTTCGTGGCCGGGTGCATCCTCTCCGGTCTCACCGGCTTCATCGGCATGTACCTCGCGGTCCGCGGCAACGTCCGCACTGCGGCTGCGGCCCGGACCGGGTCGCTCAAGGGGGCCCTGAAGGTCGCGTTCCGCACCGGCGGCGTGGCCGGGATGTTCACGGTCGGCCTCGGCCTGCTCGGCGCGACCGTCATCATCCTGATCTTCCAGAACACGTCGTCGGCGATCCTCGTCGGCTTCGGCTTCGGTGGCTCCCTGATCGCGCTGTTCATGCGGGTCGGTGGCGGCATCTTCACCAAGGCGGCCGACGTTGGCGCCGACCTCGTGGGCAAGGTCGAGCAGGGCATCCCCGAGGACGACCCCCGCAACCCCGCCACCATCGCCGACAACGTGGGCGACAACGTCGGCGACTGCGCCGGGATGGCCGCCGACCTGTTCGAGAGCTACGAGGTCACGCTGGTGGCGTCGATCATCCTCGGCGTCGCCGCGTTCGAGTCGATCGGCATGAATCCGGCCCTCGGGCTCGTCTTCCCGCTGGTCGCCCGGGCCATCGGCGTGCTCGCCTCGATCGTCGGGGTGTTCGCAGTGCGGGCCACCGACAAGGACAAGTCGGCGATGGCCCCGATCAACCGGGGCTTCATCACCGCCGGGTTGCTGACCGTCGTCGGGACGCTCGTGGTCGCGCTCCTCTACGTCGGCAACACGGGGGAGAACGGCCAGACCACCAACGCCGGCTGGAAGGTCTTCGCCGCCGTCGTCGTCGGTCTGGTGCTCGCCCAGGTGGTGAGCCACCTCACCGAGTACTTCACCTCCACCGAGCGGGCGCCGGTCAGGGAAATCGCCGAGTCGGCCCGCACCGGACCGGCCACCACCGTGCTCTCGGGCATCGGGACCGGGCTCGAGTCCACCGTGTGGGCCATCGTCGCCATCGCGGTGGCGATCGGCGTCGCCATCGGCCTCGGTGACGGCAACATCCAGTTCTCGCTCTACCTCGTGGCCCTCACCGGCATGGGCATGCTCGCCACCACCGGGGTGGTCGTGTCGGAGGACACCTTCGGCCCCGTCGCCGACAACGCGGCCGGCATCGCCGAGATGTCGGGCGAGTTCGAGGGCGACGCCGAGCGCATCATGGTGAGCCTCGACGCCGTGGGCAACACCACCAAGGCTGTCACCAAGGGCTTCGCCATCGGCTCCGCCGTCATCGCCTCGGTGGCGCTGTTCGCCTCGTTCATCGAGGTCATCGGCGTGGAGCTGAACCTCGACGCGGGCGCGAAGCTGTTCGAGAACCCGGCCACCCAGATCAACGTCGCCGACCCGGCGACCTTCATCGGCCTGCTCATCGGGGGCTCGATCGCCTTCCTGTTCAGCGCTCTTGCCATCCGGGCCGTGGGACGGACTGCGGGGACCGTGGTGCAGGAGGTGCGGCGCCAGTTCGCCGACGGCAAGATCATGGCCGGCACCAAGCGTCCCGACTACGGCCCGGTCATCGACATCTGCACCAAGGCGTCGCTGCGGGAGCTGGCCACCCCGGCGCTGCTCGCGGTGCTCACCCCGCTCATCATCGGGTTCGGGATCAACTACTTCGCCCTCGGCGCATTCCTTGCCGCGGTGATCCTGACCGGGCAGCTGATGGCCAACTTCCTCAGCAACGCCGGTGGCGCGTGGGACAACGCGAAGAAGTACATCGAGGACGGCCACGAGGGCGGCAAGGGCTCCGAGGCCCACAAGGCGGCGGTCATCGGCGACACCGTCGGCGACCCGTTCAAGGACACCGCCGGCCCCGCGCTCAACCCGTTGATCAAGGTGATGAACCTGGTCTCGCTGCTCGTGCTCCCCGCCGTGATCGCCCTGCGCGACAACAACGTCCGCTTCGTCATCGCGGGCGTGTCGCTGGTGATCCTCCTCGCCTCCATCGCCTTCTCGAAGCGGGCGGGCGGCGGGTTCGGTGAGGAGTCCGACGTGGTGGCCGCAGCCATGGCCGAGCACGGTCGCCCGGAGGGCTCCTCGGCCGGTGAGTAGCGCACCGGGGGTCGCCCGGGACGCGCGTCAGGAAGGACGCCCGAGTGCTCGGTGACCTGGTCCAGTGGGTGGAGGATGTGATCTCGGCGATCGGGTACGTCGGGGTCGCGTTCCTCGTCGCCCTCGAGAACGTCTTCCCCCCGATCCCCTCCGAGGTGGTGCTGCCCTTCGCCGGGTTCTACGCCGGCAAGGGCGAGGCGTCGGTGGTCGGGATGATCCTCGCCGCCACCGCGGGGTCGCTGGTGGGCGCGTGGATCCTCTACGGCCTCGCGGCGTGGATCGGGCCCGAGCGCCTGCGCCGCTTCGTGGTGGCCCGGGGCCGCTGGGTCGGGGTCAAGGAGCGCGACCTCGACCGGTCGGAGGCGTGGTTCGACAAGCGGGCCAACGCCGCCGTCCTGCTCGGCCGCTGCGTGCCCCTGGTCCGGTCGGTGGTGTCGATCCCGGCCGGCTTCCGCCGCATGCCCCTCGTGCCCTTCACCATCTGCACGGTGATCGGCAGCCTGATCTGGAACACGGCGCTCATCGGCGCCGGGGCGATCCTGGGCAACCGCTGGGAGGAGGTCGGCAACGTGGTCGGCATCTTCCAGTGGTTGGTGATCCTGGCCGTCGTGGCGGCCGTGGGGTGGTTCGCCTGGACCCGGTTCCTGCGGCCCCGCCTGGCCAAGGCCGGGGACCTGCCCGACCCGGAGTAGGGCACGCCGCCCGGCGGGCGGCCAGACTGTCGGGCCAGACCGACCGTCGGGGTCGTTCCGCCCGCCCAGCGGCCCTTCCCCGACGAGCCCCGCAGCCCCGAGGAAGACCGTGGCCAAGCCCCTCGTGATCGTCGAGTCGCCCGCCAAGGCGAAGACCATCGAAGGCTTCCTCGGGCGCGACCGCGTGACGGTGCGCGCGAGCTACGGCCACATCCGGGATCTCCCCCAGAGCGCCCGCGACGTGCCCAAGTCGGTCACCGACCCGCGGGTCCGACGCCTCGGCATCGACGTCGACGACCACTTCACGCCGGTCTACGTGGTGCCCGACGCGAAGAAGGAGCAGGTCCGCCTGCTCAAGGCTGCGCTCAAGGACGCCAGCGAGGTCTACCTCGCCACCGACGAGGACCGCGAGGGGGAGGCGATCTCGTGGCACGTCCTCGAGGTGCTCAAGCCCAAGGTGCCCGTGAAGCGGATGGTCTTCCACGAGATCACCCGCGCCGCGATCGAGGAGGCGATCGAGAACTCCCGTGATCTCGACATGAAGCTGGTCGAGGCGCAGGAGGGCCGCCGGATCCTCGACCGCCTCTACGGGTACGAGATGTCGCTCGTCATGCGCCGCCGGGCCGGTGGGGCCACCTCGGCCGGCCGGGTCCAGAGCGTGGCCGCACGACTCGTGGTCGACCGGGAGCGGGCCCGCATGGCCTTCCGCACCGCCGACTACTGGGACGTCGCGGGCACCTTCGCGGCGGGAGACGCCCTCGCCACCGACGACGCGGTCGCGTTCCCGGGGACGCTTGCGCTCGTGGGGGCCCAGCGGGTCGCGAGTGGCCGGGACTTCGACGCCGCCACTGGGCGCCTGCTCAAGCCCGGCGAGGTGGTGCACCTCGACGAGGCCGCCGCCGCCGCCCTCGTCGCCGAGCTCGCCGGCCGCGAGTTCCGGGTCGCCTCGGTGGAGTCGCGTGACACCACCGAGCGACCGAAGGCCCCGTTCATCACCTCGACCCTCCAGCAGGAGGCGGGGCGCAAGCTGCGCTGGAGCTCGGCCCGCACGATGGCGATCGCCCAGCGGCTCTACGAGAACGGCTTCATCACCTACATGCGCACCGACTCCACCAGCCTCTCGTCGGAGGCGGTGGGTGCGGCCCGGTCCGAGATCCGGGCGCGCTACGGCGATGCGTACCTGCCCGACGCCCCGCGCTCGTACCGCGGAAAGGTCAAGAACGCGCAGGAGGCCCACGAGGCCATCCGCCCCGCTGGCGCGCAGTTCCGTCACCCCGACGACGTCGCCCGTGAAGTCGGCCACGACGAGGCGGTGCTCTACGACCTCGTCTGGAAGCGCACGATCGCCTGCCAGATGTCCGACGCCCGGATCCGGCGGGTCACGGTGCGGTTCGGGGCCACCGGCGCCGCCGGGACCGCGGTGACCTTCCAGGCCACCGGCCGCACGATCGAGTTCCCCGGCTTCCTCAAGGCCTACGTCGAGGGGTCCGACGACCCCGACGCCGACCTCGAGGACCGCGACGTCGTGCTGCCGCCCCTCGCCGAGGGCGACGTGCTGGTCGCCCGCGCCCTCGAGGCGTCGGGCCACCAGACCCAGCCGCCGGCGCGCTACACCGAGGCGAGCCTCGTGAAGGAGCTCGAGGAGCGGGGCATCGGGCGTCCGTCCACCTACGCCTCGGTGATCGAGACGCTGCTGCGGCGCGACTACGTCTGGAAGAAGGGCTCGGCGCTGGTGCCGTCGTGGACCGCCTTCGCCAAGGTCCAGCTGCTCGAGCAGCACTTCCCCCACCTCATCGACTACGACTTCACCGCCACGATGGAGGAGGCGCTCGACACGGTCGCGAGTGGCGAGGGCGAGGCCGAGAAGTGGCTGCACGCCTTCTACTTCGGCAACGGTCAGGCGGGCCTCCGGGAGCTCATCGACGAGGAGCACCTCGCGACGATCGACCCGGCCGTGGTGAACGCGGTGCCGATCGGGACCGACGACGAGGGTCGGGCGATCGTCGTGCGGGTGTGGAGCAACGGCGCGACGGTTGAGCGGGGCGACGAGAAGGGGCCCGTCCCGGCCGACCTGGCCCCCGACGAGCTGACGATCGCCCGGGCGCAGGAGTGCATCGCCCGGGGCGCCGCCGGACCCCGCGTGCTCGGCTCCGATCCGGCGACGGGCCTGACGGTGCTGGCCCTCACCGGCCGGTTCGGTCCCTTCGTGCAGCTCGGTGAGATCGACCCGGCGGTGAAGGGGGAGAAGCCCCCCCGGGCGTCGCTGTTCGCCGACATGACCCCCGAGACCGTCACGCTCGAGGAGGCCTTGGCGCTGCTCGCCCTGCCCCGGGTGGTCGGGGAGTCGGGAGGCGTCGAGGTCACGGCGCAGAACGGCCGCTTCGGCCCGTACCTGAAGCGGGGGGCGGAGACCCGCAGCCTTGAGTCCGAGCGCCAGATCTTCAGCGTCACGGTCGAGGAGGCTGAGGCCCGGTTCGCCCAACCCAAGCGCCGGGGTCGGGGTGCGGCCAAGCCGCCCCTCGCCGACCTCGGGCCCCATCCGGAGTCGGGCGCCACGGTGCGCGTGCTCGAGGGCCGCTTCGGCCCCTACGTCACCGACGGTACGACCAACGCCAGCCTGCCCCGCGGGGTGGTCCCCGAGGAGCTCGACCTCGAGCGCGCGGTGGAGCTGCTCCGGGAGCGGGCGGCCCGGGGCCCGGCCGCGAAGAGGACCACCGCGAAGAAGCCGGCGAAGAAGACCACCGCCAAGAAGCCGGCGAAGAAGACCACCGCGAAGAAGCCGGCGAAGAAGACCACCGCCAAGAAGCCGGCGAAGAAGACGCCGACCAAGGCGACGGCGGCGGCGAAGCGACTGGCGACGGCCGAGGGACAGGCGGCGAACGCAGCGCTGGTCCGCCAGTTCGACGGCGGCCCGAACCCGGCACCGTGACCGGCCGGACCCGGGGGCCGGACCCCGGTCCTAGGCTGACGCGCAGGTGAGCAAGGACCAGGCCCCGTTCATCCCGAGCAGCCCCGGCGCCGATCCGGTCCCGGCGGCGCCGTGGCGGGTCTTCGGCACCCGCTCGTACTTCCGGCTGTGGATCGCGCAGGTGATCTCGAGCACCGGCGACTGGATCGGGCTGATCGCGATCCTCGCCATCGCGGCGCGGCTGTCCGACAACTCGGGTGCCGCGGTGAGCCTCGTGATGCTCGCCCGGGTGGTCCCCGGGTTCTTCCTCGGGACCATCGGCGGTGTGCTCATCGACCGGCTCGACCGGCGCCTCGTGATGGTCTGCGCCGACGTCGGCCGGGCCGCGTTGCTGGTGCTGCTGCCGTTCGTCGAGACGCTCGCCGCCCTCGTCCTCGTCAGCTTCCTGCTCGAGGTCTTCACCCTCCTGTGGGGTCCGGCCAAGGACGCCTCGGTGCCGCACCTCGTGTCGAACGACCAGCTGTCGTCGGCGAACACGCTCTCGCTCGTCGCGTCGTACGGCACGTTCCCGTTCGCGTCGGTCGTGTTCTCCCTGCTCGCAGCGCTGGCGGCCTGGCTCGGCGGATTCGACCAGCTCCGACGACTCCAGGTGGACCAGGAGTCCCTGGCGCTGTTCGTGGACGCGGGCACATTCCTCGTCTCCGCCCTCATCGTGCTCCGGCTCCCGATCCCCCGCGGGGCCAGCGCCCGCGACACGCGGCTGCGGGTCTCCGAGACCGCCCGTGACATCCGGGAGGGCCTGGGCTACATCGGTCGGGAGCCCCGGGTCCGGGGGGTGATCGTCGGCCTCGGGCTCGGCCTGATCGGCGGTGGGGCGATGATCCCCCTCGGTCCCGCGTTCGCCCAGGAGGGGATCGGCGGCGACGCCGCCACCTTCGGCGTGCTCATGAGCGCGCTCGGCTTCGGCGCCGCCGGTGGGGTCGTCGTCCTGCTGTTCGTGCAGCAGCGCATTCCCCGCGAGACGGTCTTCGACTACGCAGTGATGGGAACCGGAGCGTTCCTCATGATCGCCGCCACGTTGTCGGCGCTGTTCCCCGCCGCCCTCGCCGTCGTGCTCCTGGGCGCGTGCGCCGGGACGTCGTACGTCACGGGGTTCACGGTGCTGCAGGAGACGGTGGCCGACGACCTGCGGGGCCGCATCTTCGCCACGCTCTACACGGTGATCCGGATGTGCCTGCTGGTCGCTCTGGTGGTGTCGCCGTTGTTCGCCGACTTCTGGGACTGGGTCGTCGACGACCTCGTGGGGGTGGGCACGGTGAGCGTCGGCCAGGTCGACTACTCCTTCCCGGGGGTGCGGATCGCGCTCTGGTGCGGCGGCCTCATCACCCTGTTCGCGGGCCTCTACGCCCGATGGTCGATGAAGCGGGTCACCCCGACCGGTCGGGAGACCGACGGCCCGGACTCCGGGGTGGCGGCGTGAGCGCCGGGGGGACCGGGACCCCGCCGGGTCGCTTCGTCGTGCTCGAGGGCTGTGACGGCTGCGGGAAGAGCACGCAGGCCGACCGCCTCGCCCGCGCGCTCGGGGCCCGGGGGCGCACGGTGTGCCCCACGTTCGAGCCCGGGGCCACCGACCTCGGCCGCGACCTGCGTCGCCTGCTGCTCGGGGGCCCGCACGCGGTCGTGCCGCGGGCCGAGGCGCTGCTGATGGCGGCCGACCGGGCCCAGCACGTGGACACCGTCGTGCGCCCGGCGCTGGAGCGGGGCGACTGGGTCGTGAGCGATCGCTACGTGGGCTCGTCGCTCGCGTACCAGGGCGGGGCCCGGGGCCTCGGGGTCGATGCGGTGGCGGCGATCAACGACTTCGGGACCGGCGGGCTCGTCCCGGACCTGGTCGTGTACCTCCGGGCCCCGGTGGCGGTGCTCGCCGCCCGCCGCAGCGGCCCGGCCGACCGCATCGAGGGGGAGGGCGACGCCTTCCTCGCTGCCGTGGCCGCGGCGTACGACGCTCTCGCGACCGCACACGGCTGGGCGGTGGTCGACGCCACTCCGGGTCCCGACGAGGTGGCCGTCGCGGTCTGGGGCACCGTGGTGCGGGAGCTCGCTCCGTGACCACATGGGACCGGCTCGTCGGGCAGGAGCGTGCCGTCGCCACCCTGCAGCGCGCCGCCGAGCGCCCGGTGCACGCCTACCTGCTCGTCGGCCCCCGGGGCTCGGGGGTCGAGGACGCGGCCCGGTGCTTTGCGGCCGCGCTGGTCGCGCCCGACGACGCCCGGGCGGCCGATCTGGCGTGGCGGGGGATGCATCCCGACGTGGTCGAGTTCGAGCCCGAGGGCACCGGGTTCCGGGTCAACGAGGACGTCCGCCAGCGGATCATCCCCGAGGCGTCGCGCAGCCCGATCGAGGGCGCGCGCAAGGTGGTGGTCCTGTTCGAGGCCGACCGCCTCAGTGCCAACGCCGCGGTGTCGGCCAACGCGCTGCTCAAGACGCTCGAGGAACCGCCGACCCGCACGGTGCTGCTGCTCGTGACCGCCGTTCCCGACGACCTCCCCGAGACGGTGCGGTCGCGGTGCCAGCGCATCGACGTGGCCCCCCGCCCGGCGGCCGCGATCCGGGCCACGCTCGAGGCCGAGGGGGTCGATCCCGACCGGGCGGCCCGCGCTGCGGCCCGGTCCGGGGGTCAGCTCGGTCGGGCCCGGGCCCTCGCCGGTCCCCTGGCGCCCGCACGCAACGCGTTCGTGGCCGCGGCGACCGGGCTCGACGGCCGGGCCGGCACCGCCGTGGCCGCGGCCGACTCGATCGCCGAGGTGTGCCGGGCCACCGTCACCGCCCTGGAGGAACGCCACGCCGAGGAGGCCGAGGCCCTCGCCGCCGAGCTCGACGACGCCGGGTACCCGGAGCGGTCGCGTGCGGCCGTCGTCAACCGGCTCACCGACCGGCACAAGCGCGAGCACCGGGCGGCGCGCCGACGGGCGCTGGCCGAGGGCATTGCCGCGCTCGAGGACCTGTACCGCGACGCGCTCGCGGGTGCGGCGCACCGGGATCCCGAGCAACCGGTGCTGCCCCTGACGCCCGCGGCCGCAGCGATGGCGCTCGACGCCTGCCGGACGGCGCGCGAGTCACTCGCCCGCAATCCCAACGAGGCCCTCCTGGTCGAGCGGCTGCTGGTGCACCTCCCGGCGGCCCGGGGCGGCGTGTCCCCGCTTCGGTAGGCCCCGGGCGCACAGGGCCGATCGCGTACACTGCGCCTCCCCGCCGGGATAGCTCAGTCGGTAGAGCAGCTCACTCGTAATGAGCAGGTCAGGGGTTCGAGTCCCCTTCCCGGCTCCCACGCACCGCGACGCGCCGGGACCTTGGTCCCTGGAACGGGGTGCCCGGTCGGGTGATGCTGCACCCGATGCTCGCGCTCGGAGTGCTCACCGTCGTCGTCGTGCTCGTGCTCGCCTTCTGGGTGGTGCCGCACCGGCCCGCGCCGACGCTCGGCTCGGGTCGGTCGCGCCGCGCGCCGGGCGACCGGTCCTGGGAGCGGCGGGGACCCCGGACCGACGGCGATCCCGTGGCCCGCTGGGTCGACGCCGGTCCTCGGCCTGTGCACCGCGACGGCGTGGGTCGGCATCGGCATCGTCGTCGACGAGGGCCTCGCGCTCGCCCCGGGGGTGATCGGCATCTTCGTGTTCCTGCCGATGACCCTGGGGCAGCTCTTCGGCGAAGCGGTGGGGGGCCCCGGCGATCGTGATGGCGTCGGGGGCCCTCCTGCTCGGCGTGGTGGCCGTGCCCCTGCGGCGCCGGGCCCCGGGTCGGCGCGGGGCCGGGGGCGGGTGGGCCACCCATCCCGGTCGCTC
>VGBI01000002.1 GCA_016870595.1 Actinomycetota bacterium
TCGATGACCTCGCGGTCGCCGGTGTGCGCGACGTGGGAGTGCTGGGCACGTCGATGACCTCCGAACGCGTCCCCGACGCGCTGGCCGAGACGGCCGCCACCGCCGATGTCGTGATGGTGAGCGGGATCACCCTCGCCGTGCTCGACGATCCGCAGCGCACCTCGCTGATCGAGGTGCTGGCCCACGCCGCGACGCACGGCACGCGCGTGGTGCTCGATCCCAACGTCCGGCCGCGCCTGTGGGGTTCGACGGAGGAAGCCGCGCGGTGGGTCGACGCCGCGGTGGGCGCGGCGTCGATGGTGCTGGCCTCGACGCAGGATCTCGGTGTGCTGGACGTCGTCGCCGCCGAGTGGGCGACGCGGGTCGCAGAGCTGGTGGTGACCGACGGCGCGGCGCCGTCGCGGTGGTGGGCCGGGTCGGCCGCGGGAACGGTGCGGGTCGAGCCCGTCGGCGCGGTCGACACCACGGGTGCGGGCGACGCGTTCGACGCCGCCTACGTGCTCGCGCGCGCCGAAGGCGCCACGGTGCCCGAGGCCGTCACGGCCGGGCACGCCGCGGCGCGCGACGCGGTCGGCCACCCCGGCGGCCTGCGGTGGCCCGACCGGCCCTGACTCCGAACCGCGGTCCTCGGTGCACACCTAGGCTCCCGACGTGCGCGCGATCCAGTTCGACCTCGCCGACCCCGAGCACCCCGCGTCCCTGGTGGAGGTCGACGAGCCTGCCCTCCCCCGCGGCGACTGGGCCCGGGTCGCAGTGACCGGCTGCGGCATCTGCGGCAGCGATCTCCACCTGTTCTCCGACAACATGGGCCACGCCCCCGCCCTCGGCGCGTCGATGGCCTCCCACGACTTCCCGTTCGTGCTCGGCCACGAGCTCGCCGGCGTCGTCGTCGAAGCCAGACCCGACTGTCGGGTTGCCGCCGGCACGCGCGTGGCGGTGCTCCCCGACATCAACTGCGAGGCGCGCGGGATCGACCCGCCCTGCCCGCCCTGTGCGAACGGTTGGGCGTCGGGGTGTCACAACGCCGGGAGCGGCGTGCTCACCCCCGGCAGCGCGCTCGGCTTCACGAGCGGGCTCGGTGGCGGCTGGGCCGAGCAGGCCGTGGCCCACGAGTCGATGCTGTTCCCCCTCCCCGACTCGGTGGGCGACGATGCCGCACCCCTCCATGAGCCGGTGTCGATCGCCGTGCACGGGCTCCTGCGCGCGCCGCCCACCGACGGGGACCCCGTCCTCGTGAGCGGGGCCGCGGCGATCGGGCTGGCCACGGTCGCCGCGATCAAGGCGCTGGTCCCGGCCTCGCCGGTCACCGTGCTCGCCCGCCACGACGCCCAGGCCGCGGCCGCGAGCGCGGTCGGGGCCGATCGGGTGGTCCGCGCGTGCGACGACCGGACCCACTTCGAGGAGCTCGCCGCGGATACCGGCGCGCGCCTCACCGGCACCGGCGAGGCGGCCATGCTCACCGGCGGCTACCCGTTGCTCACGCTTGCGGTCGAGCCCGAGGCGTTCTTCGCGGTCGCCAACCTGGTGCACACCCGCTCCCGCTGAGGCCAGCGTCCGTTGGCGACCCCGCCGCGCTCCGTGCAAGGCTCGCCCCGTGGCCGACGACGACGTTCTCCTCGAGCCGGGACCCGGACGACTGCGCATCGTGCTCAATCGCCCCGAGGTCCACAACGCGCTGACCGGGTCGATGATCCAGCGCATCGCCGCCGCGCTGTGGGACGCCGATCGCGACGATGCCGTGCACGCCACGGTGATCAAGGGCCGCGGGCCGAGCTTCTGCTCCGGGGCCGACCTGCGGGGCGCCGACCCGGCCGACGGGGTGGCCGGCCGCACCGGTCCCGACATCGACGACGACGTCTGGCGCCTCGGGCACGACCAGCGCGCCACCCTGGCCGCGTTCGACGTCCACAAGCCGGTGATCGCCCAGGTGCACGGTCACTGCCTCGCCCTCGGCACCGCCCTCGCCCTCTTCTGCGACATGGTGATCGTGGCCGACGACGCCCGCATCGGCTTCCCCCCGTCACGCACCCTCGGAAGCACGCCGTCGATGATGTGGCTCTACCACTGCGGACCCCAGTGGGCCAAGCGCCTCCTGCTCACGGGTGACACCATCACCGGTCGCGAGGCGGCCCACATCGGTCTCGCCCTCAAGTCGGTTCCCGCCGACGCGCTCGACGGCGAGGTCGAAGGTCTCCTCGACCGGCTGGCCCGGATCGACCCCCACCTCCTCGCCGCGAACAAGCGCCTCGTGAATGCCGGGCTCGAGCTCATGGGCGCCCGCACGCTGCAGCGCTTCGCCACCGAGATCGACGCTCGCGCCCATCTCGCCCCCGGGACCCGGGCCTTCACCGACGACATGCGCACGATGGGACCCGGCCCGGCGGTGCGGCGTTGGAACGAGCCGTTCGGCGACGGCCGGGCCCGCGTGGTGGGACCCGAGCGCCGCGACGCGCGCGGGTTCCTGATCGATCCCGACTGATCGCCCACGATTCCCCGCAACCTCGAGCGACCCGATCCGGAGCCGACGCGACCCATGGGTGCCACCGATCCCGTCCTGTTGCTCCCACCCTCGGAGGGCAAGACCGAGGGCGGACGGGCGCCGACCCGGCCGGGCGCCTTCGCCACCCGGTTGGGTGCGGCGCGCGCCGAGGTGATCGCCGCCTTCGCGGCCACCACCACGGACCCGGTCGTCGCGGCGAAGGTCCTCGGCGTCCGCGGCGACCTGCTCGACCGGGCCCGGATGGCGATGGCCGCCCTCGCCGACGGCACCGCGCCGGTGCGGCCCGCGGCCGAGCGCTACTCGGGCGTGGTGTGGGAGCACCTCGGACCGCTGGCGGCCCCGCAGCGGCGGCGGATCCTCGTGCCGTCGGCGGTCTACGGGATCACCACGGCGGCCGACCCCGTGGCCGACCACCGGGGCAAGCTCTCGGCCTCTCTCCCGGGGGTCGGCCGCCTCGACCGCTTCTGGCGCGACCTCGTCACCGCCGCGATCGTCCACCACGCCCGCGGCCGCACGGTGGTGGACCTCCTCCCCCAAGAGCACGCGGCGGCGGTCGACTGGGACGCGCTGGCGGCCGAGGTCGAGGTGGTGCGGGTGGCGTTCGTACGGGCCGACGGCAACGGAGCGGCCGGGCACGGGGCGAAGGCGGTCAAGGGTCGGTTCGCGCGGGCGCTGCTCGAGCACGGTCCCGGGCGGGCGACCCGCTTCGTGTGGGACGGATGGCGGGCCGCGCGCGACGGCGCCGACATCGTCGTGCGGGCGCCGGTCTAGGTCCTCACCGGCCGGCCGCCCCGACGTGGCCGGGTCACCCGCTCGCTCAGAGGCCGGGCTCGAACGCGGCCGTGGCCGGCGCCGGGGCCCGCTCGCCCCGCTCGATCGCCTCGACCAGGATCTCGGCGATGTCCTGCACGCGGACGTCCTCGTTGCCCTGGCCCTTCACGCCGTCCTCGAGCATCACGTAGCAGAACGGGCACGCCACCGCGACCCGTGACGCGCCGGTGGCCAGCGCCTCCTGGGCCCGCTCGGTGTTGACGTTCTTGCCCGTGTGCTCCTCCATCCACATGCGGGCGCCGCCGGCTCCGCAGCACATGCCCTTCGTGCCGTTGCGCGGCATCTCCACGATGTCGATGCCCGCAAGGGAGCCGATCACCTTGCGCGGGGCCATGTAGACGTCGTTGTGGCGACCCAGGTAGCACGAGTCGTGGTAGGTGACCCGCTCGTCGAACGATGCGCCGACGAGGTTGAGGCGACCGGAGTCGACCAGCTCGGTGAGCAGCTGCGAGTGGTGGAGCACCTCGTAGTGGCCGTCGAGCTGCGGGTACTCGTTCTTGAGCGTGTTGAAGCAGTGCGGGCACTGGGTGATGATCTTCTTGACGCCCATCGCGTTGAGCGTCTCGATGTTCTGCATCGCCAGCATCTGGAACAGGTACTCGTTGCCCGAGCGTCGGGCGGAGTCGCCGGTGCACAGCTCGCTCGGACCGAGGATCGCGAAGTCGATGCCGGCCCGCTGCAGCAGGGTGGCCACGGCGCGCGAGGTCTTCTTGTTGCGGTCGTCGAAGGACCCGGCGCATCCGACCCAGTACAGGTACTCGTGCTCGAGCACCGACGACGGATCGACGATGTCGACGCCCTCGAGCGCCTCGGCCCACTCGCCCCGGTCGCCCTGGTTCATGCTGTAGACGTTGGAGGAGTTCTCCATCGCGCGGTAGGTGTTGCCCAGCTCCACCGGGAAGTCGCTCTCCATGAGGGAGAGGTACCGGCGCATGTCGAGGATCTTGTCGAGGATCTCGATGTTGACCGGGCAGATCTCGTCGCAGGCCTTGCAGGTGGTGCAGGCCCACAGCTCCTCGGAGGTGATCCGCTCGAACACCGAGTCGGCGGTGATCGTGATCGCCTTGTCGACCCCCACCGGCGGCGTGACGACGGGGTCGCCGGTGGCGGTCATCACCTCGCCGACCTTGAGCACGATCTCGCGGGGGTCGAGCGGCTTGCCGGTGGCGTGCGCCGGGCACACCGAGGTGCAGCGCCCGCAGATGGTGCAGGCGTCGGTGTCGAAGAGCTGCTTCCAGGTGAAGTCGGAGATCGTGGCCGCCCCGAAGGTCTCGAGCTCGGTCTCCATGAGGTTCGGCATGGGCTTCATCGCACCCTTGGGCCGGTCCTTGTCCTTGAGGTACATGTTCATCGGCGACGTGACCATGTGCCGCAGCTTCGTGGTGGGCAGCAGGACGAGGAACGCGACGAACGCGGCGAAGTGGGTGACCCACATGGCGCGGTGCCAGTTCTGCAGGTGCACGGGCCGGAACCCGTCGAAGAGACCGGAGAGCCCGTAGCCCACGAACGACCACTTCTCGAACCCGGGCTGACGCTCGAGCGCGATGCGGAACCCCTCGACCAGGAACCCGGTCACCGCGATCACGAGGAACGTGATGAGCACGACCGCGTCCTCGGGCTTCGACTTGATGCGGATCCGGTACGGCCGCTGCACGTACCGGCGCACGATCGCCCAGACGATGCCGGCGAGGAACACCAGGCCGAAGAAGTCGGCCGTGGCCGAGTACCCCTGGTACACCTTGCCGTGGAGGAACTTCAGGCCGTCGGGCAGCTGGTGGTCGATCTCGAGCAGGGTCGTGGCGGCGAGCAGCACCAGGAACCCGAAGTAGATGAACGAGTGCATCACCCCGGCCGCCGGGTCGCGCAGCAGGGTGCGCATCCAGACCCCGGCCCGGAAGTCGCGCAGGCGCCGGTGGACGTTCGCCTTGGTCGTGCGGCGGTCGTCGGGACCGCCCCGGGCGTAGTTCCGGACCCGCAACGACACCAGCCACGCGGTGACCAGCAGCATCACCGCCGAGGTGGCGTAGAACAGCCAGTAGAGGGGCCCGGGGATGTTGACGAAGACGTGGCGGGTGACCTCGGAGTCCCCGTCCCACTTCGTCAGCTTGGGGAAGATCCCCGAGAAGATGGTCCCGAGGGCCGCGAGGACCCCGATGACGAGGACAACCTGGGTCGGCTTGGGTCGGCGCACGAGGAGAAAACTACTGCGGATCGGACCGGCGGACCGGACCGGGGCCGTCTAGGGACGCGCCTGGGCGTCGACTGCGCGCAGCCGCTGGGCGAGGCCGAGGAGCAGTTTCCGGGCGAAGGCGGGTGAGTCGTCGACCATGGCGAGGAACGTCCGCTGGCCGAGCACGACCAGCACGGTGTCGGCCGTGGTGGTGACCGTCGCGTTCCGGGGTGCCCGGTCGAGCAGGGCGAGGTCGCCGAAGAAGTCGCCGGGTCCGATGGTCGCGACCGTCCGGCCGCTGCGCTCGATCCGGGCCTGGCCGGCCACGAGGACGTAGAAGGCGTCGCCGGCGGCGCCCTCCCGGACCACGACGGTCCCGGCCGGGACCGCCCGCTCCTCGGCGGCTCGGGCCAGGGCGACCAGCTCCTTCTTGGAGCAGGCCGAGAACAGCGGCACGCTGGCGAGGAGGTCGGCGGACGACGCGCGCGAAGGCATGTCCGAATCTTGCGACGCCCGTCGCCCGCTGTCGCCCCCTCCAGCCCCGGTCCGGTCCATCTCCGGCCCGGTCGGAACCGGGAATAGCAATACACCCAAGAAAGTTGATAGCCTCGCACTCAATCCCGCGGGCCCCATCCCCGGGGACCCTGATCCGAAAGGCACACCCCATGGCCAAGGCCGTCGGCATCGACCTCGGTACCACCAACTCCGTCGTCTCGGTCCTCGAGGCGGGTGAGCCGGTGGTGATCCCGAACTCCGAAGGCGCCCGGACCACCCCCTCGGTGGTCGCCTTCTCCAAGACCGGCGAGGTCCTCGTCGGCGAGGTGGCCAAGCGCCAGGCCATCACCAACCCCGACCGCACGATCCGGTCGGTCAAGCGCCACATGGGCACCAACTGGACGATCGACATCGACGGCAAGGCCTACACCTCGCAGGAGATCTCGGCCCGCACGCTCGGAAAGCTCAAGCGCGACGCCGAGGCCTACTTGGGCGACTCCGTCACCCAGGCCGTCATCACCGTCCCGGCCTACTTCGACGACGCCCAGCGCCAGGCCACGAAGGAGGCGGGCGAGATCGCCGGCCTCGAGGTCCTGCGCATCATCAACGAGCCCACCGCCGCCGCCCTGGCCTACGGCCTCGACAAGGGCGACGACCTGACGATCCTGGTCTTCGACCTCGGGGGCGGCACCTTCGACGTGTCCGTGCTCGAGCTCGGCGACGGGGTCTACGAGGTGAAGTCCACCGCCGGCAACACCCACCTCGGCGGCGACGACTGGGACCAGCGGGTGATCGACTGGATGGTCACCGAGTTCAAGAACGCCCACGGCGTGGACCTCGGTGCCGACAAGATGGCGGCGCAGCGCCTCAAGGAGGCGGGCGAGAAGGCCAAGATCGAGCTCTCCTCCCTGCAGGAGACCTCCATCAACCTGCCCTTCATCACCGCGACCGCCGACGGTCCGCTGCACCTCGAGCTCACCCTCAGCCGGGCCAAGTTCCAGGAGCTCACCGCCGACCTCCTCGACGCGTGCCGCGGGCCGTTCGAGCAGGCGATCGCCGACGCCGGCCTCACCAAGGGCGACGTCGCCCGGGTCATCCTGGTAGGCGGGTCCACCCGCATGCCCGCAGTGGCCGACCTCGTGCGCGACCTCACCGGCACCGACGCCGACAAGGGCGTCAACCCCGACGAGGCCGTGGCGGTCGGCGCCGCGGTCCAGGCCGGCGTGCTCAAGGGCGACGTCAAGGACGTGCTGCTCCTTGACGTCACCCCGCTGTCGCTCGGCATCGAGACCAAGGGCCAGATCATGACCCGCCTCATCGAGCGCAACACGACCATTCCGACCAAGCGCTCGGAGGTGTTCACCACCGCCGACGACAACCAGTCGTCGGTCGAGATCAAGGTGCTCCAGGGTGAGTCCGACATGGCGTACCGCAACAAGCTCCTCGGCACGTTCCAGCTGGTCGGGATCCCGCCCGCACCCCGGGGCGTCCCCCAGGTCGAGGTCACCTTCGACATCGACGCCAACGGCATCGTCCACGTGTCGGCCAAGGACCTCGGCACGGGGCGCGAGCAGGCCATGACCATCACCGGCGGGACCGCCCTCTCCAAGGACGAGATCGACCGGATGATGAAGGAGGCCGAGGCCCACGCCGAGGAGGACCGCAAGCGGCGCGAGGAGGCGGAGGTCCGCAACAACGCGGATTCCCTCGTCTTTCAGACCGAGAAGCTGCTCAAGGAGCAGGCCGACAAGGTCGAGGCGGCCGACCGGGAGCGGCTCGAGTCCGCCCTCAAGGCGGTCAAGGACGCCCTCGCCGGCACCGACACCGACGCCGTCACCCGGGCCCACGAGGCGTTGAGCAGCGCCCTGCAGGACTTCTCGCAGCGGCTCTACTCGGCGGCCCAGGCCCAGTCCCAGGCCGACGCGGCCGGTGCGTCGGCGCCGTCCGACGACGAGGTCGCCGAGGCCGAGATCGTCGACGAGCCCGACCAGAAGTCGGCCTGACCGTGGGCCGGCGCCACGACGACGAGGAGCGCTCCGGGTCGGAGATCGACCCGGAGGCCCTCGCCGACACCGCCCCGGCGGAGTCGGACGCGACCGACGACCTCACCCGCGAGCGTGACGAGATGCGAGCGCTCGCGCAGCGGATCCAGGCCGACTTCGAGAACTACCGCAAGCGCAGCGCGCGCGAGCAGTCGGAGGCGTCCGACCGGGGCCGGGCGATCCTCATGGAGCAGCTCCTCCCCGTCCTCGACACCTTCGACCTCGCCCTGGGCACCCTCGACGGGGTCGACGAGCAGACCCGCAAGGGCGTCGAGCTCGTGTACGCCGACCTCGTCGGGACCCTGCAGCGGGCTGGCCTCGAGCGCATCCCCACCGACGGCACGCCGTTCGACCCGGAGGTGCACGAGGCGGTCATCCACGAGCCCGGTGACGGCGAGCCGGTCGTGGTCGAGACCATGCGCCCGGGCTACCGCTGCAACGGACGCGTGCTACGCCCGGCCATGGTCAAGGTCGCGGGCTGAGCGGGAGCGGGACCGGATGGCACCGCAGCGTGAGTGGTTCGAGAAGGACTACTACAAGGTGCTCGGCGTCGATGCCTCGGCGACCGACAAGGACATCACGCGCGCCTATCGCAAGCTCGCGAAGGAGCTGCATCCCGACGCCAACCCCGGCGACACCGTGGCCGAGGAGCGCTTCAAGGAGGTGTCGGCCGCGCACGAGGTGCTCGGCGACGCCGAGAAGCGCAAGGAGTACGACCAGGTGCGCGACATGGTCGCGTCGGGCGGCGGGGCGGGTGGCTTCGGTCCCGGGTACGGCGGTGGCTTCGGCCCCGGCGGCTTCGGCGCCGGGGGGCAGAGCTTCCACTTCGACGAGGGTGGCCTCGGCGACATCTTCGGTGGCCTGTTCGGCGGCGCGGGTGGCGGGGGTGGGGGCCGGGGCCGGCGGACCCGGCGCGCGGGTCGCGACGGCCCCGCCGCGGGCGCCGACCTCGAGGCCGACCTGTACCTCGACTTCCTCGACGCGGTCCATGGCATCACCACGACCGTCCACCTCACGGCTGAGGCCGTGTGCAGTGCCTGCCACGGGTCCGGCGCGAAGCCCGGGACCACTCCCCAGACCTGCCGGGCCTGCTCGGGTCGGGGCGACGTCGTCGTCGACCAGGGACCGTTCTCGTTCTCCCAGGTCTGCCCCGAGTGCAGCGGCCGGGGGAGCGTGGTCACCGACAAGTGCCGGACGTGCCGGGGCCGCGGGGTCGAGGTGCGCCCCCGCGAGGTGAAGGTCAAGGTCCCCGTCGGCGTCCAGGGCGGCCAGCGGATCAAGGTCGCGGGCCGGGGCGCGCCGGGCCGCTTCGGTGGTCCGCCCGGGGACCTCTACGTCACCGTCCACGTGCACCGGCACCCGGTGTTCGGCCGCTCGGGGAAGTCCAACCTCTCCGTGACCGTCCCGATCACCTTCTCCGAGGCCACGCTGGGCGCTGCGGTCCGCGTGCCCACCCTCGACCAGCCGGTGACCGTCAAGGTGAAGCCGGGGACGCAGAGCGGCACCACCGTCAAGGTCCCGAAGCGGGGGATCACCCCGGCCTCGGGTGATCCCGGCCACCTGCTGGTCACGTTCGCGGTGGAGGTGCCCCGCACCCTCGACGACGCCCAGCGGGCCGCGGTCGAGGCCCTCGCCGCCACGATGCCCGACGACCCCCGAGCCGATCTGGGAGTGTGAACGCGATGGACCACAGCGAGCGCGCCCTGTACATCATCTCGGTCGCCGCCGATCTCGCCGGGGTGCACCCCCAGACCCTGCGCATCTACGAGCGCAAGGGCCTGATCGAGCCCCAGCGGACCCAGGGCCGCAGTCGGCGCTACTCGGAGAAGGACATCGCGCTGCTGCGTCGGATCCAGGAGCTCACCAACGAGGGGGTGAGCCTGGTCGGGGTGCGCAAGATCATCGACCTGGAGAACGAGGTGGCGCGCGCCCGGGCCCGGATCGCCGAGCTCGAGGGCGCGCTCGACCAGGCCCGCGAGGATCTCGTGGCTGCCGTGGCCGACGCCCATCGACAGCACCGGCGCGACCTCGTGCCCCTGCCGCGGGCCGTGGTGGTCCGCCGCCGGGCCTGACGCCGGGCCTGACGCCGGGCCGGCGGTCCGTCACGCATCGAATCCCTCACGACCCGTCCCGATCCGCACGCGAACCCGAGGTCTCCGATGGCACTCGACCCCAACACGTTCACCCGCAAGACCGGCGAGGCCCTGGGCGCGGCCCAGGCCATGGCCCAGGAGCGGGGCAACCCCCAGGTGACCCCCGTGCACCTCCTCGCCGCCCTCCTCGGTCAGCCCGAGAGCGTGGTCATCCCGACCATCGAGCGGGTCGGCGTGTCGACCAAGACCATCCGCGACCGGGTCGAGGCCGACCTCGCCCGGTTGCCCAAGGCCTACGGCGTCACGACCCAGGAGGCGAAGCTCTCCCCCGGCGCCTACCAGGTGCTCGAGGCGGCCGACGCCGAGCGGCGAACCCTCGGCGACGACTACCTCTCCACCGAGCATGTGCTGCTGGCCATGAGCGAGAGCACCGACGCGGTCGGCGATCTCCTGCGCGGCGTGGGCGTCACCCACGAGGCCGTGCTCGAGGCGCTCGCCTCGGTGCGGGGCAGTCACCGGATCACGAGCGACAACCCCGAGGAGCAGTACCAGGCGCTCGAGAAGTACGGCCGCGACCTCACCGAGGAGGCCCGCAAGGGCAAGCTCGATCCGGTCATCGGGCGCGACGAGGAGATCCGCCGCGTCGTGCAGGTCCTGAGCCGGCGCACGAAGAACAACCCCGTGCTGATCGGGGAGCCCGGTGTGGGCAAGACCGCCATCGCCGAGGGCCTGGCCCGACGTATCGTCGAGGGCGACGTGCCCGAGAGCCTGCGCAACAAGCGGCTCATCTCGCTCGACATCGGGGCGATGATCGCCGGGGCGAAGTACCGGGGCGAGTTCGAGGACCGGCTCAAGGCCGTGCTCAAGGAGATCGTCGACTCCGACGGCGAGGTCGTCACCTTCGTCGACGAGCTCCACACCATCGTCGGGGCCGGTGCGGCCGAGGGCGCGGTCGACGCCGGCAACATGATCAAGCCGATGCTGGCGCGTGGCGAGCTGCGCATGGTCGGCGCGACGACGCTCGACGAGTTCCGCAAGTACATCGAGAAGGACCCGGCGCTCGAGCGCCGCTTCCAGCAGGTGTTCGTGGGCGAGCCGACCGTCGACGACACCATCGCGATCCTGCGCGGCCTGAAGGAGCGCTACGAGGTCCACCACGGCGTGCGCATCCAGGACGCTGCGCTGGTCGGCGCCGCCGTGCTGTCGGACCGGTACATCACCGGCCGCCAGCTCCCCGACAAGGCCATCGACCTCGTCGACGAGGCCGCCTCCCGCCTGCGGATCGAGATCGACTCGATGCCGTTCGAGATCGACGTCGTCGAGCGACGCATCCGCCAGCTCGAGATCGAGAAGGCGGCCCTGGCCAAGGAGACCGACGACGCATCGAAGCAGCGCCTCGCCGCCCTCGAGCACGAGCTCGCCGAGCTCGCCGAGGAGCGCGACGCCATGGTCGCCCACTGGCAGAACGAGAAGGACGCCATCGCCGAGATCCGCGGGCTCAAGGAGCAGCTGGAGTCGGCCCGGACCGAGGCCGAGCGGGCCGAGCGTGCCGGCGACCTCGAGCAGGCCGCCCAGCTGCGCTACGGCACGATGCGCGACCTGGAGCACGAGATCGAATCCCGCACCCACCGCCTCGACGAGCTGCAGGCCGACGTGCAGATGCTCAAGGAGGAGGTCGACGAGGAGGACGTCGCCGAGATCGTGGCCAAGTGGACGGGCATTCCCGTGCACCGGCTGATGGAGGGCGAGATGGCCAAGCTCGTCCGCATGGAGGACGCCCTCCACGAGCGCGTGATCGGCCAGGAGGCGGCGGTCGAGGCGGTGGCCAACGCCATCCGCCGGTCGCGTGCCGGCCTGTCCGACCCGAACCGGCCCATCGGATCGTTCCTGTTCCTCGGGCCCACCGGCGTGGGCAAGACCGAGCTGGCCCGCACGCTGGCCGACTTCCTGTTCGACGACGCCCGGGCCATGGTCCGCATCGACATGAGCGAGTACATGGAGAAGCACACGGTGTCGCGCCTGATCGGCGCGCCCCCGGGCTACGTGGGCTACGACGAGGGCGGCCAGCTCACCGAGGCGGTGCGGCGCCGGCCCTACGCGGTGGTGCTGCTCGACGAGGTGGAGAAGGCCCACCCCGACGTGTTCAACGTGCTGCTCCAGCTGCTCGACGACGGACGCCTGACCGACGGCCAGGGTCGCACCGTCGACTTCACCAACGCCGTGCTCATCATGACGAGCAACCTCGGCGCGGGCGGGCCCGACGAGGTGGTCATGCTCGCGGTGCGCCAGCACTTCCGGCCCGAGTTCCTCAACCGGATCGACGAGATCGTGATGTTCCACCGCCTCGGGCGCGAGCACATCGGCGAGATCGTCGCGTTGCAGGTCGAGCACCTGCGCGAGCGGCTGGGCGACCGGGGGCTGGGCCTCGAGCTCACCGCAGCGGCCCGGGACCATCTGGCCGAGACCGGCTACGACCCCGACTTCGGGGCCCGGCCGCTCAAGCGGGCGCTCCAGCGCCAGGTGGCCGACCCGATCGCGCTCGGCGTGCTCAAGGGCGTGTACCACGACGGCGACGTCGTGGTGGTCGACGCCTCGGCCGACGGCGAGCTGGTCTTCAGCCGGCGGACCGGCGTGGCGGTCTGACGCTACGCCGCGCCCGGCGAGGCGACCGCGAGTCCGTTCGCGCGCGCCGCCTCGACGGTCCGACCGTCGTAGGAGTAGAAGAGGACGTCGGTCCCGAAGGCCAGCGCGCTCGCGACGTGGATCGCGTCGAGCGACCGCAGGCCGGTGGGCTCGAGCCGGGTGGCCGTGGCGAGCACCAGACGGTCGACCGTGAGGAGATCGAACGCGAGGACGGTCGCCCGGGCCGCGGCGAGACCGGTGTCGCCCAGCGCCCGCCGGCACGCCCGCCCGAGCTCCAGCGCGGTCAATTCGCTCGTCACCTGCCGGCCACCGTGGGTCCGGAGCGCCGAGCGGAGGGCGGCCCCGTGGGGCTCGTCGAGCACCAGCTTGGCCACCGCCGACGTCTCGACGTAGGCGACGGTCACCGCTCGCCCGTGCGCTGCTCCATGAGCGCTCGGGTCACCCCGTCGGGTTCGCCGGACGGAGTCGGGAGCGGGGCGGGCAGTGCCTCGACCGTGAGCGCCGCGGGCCGCAGTCGTCCCTGCGCCCGCAGGCGCTCGATCGGGTCGTCGGGGTCGCGCAACGGCGTCAACACCGCGACCGGATGGCCGCGCTCGGTGACCTCGAGGGACTCTCCCGCCTTGACCCGGTCGAGGTAGACGCTCAGGTTCTGACGGAGCTCACGGACGCCGACCCGGTTCACGACGCACAACGTAGCACATGAGGTCCGGGGTCACTCGGGGGCGAGCACCTCGGCGGCCGCCCCGAGCGCATTCACGGCGGCGGGGACACCGGCGTACACCGCGGTCTGCATGAGCACCTCGACCAGCTCCTCCTTGGTCCACCCCACGTTGCGGGCGCCGCGGAGGTGGGCCTTGAGCTCGTCGGTCTTGCCCAGGGCTGCGAGCTGGGCCACGGTCACCAGGCTGCGTTCCTTCACGCCGAGCTGCTCGCGGGCCCAGAACATGCCGAAGGCGAACTGCTGCACGAGCCCGAAGAACTCGGGCGCCAGGCGGGCGGCGGGGAACCCGCCGCCACCACCCCCGGTCATCGGGCCCCAGAGCTGCTCCTGGACCGCCTTGCCGGCGGCGGCGAGGTCGTCGCTCACGCCGGCACCTCGATGCCGTACATGCGCGCCCAGTTGTCCCAGAGGATCTTCTGCTTCGTCTCGTCGGACAGCGGGAGTTTCAGGAACGCCTTGAGCGCGTCGGGGTACTTCGAGTCCCCGTGCGGGTAGTCGGTGGAGAAGACGAGGTTGTCGTCGCCGAACGCGTCGACGTAGTACTGCACGCTGTCCTCGTCGGCCTCCACGCCGAGGAAGCAGTTCGACAGGAAGTACTCCGACGGCGCCCGGTCGAGCTCGGGAGCGTCCATGGCCCCGACCCACTCCCAGTGCTCGTCGAGGCGCTGCACGAACCACGGCGCCCACCCGCAGTTGCCCTCGAGCAGGGCGGCCCGCAGGTTCGGGTGCCGGTGGATCACCCCGCCGCTCGTGAAGCTGGTGAGCACGGCCATGATCCCGAGCGGCTGGTTGAACACGTGCCAGTGCATCAGCTTGTCGAACACCTCGAGCGAGTAGTCGGGTGTGAGGTAGGTCTGCCCGCCGCCGTGGAAGCTGATCGGGATGCCCTGGCGCTCGCACTCGGCCCAGATCTGGTCGTACTCGGGGTGGTGCCAGGGCCGCCGGTTCACGTGGCCCGGGTGCAGCATCACTGTCTTGAAGCCGAGCTCCTCGACGCAGCGCTTCACCTCGTCGCGGGCGAGCTTCGGGTCGTGCGGCGCGATGAGCCCGGCCCCGAACAGCCGCGTCGGGTCCTCCTGCACGAAGTCGGCCATCCAGTTGTTGTAGGCCCGGGCGATGGCGGCGGCGTAGTCGCCCTCGAGGCCGTCGGAGCCCATCTGCTCGGTGCTGTCGAGTCCGAGCACGAACAGGCCGCGGCTCGGGAAGAGCACGGCCACGTCGAGGCCCTCGTCGTCCATGGCCTGGAGCTGCGACGCCGCGCTCCACCCGGCCGCCTCGGCCCGGGCGTAGACGTTGTCCTGCTCCTTCGACCACGCCGAGACCCCGCCGGTGTTGGCCCGGACCCGGCCCATGCGCAGCATCGTGTGGTTCTTCACCCGCACCCGCATGTCGCGCACCATCTCGGTGGTGCCGATCGGCGCGGCGTGGGCCCACTCGGGCTCCATGTAGCGCTGCCAGAGGTCGGGCGGCTCCATGATGTGGAGGTCGCTGTCGGCGGCGCGCCATCCGTTGATGCCCATCGGGTCCTCCTCGTTCGGGCCCCGGCCGGCCGGTCCCGGCTCGGCGGGGTGGCTCCACGACTATGACGTGTGCGTCATGATTGCACACCCGGAGGGGCCCCCGAACCACGGCCCGGGGGCCACCCGCCCGGGCCGCCCCCGGGACCGCCCGGACAGCGCCGACTAGCCTTCCGCCGACGTGACCGCCGTCGCGCACCCCACCCCGTCCGAACCCCGGCCCGGCCCCCCGGCGCAGGCCCGTCGAGCCCCCGGGAGGTCCCGATGCCGGGCACGGTGATCGTCGGTACCCAGTGGGGCGACGAGGGCAAGGGGCGCTTCACCGACTACCTCGCCGAGGAGTCGTCCCTGGTCGTGCGCTACCAGGGGGGCCACAACGCCGGGCACACCATCGTGGTCGACGGCGAGGTGTTCAAGATCCAGCTGGTGCCGAGCGGGGTGCTCTACCCGCACGTCACGCCGGTGATCGCCAACGGGGTCGTGGTCGACCCGGCGGTCCTGCTGGCCGAGATCGACATGCTCGAGGCCAAGGGCGTGAGCACCGCCCGCCTGCGCCTCTCCGGCAACGCCCACCTGATCATGCCCTACCACCAGGAGATCGACCGGGTGACGGAGCGGTACCTGGGCAAGAACAAGCTGGGCACCACCAAGCGGGGGATCGGGCCCGCCTACGCCGACAAGGCGCTGCGGGTCGGTCTGCGGGTCCAGGACCTGCTCGACCCCAAGATCTTCCGAGAGAAGCTCGATCTCGCGCTGCGCGAGAAGAACGCCGTGCTCGCCAAGGTCTACAACCGGCTGCCGCTCGACAACGACGCCATCGCCGCCCAGTACCTCGCGATGGTGCCGCGCCTCGAGCCGCTCATCGATGACTCGGTGCACCTCGTCCACGGTGCGCTCGAGCGCGGGGAGCGGGTGCTGTTCGAGGGCGCGCAGGCGACCTTCCTCGACCTCGACCACGGCACCTACCCGTACGTCACGTCGTCGAACCCGGTCGCGGGGGGCGTGTGCACCGGTGCGGGGGTCGGGCCGCGCGCCATCGACCGGGTGGTCGGGGTGGTCAAGGCCTACACGACCCGGGTGGGGTCCGGTCCGTTCCCGACCGAGCTCCACGCCGGCGATCCCGTGGGCGACGTGCTCGTCGACCGGGGGCACGAGTACGGCACCAACACCGGGCGGCGCCGTCGCCCCGGCTGGCTCGACCTCGTGATGATCCGTCACGCGGTGCGCCTCAACAGCTGCACCGACATCGCGATCACCAAGCTCGACGTGCTCGCCCCCTTCCCCGAGCTGCGCATCTGCGTGGCCTACGAGGACGAGCACGGCGCCCGCTACGACCACGTGCCGTACCACCAGTCGGTGATCCATAAGGTCCGCCCGGTGTACGAGACGCTGCCGGGCTGGGAGTGCGAGATCGACACCGCGACCACGCTCGCCGACCTCCCGGACGCCGCGCGTGCCTACGTCGCGCGCATCGAGGAGCTCGCCGGGGTGCCGGTGTCGTTCGTCGGCGTCGGGCCCGCCCGCGACCAGACGCTCGTGCTCGGCGGATGAGGGCGCTCGTCCTCGGATCCGGCGGACGCGAGCACGCCCTCGCCCGCGGCCTGGCCCTGGCGCCGTCGGTCGACGAGGTGCTGTGCGCGCCGGGCAACCCCGGAATGGCCGCGCTGGCCGAGTGCGTCCCCGTTGCCGCCGACGACCCGGTGGCGGTGGCCGACCTCGCCGACGCGCGCGCCGTCGACCTCGTGGTGGTCGGGCCCGAGCAGCCCCTCGTGAACGGGGTCGTCGACGCCGTCGCGGCCCGGGGCCGGCTGGCCTTCGGCCCGGTCGCGGCCGGGGCCCGGCTGGAGGGCTCGAAGGCGTGGATGAAGGAGGTGCTGGTCGCGGCCGGGGTGCCCACCGCGGCCCACGGCACGTTCGGTCCCGACGACGAGGCGGCCGCCCTGGCCTTCCTCGATGCGCTCCCCGGTCTCTACGTGGTCAAGACCGACGGCCTCGCCGCGGGCAAGGGCGTGGTGGTCACCGAGTCGATCGCCGACGCACGCGCCGCGGTGCGCGGCTACCTCTCGGGGGCGGCGTTCGGCGACGCCGGCCGCACGCTGGTGATCGAGGAGGGCCTCACCGGGCCCGAGGTGTCGCTGCTCGTCGTCTGCAACGGCGATCCGGCGGGGGCCTGCGCGCTCGCCCCCGCCCAGGACTTCAAGCGGGTGGGCGACGGCGACACCGGGCCGAACACCGGGGGGATGGGCGCGTACTCGCCCGTGCCGGTGGCCGGTCCCGACCTCGTCGACGCGGTGATGGCCGACTGCGTGGTGCCCACCCTCCACGAGCTCGCGCGGCGCGGCATCGCGTACCGGGGCGTGCTCTACGCCGGGCTCATGCTCACCCCGACGGGCCCGAAGATGCTCGAGTACAACGTGCGTTTCGGCGACCCCGAGTGCGAGGTGGTGGTCCCCCGGCTCCGCACCGACCTCGGTGCGCTGTGCCGGGCCGCGGCCGCGGGTGAGGCGCTGCCCCCGGTGGAGTTCACCGACGACGCCTGCGTCACCGTGGTGCTCGCGAGCGAGGGATACCCGGCGTCGCCGCGGACCGGCGACCCGATCACCGGCCTGGCCGAGGCCGCGGCGGTCGAGGGCGCAATCGTCTTCCACGCGGGAACCCGTCGGGTCGGCGACGACGTCGTGACCGCCGGTGGGCGCGTGCTCGCGGTCAGCGCGCTCGGGCCCACGGTGGCCGACGCCCGGGCCCGGGCCTACGCCGCGTCCGACCGGATCACCTGGCCCGGTCGGCTCCGCCGCACCGACATCGCCGCCGGGGTGTGAGCCCCGTGGCGTGCAGCGCGGTTTAGTGTGAGGCCGGAGGCCTGCTGACGTGATCCCCCGCTATTCGCTGCCCGCCGTGGCCGACCTCTTCTCCGACGAGGCCCGCTTCGGGGTCTGGCTGGAGGTCGAGATCCTCGCCGTGGAGGCGTGGGCGGCGCTCGGCGTCGTGCCCGCCGACGCGGCCCGCGCCATCCGCGAGCGGGCGGCGTTCACCGTCGCCGAGATCGACGCCCGCGAGCAGGTCACCGACCACGACGTGGCTGCGTTCGTCGACGTCGTCCAGGGGCACGTCGGCCCGCCCCACGGCACCTGGGTGCACTACGGCCTCACGTCGAGCGACGTCGTCGACACTGCGCTCGCGGTCACGGTCACCCGGGCGCTCGACCTCGTGCTCGGCGCGGTCGACGCGCTCGAGGCCGCCGTCGCGGCGCGGGCCCGTGAGTTCCGCGACACCCCGATGGTCGGACGCACCCACGGCATCCACGCCGAGCCAACCACCTTCGGGGCCAAGCTCGCGCTGTGGGCGTTGCAGCTGCGGCGGGAGCGCCGCCGGCTCGCGGCCGCCCGCTCGGTGATGGCGGTGGGCAAGCTCTCCGGTGCCGTCGGCACCTACAGCAACGTCGACCCGGCGGTGGAGGCGTTCGTGTGCGAGCGCCTCGGCCTCCGCCCGGTGCCGTCCACCCAGGTGCTCGCCCGCGACCGGCACGCCGAGGTGCTGTACGCCTGCGCCTCGCTCGGCGCCGCGATCGAGGGGTTCGCGACCGAGATCCGCCACCTCCAGCGCACCGAGGTGCGCGAGGCCGAGGAGCCGTTCCGCACCGGCGCGCAGAAGGGCTCGAGCGCGATGCCCCACAAGCGCAACCCGGTGAAGTCGGAGCAGCTCTCGGGCCTGGCCCGGATCCTGCGGGGCAACCTCGGTGCCGGGCTCGAGAACGTCGCGCTGTGGCACGAGCGCGACATCTCCCACTCGTCGGTGGAGCGGGTGATCCTGCCCGACTCGCTGATGCTCGCCTACTACATGGCCGTCCGCTTCCGGTCCGTTGTCGAGGGCATGGTCGTGTACCCCGAGCGCATGCAGCGCAACCTCGACGCCTCGCACGGGCTCGTGTTCAGCCAGCCCGTGCTGCTCGCGCTGGTCGAGCGTGGTGTGGCCCGCGACGACGCCTACCGGCTCGTGCAGCGCAACGCGATGCGGACCTGGGAGGCCGAGCGGCCGTTCCGGGAGGTGCTGGCCGAGGACCCCGAGGTCACCGCCGTGCTCGACCCGGCCGCGCTCGACGCCTGCTTCGACCTGGCCCGGGCCACGGCACGCGCCGGCCGCGCGGTCGACGCCCTCGCCGATCCCGCCGACACCGACGGCCCGGCCGGGCCCGCCGCGGACGGTCGGGCGTGAGCCGGCCCGGGCTGCGGCACCTCTACACCGGCAAGGTGCGCGACCTCTACGAGGTCGCGCACGACCGCCTGCTCGTCGTCGCGTCCGACCGCGTGTCGGTGTTCGACGTCGTGCTGCCCGACCCGATCCCCGACAAGGGCCGGGTCCTCACGGGGCTGTCCACCTTCTGGTTCGAGCAGACCGCCCACATCTGGCCCAACCACCTCGTGTCGTCCGATCCCACCGACCTCCCCGAGACCGCCGGCCCCGAGGTCGCCGGTCGGGCCATGCTGGTGCGGGCCACCCGACCGGTCCGGCTCGAGTGCATCGCGCGCGGCTACCTGTTCGGCTCGGCCTGGTCGGAGTACTCGGAGCGGGGGACCGTGTGCGGCCGGGCCCTGCCGCCCGGCCTGCGCCAGGCCGAGGCGCTCCCCGAGCCGATCTTCACCTCCACCACCAAGGCCGAGGCGGGCCACGACGAGGCGGTCACCGACGCCGAGGCCGCCGCCCTGGTGGGCGACGACGTGTTCGAGCAGGTGCGGGAGGCGACGCTCGCCATCTACGGGTTCGCCCGGGCCCACGCCGCCGCTCAGGGCGTGCTCCTCGCCGACACCAAGCTCGAGTTCGGCGTCGTCGACGACGAGCTCCTCGTGATCGACGAGCTGTGCACCCCCGACTCGTCGCGGTACTGGCCGGCCGAGCGCTACGAGGTCGGCACCTCCCCGCCGTCGTTCGACAAGCAGTTCGTCCGTGACCACTACCTCGCCATCGGCTGGGACCAGCGCCCCCCGGCCCCGCCCGTCCCGGCCGAGGTCGTCGAGGGCACCCGGGCCCGCTACCTCGAGGCCTACGAGCTGCTCACCGGTGCGTCGTTCGACGAGTGGTTCGCTCCGGAGTAGCGCGCACCCACCCCGGTAGGCTCCGACCGTGAAGTTCCACGCCCAGGTCGAGGTCACCCATCTCCCCGGCGTGCTCGACCCCCAGGGGGCGACGGTCGAGCGGGCGCTGCCCGCACTGGGCTACACCAACGTCCACGACGTGCGCATCGGCAAGTCGATCCGCCTCACGGTGGAGGCCCCCGACGCCGTGGCCGCGGCCGCCCAGGTCGACGAGATGTGCCGACGACTGCTCGCCAACCCGGTGATCGAGGCGTTCACCGTGGAGGTGGTGGCCGCGGAGCCGGCCGCCCCGTGAGCGCCCGCGTCGGCGTCGTCGTCTTCCCCGGGACCAACTGCGAGCACGACGTCGTGCGCGGGGTCGAGGTGCTCGGCGGCCGCGCCGACCTCGTGTGGCACGGCGACCGTGCGCTCGACGGGTTCGACGCCGTGGTCGTACCCGGGGGCTTCGCCCACGGCGACTACCTGCGCACCGGCGCCATCGCCCGCTTCTCGCCGGTCATGGAGGCGGTGCAGCGCTTCGCCGCCGCCGGCGGTCCGGTGGTGGGCATCTGCAACGGCTTCCAGATCCTCACCGAGGCGGGCCTCCTCCCGGGTGCGCTGCAGAAGAACGCAGGGCTGAAGTTCCGCTGCGAGACGGTGGCGTGCCGCGTGGTGACCGACCGGTCGGCCCTCACCCGCGGGGTGAGCACCGGGACGGTCCTCGACCTCCCGATCAACCACTTCGAGGGGAACTACACCTGCGACCCCGAGACGCTGGCCCGTCTGCGCGACCTCGACCAGATCGTCCTGCGCTACGTGGAGAACCCCAACGGCTCGCTCGACGACATCGCCAGCGTGAGCAACGAGGCCGGCAACGTGGTCGGGCTCATGCCCCACCCCGAGCGGGCCGCCGAGGCGATCCTGGGCCCGGCCGACGGTGCGGTGCTGCTGCGGGCGCTGCTCGCGACCGCAGGCGCGTCGGCCCGATCCGGTGACAACGGCTAGGCCGCGCCCCGGCCGATGCCGGCCCGCTTGAGGACGTCGGCGGCCACCCCGAGCTCGCGCCAGGTGGCGTACTCGATGCCCTTACGGGCGCTGTAAGCCTTGGCCACCGCCACGAAGTCGGCCTCGAGCGCCGACAGATCGACGACCTCGCCCATCCCGGCCCGCTCGGCCTCGAGGTCACGCCGCTCCTGCACGAGCTGCAGGCGCTGGAGCGACGGCGCGTCGGCGAGCTGGGCGTCGATCGCGGTGAGGCGCTTGGCGATGGACTCGGGCGTCCGCTTCCGGCCCCGCCGGGGCTTCTGGTGGTCGAGGGCGTCGAGGTAGGCCTTCACGGCCCGACCCTCGGCGCGGCCATCGGCGAGGGCCTGCTTGTGCTCGGCGGTCATCTTCTTCGGGCCTTTCTGGGCCATGGGAGACCGTCCTTTCCGGGGCGGGATCTTTGCGGAAGTCGAGGGATCCGCATTTCGGGAAGTGCGCCGATGATTCTGCCCGCGCGATCATGAAATTGCCAGGGTTGGATGGCGGAGAAATCCGAACAATCCGAACGGACCTTTTCGGGAAATGGACCAGGGTGGGGGAGATCCATAGCCGAAAATCGACGCCCGGTAGTCTCGCCCCGTGGCCGCCGCGAGCACCGCCGCCGACGAACCGCTCCACCGCCAGCTCGGCCTCACCGACGCCGAGCTCGCCGACATCGTCGCCCTCCTCGACCGGGATCCCACCGACCTGGAGCTCGCGATGTACGCGGTGATGTGGTCGGAGCACTGCTCGTACAAGTCGTCGAAGGTCCACCTCCGGCGCTTCCCGACCGAGGCCCCCTGGGTGATCGTGGGTCCGGGCGAGGGTGCGGGCGTCATCGACGTCGGTGACGGCCTCGCGGTGGCCCTGCGGATCGAGAGCCACAACCACCCCTCGGCGGTCGAGCCGTACCAGGGTGCCGCCACCGGCGTCGGCGGCATCATCCGCGACATCTTCTCGATGGGGGCCCGCCCCGTCGCCCTGCTCGACCCCCTGCGCTTCGGCAGCCTCGATGACCCCCGGACCCGGTTCCTGTTCGAGGGCGTGGTGTCGGGGATCAGCGGGTACGGCAACGCGGTCGGTGTCCCGACCGTGGGGGGCGAGGTCGTGTTCGACGACTGCTACCGCGAGAACCCACTGGTCAACGTGATGTGCATCGGGTTGCTGCCGCGCGAACGACTCGTGCTCGCGCGGGCGGAGGGCGTCGGCAACGTGGCCGTCCTGCTCGGCTCCGCCACCGGTCGCGACGGCATCGGCGGGGCCAGCGTGCTCGCGTCGGCCGGGTTCGAGGAGGGCTCCGAGGCCAAGCGACCCTCGGTGCAGGTGGGCGACCCGTTCGAGGAGAAGCGCCTGATCGAGGCGTGCCTCGCCCTGCTCGACGCCCGTCTCGCAGTCGGCGTGCAGGACCTCGGTGCCGCCGGGCTCTCGTGTGCGCTGAGCGAGACCGCGGCCGCCGCGGGCAACGGCATGGACGTCGACCTCGCCGCCGTGCACCGGCGTGAGCCCGGGATGAACCCGGTGGAGGTCATGACCTCCGAGAGCCAGGAGCGCATGCTCGCCATCGTGCGGCCCGAGGACGTCGACGCGGTGCTCGCCCTCGCGGCACGCTGGGAGATCACCGCCCGGGTGGTGGGCCGGGTCACCGACACCGGGCGGTTCCGGGTCTTCGCCGATCCCGGGGCCGAGCCCACCGGTACCCCACCGTTGGCCGACGTGCCCTGCGGGAGCCTGGGCGACGGCCCCGTGTACGAGCGTCCGCTCGCCCGGCCCGCCGACCAGGACGCGCTCCAGGCCGCCGATCCCGGGCCGGTCCTCCTTGCCCGCTTCCCGGCCGGCGCCGACCTGGCCGACGAGCTGCTGGCCCTGCTCGCCACGCCGACGATCGCCGACAAGTCGTGGGTGTGGCGCCAGTACGACCACCAGCTGTTCTGCAACACCGTGGCCGGGCCCGGGGGCGACGCCACCGTGCTCCGCCTGCCGGGCACCCGGCGGGCCCTGGCCGTCGCGACCGACGGCAAGGCCCGGTTCTGTCGCCTCGATCCCCGTGTCGGCGGGGCGCTGGTCGTGCTCGAGGCCGCCCGCAACGTGGCCTGCGCCGGCGGGGTGCCCAAGGCGCTCGTGAACTGCATGAACTTCGGCAACCCCGAGCACCCCGAGGTCATGTGGCAGTTCTCGGAGGTCATCGACGGCATGAGCGACGCCTGTCGAGCCCTCGACCTGCCCGTGGTCGGGGGCAACGTGTCGTTCTACAACGAGTCGCGCGGCCGCAACATCGACCCGACCCCGGTCGTGGGCGTGGTCGGGCTCGTGGAGCACCTCGATGCGCCCCCGCCGGGGATCGGCCTTCCCGCCGGTGCCCGCATCGTCCTCCTCGGTCCGGCCACCGCCGAGGATCTCGGTGGATCCGAGTGGGCCTTCACCGTCCACGGACTCGACGGCGGCCGCCCCCCGGCGGTCGACCTCGCGGCCGCCCGGGCGCTGCACGATCTCGTCATCGGCCTCGTGGCCGACCGGGCCGTCGACGCCGTGCACGACTGCGGCGACGGCGGCCTCGCCGTCGCCCTCGCCGAGATGGCGTGTGCCGGGGGCGTGGGCGCGACCGTGGTGCCCGAGCCGGGGATCGCACCGGCGGCCTGGTGCTTCGCCGAGTCGACGTCGCGGGTCCTCGTGGCGGTGGCGCCGGCGCGAGCCGCCGCGGTGCTCGACCGGGCCGCCGCCGCCGGTGTGCGCGCGGTCGACATCGGGGTGGCCGGTGGCGACCGGCTGACGGCCGAGGGTGCGTTCTCGGTGCTCCTCGCCGACGCCCACGCCGCGTGGCGCGACGCCGTACCCGCGCTCGTGGCCGCCGACGTCCACGTCTGATCCGGTCTGATCCGGTCCCCCGGACCGGCGGGTCACTCCGCGGTCGCGAGCCCTTCGACGTAGGCGACGAGGAGCGCGGCCGCCGCGGCGGCGTCGCGGTCGTCGGTCGGGATCCGGTGGGCCGGGGCGATCGGCGCCTCGTAGGCCGGGTCGTCGCGCCCGGCCCGCTCGGCGCACACCGCCGCCGGGGCGTCGACGTGGATCTCCACGAAGCGGTCGATCGTCTCGGCGAGCGCAGCCCGGGCGCTGCGGTGGGGGACGTCGGCGGCGACGACGACCGGGACCCCGCTCCCGGTCACGAGGTTGGCGAGCCATGCCACCGCGTCGGGCCCACCCTCGGTCGGGCCCCCGCGGAGGTGGGCGTCGAGGTCCTCGGGGAGGAGCACGACGCAGGGTCGCCCCTCGGCCCGCAACGCCTCGGCGGCCCGGGTGGCGACGGTGCGCTTGCCCGACCCCCGGCGGCCGGTGAGCCACACGCACGGGGCGCCGGTCGGGGTCACGGGCGGATGGTAGGCCGCGGACGGTCGACTCGGGCCGGATCATCGGCGCGCCGTGACCGCGTGGAATACTGGGTCGAATGGATCCCTCACGCGGGTCGACCGGCGGCGGACTGGCGCACGCCTGCGGGGTCTTCGGTGTGTACGCGCCGGGCCACGCGGTCGCCCACCTCGCGTACCTCGGTCTCCATGCGCTCCAGCACCGGGGGCAGGAGTCGGCCGGGATCGCGGTCAGCGACGGACGGACCATCACCGTGGTCAAGGACATGGGCCTCGTCACCCAGGTCTTCGACGAGCGCCGGCTCGCGCCGCTCGAGGGTCACCTCGCCATCGGCCACAACCGCTACTCGACCACCGGCGCGAGCACCTGGCGCAACGCCCAGCCGGTGTACCGCAGCGTCGGCGACGCCGGGTTCGCGCTCGGGCACAACGGCAACCTCACCAACACCGCCGAGCTCGCCGAGCGACTCGGGATGCTCCCCGGCATGCTCGAGGACCCCAACGGCCCGCTCGACTCCACCACCGACTCCGCGCTCGTGGCCGAGCTGATCGCGGCCGAGTTCGCCACCGACCCCCGCTCCGACGGCCGCGACCTCGAGGTCGCGCTCGAGCGCGTGCTCCCGCACCTGGCCGGCGGCTTCTCGTTCGTGCTCATGGACGATGCCCACCTCATCGGCGCCCGTGACCCGCACGGCTTCTGGCCGCTCGTGCTCGGCCGGATCGAGGGGGGCTGGGTGCTCGCGAGCGAGACCGCCGCGCTCGACATCGTCGGCGCCCACTTCGTCCGTGACGTCGAACCCGGCGAGATGATCGTCATCACCGCCAACGGCATCCACGAGAAGCGCTTCGCCGATCCCGACCCGAAGCTGTGCCTGTTCGAGTTCGTCTACTTCGCCCGCCCCGACACCTACCTCTACGGCAAGAGCGTGCACGCGGCGCGCCAGCGCATGGGCGAGGAGCTCGCCCGCCAGGCCCCGGTCGACGCCGACATGGTGATGCCGGTTCCGGAGTCGGGCATCCCGGCCGCCCAGGGCTTCGCCCGGGCCTCGGGCATCCCCTACGGCGACGGCCTGGTCAAGAACCGCTACGTGGGCCGCACGTTCATCCAGCCGAGCCAGTCGCAGCGCAGCGGCGGCGTACGCCTCAAGCTGAACCCGCTGCCCGAGAACATCCGGGGCAAGCGCCTCGTCGTGGTCGACGACTCCATCGTGCGCGGGACCACGACCAAGCAGGTCGTGGCCATGCTGCGCGAGGCCGGTGCCGCCGAGGTGCACTTCCGCGTGTCGTCGCCGCCGTACAAGTGGCCCTGCTCCTACGGCATGGACACCGGCCGCCGCTCGGAGCTGCTCGCCGCCGACCTGTCGGTGGGGGAGATCCAGGACTTCCTCAAGGTCGACTCGCTCGCCTACCTCGAGCTCGACCGCCTCACCCACGCCACCGGGGCACCGGCGGCGGCCTTCTGCACCGCCTGCCTCACCGGCGTGTACCCGGTGCCGGTGCCGGTCACCGATTCGAAGCACGTGCTCGAGGACGGCCCGGTCGGCGCCGGCGCGTCGGACCACCCGGCGCCGGTCCGGGGCCTCGACGCGTGACGCGCGGCCGCTCGCCCGACCGCCCGACCGCCCGACCCGGGCTGACGTACGCGCAGTCCGGCGTCGACATCGCCGCGGGCGAACGGGCGGTCGAGATGATCAAAGCCCACGTCCGCTCCACCTTCCGGCCCGAGGTCGTCGGCGACATCGGAGGGTTCGGCGGCCTGTTCTCGCTCGGTCGGCTCGAGCACACCGATCCGATGCTGGTCTCGTCGACCGACGGGGTGGGCACGAAGTCGATGCTGGCCACCCTGACCGGCCGCTACGACACCATCGGCATCGACTGCGTGGCCATGTCGGCCGATGACATCGCCACCCTGGGCGCCGAGCCCCTGTTCTTCCTCGACTACATCTCGGTGGGCCGCCTCGTCCCCGAGCAGGTCGACGCGATCGTCTCCGGGGTCGCACGCGGCTGCCGTGACGCCGGGTGCGCGCTGATCGGCGGGGAGATGTCGGAGCACCCCGGACTCCTCGAGCCGGGCGAGTTCGACATCGTCGGCTTTGCGGTGGGGGTGGTCGACCGGCGCGCGGTCCTGCCCGCAGGGGTGCAGGCCGGTGACGCGATCATCGGCCTCGCCAGCCCCGGCCTCCGCAGCAACGGCTACTCACTGGCCCGGCGGGCCCTGCTCGAGCGGGCCGGTCGCCGGCTCGACGAGCCCGCCTGGAAGGGCGCGCACCGCAATCTGGGCGAGGAGCTCCTCGAGCCGAGCGTGATCTACGCGAAGGCCCTGCTCGACCTGCGTCGTCACGTGCCCGTGCACGCGTTCGTGCACGTGACCGGGGGCGGCATCCCCGGGAACCTGACCCGGGTCCTGCCGCCGTACTGTCGCGCGGTGGTGCGCCGGGGCCGGTGGGAGGAGCCCCGCATCTTCGCCGAGATCCAGGTCGCGGGCGGCGTCGCCGACGACGAGATGGAGCGGGTCTTCAACCTCGGGCTCGGGATGCTGGTCGTCCTGCCCCGGGGCGAGGCCCACCGGGCCCTCGACGCCGTGCGCAGCGCCGGACACGAGGCCTGGCTCGTGGGCGAGGTCACGGACGGGCCCACCGGGGTCAGCATCACCCGCTGACCCGACATCTCGGAAATCTCCGGTCACGGGCCGTCATCAGGCATGTATCGAACGGCAAGGTTCGGACTGCTGGATTCACCGATTCGGGTGAATCGCCGCGGAAATCTCGATCTCGTTAGGATTCCCGGGCGATCCGCCGTTTCGTGGGTTATTGCGATACTGTGCCCCGCAGCGTCTGCAAACGCGTGTAATGGTTTGGATTCACCGGAATCGACAGTTTGCCAGCCGGGGCCGCGGGGCCCGGACCCCACTGGCTCGTTGAAGGGTTTGACTGACAAATGGACAGCAACGAGCCGGAAGAGCTGCTCACTCCGTCGGAGGTGGCGGCGATGTTCCGGGTCAACCCGAAGACCGTGACCCGGTGGGCCCGGGCCGGGCGGATCTCCTACATCAAGACCCTCGGGGGTCACCGTCGCTTCAAGGCCAGCGAGATCCGCACGCTGCTGGCCGAGGCCGACAACCCGGTCGAGCCCTGATCGACCTGCGGTGCCGCCCGTCGATGCGGGCGCCGTGGGGATCCGCTCCGGACGCGGCACGACCCGGGCGCAGGCCCGGGTCGGTCGGGGTGGCCGGGGCCGGCGTCGATCCGGCGACCTCGCGCTTTTCAGGCGCGCGCTCTGCCAACTGAGCTACCCGGCCGGGGGAGCGGTCGCCCGCTCCGGCGGTCCTGACGGGATTTGAACCCGCGGCCTCCGCCTTGACAGGGCGGCGTGCACTCCAAACTGCACCACAGGACCTCGCGTGCCCGGCCAGGCCGGACAATGTGCCCCCAGGGGAGTTCGAATCCCCGTTACCGCCTTGAAAGGGCGGCGTCCTAGGCCACTAGACGATGGGGGCTCGGCTCCCCGTAAGGGGCTCCGCACTCTAGCAGCGGGGTCCCTGCCGCTCCCGGGCCGAGGGCCGACCCGAGAGGCCCCGGGTGTCCGGACTCAGGTGGGCGGTACGACGGTGACGGGCAGGTGCGAGGCCTCGGGCAGCGTGCGGGCGACGCTGCCGAGCACGGCCGTCCGGACCCGCCCCCGACCCCGGGTCCCGCACACGACGAGGTCGGCATCCACCTCCCGGGCGACCTGCACCACGCCGGGGACCGGGAGGTCCTCGACGATCCGGGCTTCGACCACGACGCCGGCGGCCCGGGCCGGGGCGATCCAGGCCTCGAGGTCGGCGAGCGCCTCGGCGTGCAGCTCGGCGAAGTCGGCCCGGTCGCGGTGACGACCGAGGTCGTCGAGCGGGGACCAGGCGTGCACCGCCACGAGGCGCGCGCCGGTCTGGTGCGCCAACCCGGTCGCCCACTCGAGCGCCCGGGCGGCCCCGTCGGAGCCGTCGTGGGCCACCACGATCGTCGTGACGGTCACCGATGTGCCTCCCCGTTCCCAGTGCCGTCGGGAGCCGCGCCGTGCTCGCGGGCGTCGGCCCGCAGCGATGCCACCACCGTGATCGTGAGCACGACTGCGATCACGCCGAGCGAGAGCAGCGTGGGCAGGTGGTACCACTCCGAGATGATCATCTTCACGCCGACGTACCCGAGGATCACCCCGAGGCCGACGTTGAGGTAGCGGAGCTTGCCCGCAGCCCCGGCGAGCAGGAAGTACAGCGCCCGCAGTCCGAGGATCGCGAACGCGTTCGAGGTGAACACGATGAACGGCGAGCGGGTCACGGCGAGGATCGCCGGGATGGAGTCCACCGCGAAGAGGACGTCGGTGGCCTCCACCAGCACCAGCACCACGAGCAGGGGCGTGGCGAAGCGTCGGGCGTCGATCCTCACCCAGAAGCGCTGACCGTGGTACTCGCTGCTCACCGGTACCACCCGGCGCATGAGCTTGAGCACCGGGTTGCGCTCGGGGTGGATCTCCTCGTTGGAGTGGCGGGCGACCCGCCAGGCGGTCACGACGAGGAACGCGCCGAACACGAACAGCATCCACTCGAACGCGTTGAGCAGGGCGACACCGGCGAAGATGAAGACGGCCCGCAGCACGAGGGCGCCGAAGACACCCCAGAACAGCACGCGGTGCTGGTAGGCCTTCGGCACCGCGAAGAACGACAGGATCACGGCCCACACGAACACGTTGTCGACCGAGAGGCTCTTCTCGATCACGTACCCGGTCAGGTACTGGCCTGCGGCGGCGACCCCGAGGAGGGCCCAGATCACGAGGGAGAACGAGACGCCGAGCGCGATCCAGAAGACGCTGGTGACCGCCGCCTCCCGGACCGAGATCTCGTGCGCCTCCCGGTGGAACAGGAAGAGGTCGGCGAGCAGCAGGGCGGCGACGAGCGCGAGGAACACCACCCACATCCAGCCCTCGACCGGAAGGTCGGCCCCGGGCACGTCCCGGGTCGCGGCGGAGGCGAGGACGGAGATGGGGGTTGGCACGGGAGCTCGGCGGTCGGTCAGTCGGTCAGTCGGTGGAGTCGAGTCCGAGCGCGACGAAGATCTCGAGCCGCTCCGCTTCGTAGGTCTCGGCGTCGATCACACCGGCGGCGTGCTGCTCGCTCAGCAGCCGGAACCGCTCCATGAGGGCGTCGGTGTCGATCTCCTCCGACGGGGTGTCCTTGCGCTGCTGGCGCTTCTCGCGGCGCTCGGCGTTGCGCTCCTGGCGACGGCGTTCGCGCTCACGCTTCTGAAAGCTCTCGGCTCCCATGGCGTCTCCCTCAGGTCTCGACGGTCTCGGACGGTGGCCGCGCCGCTCGGTGGTCGGGCCAGTGCACGTCGGTCACCCAGCCGAGTCGCTCCATCCACCGGATGAGGCGGGCGGAGGTGTCGAGCTGACCGGGGAGCAGGCCGTGGCGGGCCGAGCGGGGGAAGGCGTGGTGGTTGTTGTGCCACGCCTCGCCCATGGTGATCAGGGCGAGCGGGGCGAAGTTGGTGCTGTGGTCCCGGGTCGGGAACGGCCGGGATCCGTAACGGTGGCACACGGAGTTGACCGCCCAGGTGCCGTTGAGCGTGATGCCGATCCGCACGAACCCGGCGCACAGCAGCGCGGTCAGGGCCCCGGCCCAGCCTCCCCAGGCGAGTCCGAGCGCGGCCGGGACGAGGAACGTGGCGACGGCGAGCGGGACGAACAGCCGGTCGATGCGCACGAGGTCACGGTCGGCGAGCAGGTCGGCGGCGTACTTCTCGCGCGAGGTCGGTGCGACCGAGAACATCCAGCCGGCGTGGGCGTGCCAGAGTCCCCCGCGACCGAGGGGACGGTCCCCCTTCCAGTACGGGGAGTGGGGGTCGCCGGGGCGGTCGGAGAACCGGTGGTGGCGACGGTGGTCGGCCACCCAGCCGATCACCGACCCCTGGAACGCCAGGGTGCCGAGCACGGCGAGGACGATCTTCAACGGGCGCTTGGCGACGAAGGCGCGGTGGGTGAAGCCGCGGTGGAACCCGATCGTGATGGCGTGGCCGAGGACCACGATGCAGACGAGGGTGAGCCCGATGGCGAACCACGGGATCCCGCCACCCCGCGCGATCAGGGCGCCGAGGGCGAGGAACGGCGCCACCACGAACACGCCGGTGAGGACCTGCTCGTAGCGGGCCGGGCCGGAGCGGCCGACCGGGGCCGCGACGCCGTCGTCGGCGACCGGGAGGTCGGCGAGGTCGGGAGATCCGGGCGGTGCGTCGGTGGGGGGCATGCGCTCCTCGTCGGGTGGACGGCCACACCTGGGCAGCGCAGCGGGGAGACGACGGACGGGGCTCGTCCGACCCCGCCCAGGGTACCGGGACGGGCCTCCGGATGGTCCTCGGAAGTGCCCGTCGGGCCCCCGGGATCCGGGGCCCGGTCCGGGGTCGGCCCGGGTCGGCCCGGGTCGGCCCGGGTCAGCCCGGTCGACGGCCCACGACGGCGCGCCGCACCGGGCCGAGCGTCCGTCGGGTGCGGGGCCAGGGGTACCGGAACGGGTTGGACCGGAAGAACATGTAGAGCGCGCGCCGGTGGCCACCGTCCTGACCGATCGCCCGGGCGTGGTAGCCGCGCGTGTCGGCGATCACGAGGGTGTTCTTCGGGCAGGTGACGACCTGGGGCGTGAGCCCGCGGCGCTCCATCTCGGCGTCGGGGACCCGCCGCGACGGATCGATGCAACGGCTCGGGTCGACCGAGTCCCGGTACTCGGCCCGGAGCCGGACCGCATCGAGGTGATGGGACCGCGGCACGTAGACGAGCGGGGCGTTCTCCTCCGTCACGTCGGTGAGGTACAGCCAGACCTTGTGCGCGTGGAACACGGAGTCGACGTGGAGGCGGGTCTGCTCGTCGGCGAGGGAGTAGTCGCCGATGGTGATGTCCTCGACCAGGACACCCCCGGAAGCCGGCCCGACGGGGCGGCGCTCGGCCCCGGCCCCCAACCCGAGCACACGGGCGTTCCGGCGCCACGCGTCGAGGTGGGGGAAGCGCTGCCCGTCGAGCGACGCGAGAAACCACTGCTGCAGCGTGGTCGTGCCCAGCGAGTGCAGCAGCGTGGGGAAGTGGCCGTCGAGGTAGCGCTCGACCTCGGTGCAGGTGGCGTCGAACACGTCGTCCGGAAGGAAGTTCTCGATGGTGACGAACCCCTCGGTGGCGAGTGTCCGCACCACCGGATCGTCGGGGGCGCGCCGGACCCGGTACCGGGCCCGGGCGCCCACGGCCCGCAGGGGCTGGACGCCGAGACGGTTGAGCGCGCGACTGTCGACCATCTTCTTGGCGCTGAAGACCTGTGCGAGGGTGCTCACGGCGACGGATTCGATCGGATGTCGATGGAAGGGGTCTGAACCTCCAGCGCACTACTCCGGTCACCGGGGACGGGCCCCTCCCCCGAGCGGATGGGACGTTCCGGTCCTCGCCGTTCGCCCGTTGGATGGTGCCCCGCCCGGGCCGCGTCTGTCGGCCCGTTATCGTGACACCGGGTCGCTAGCTCAACTGGCAGAGCAACGGGCTTTTAACCCGCAGGTTCTGGGTTCGAGTCCCAGGCGGCCCACGGACCCGGGACCGTCGATCCCGGTGTCAAGGTTCGCGCACCGCGCGCTGCGTACGGTCCGCCCACCGATGAGGGGGGGACTGATGTCGATCAACCGTGGGCAACGACCGGCGGCGCTTCGGAAGAGCCCTCCCCGCCTCTTGCGGTGTGTGGTCGCCGTGCTCGGCGTGGCGATGGCGTTCGGTGGGTCCACGGTCATCCCGGCCGCAGCGGCGAGTGACACCACCGCGGCGGAGAAGGCGGTGAACGCCTATTCCCTCGCCGACCTCGCGGCCGACTGGCCGGCGGCGGCACGAGCGTCGAGCGGTCTGGCCAACGCCTGCGCCCGGTTCTACGGCCTCGTCGCGAGGACGGAGGGTCTTCAGCCGGGGACGCTCAAGGTGGCGCCGGCCACCGGCGGGAAGGTCGCCTTCGTCGTGGACAAGGTCACGCAGCGGGGGAACACGGCCCGGGTGCAGGGGTCGGGCACGGAATCGGGGACCGCTGCGGGTACGGCGTTCGAACTGCGGATCTCGGACGTCGTGCTCACCCGAAAGGGGTCCCGGTGGCTGGTCGACACGTACTCCATCGCCGACACCGCAGAGCCCACCCCCACACCGTTGGACCAGTTCTTCACCGCGATCCCGGTGAAGGCGAAGTCCGGTGTGCTCGCCGTGCGCTTCGAGGTGGCGAAGTCGTACGCGGATCCGTCGAAGCGGACCGTGACGGACGGCGCGTGGGCCCTCACGGTGCGCAACGTCAGCAGGCGGGGCGTCGCCACGTTCTCGCAGATGACGGCCCGATCCGCCGCTGGGAAGGTGTACTCGGTCGCGCGGATCGCGAGCGCTACGGGCCCTGCGCTACAGATCTCGGGGGACCACACCTTCTTCGCGCGCAAACTCCAGTTCGGAACCGACGAGACCCTCGAACCCGGTTCCGAGGCGCCGATGCTCGTCTGGACGCGACCGGGTGCGTTCAACGGTGGATCGCTCGACCTGACCTACACGGTCGACGGGGCGCCGGTCACGGTCACCGTCGCGCTTCCGGCGGTCCCGTATCCGGCCGGCTACTCGGCGGTGGGGTGATGCCCGGCACGCTCACCCCGCCGGGAACATCGCCCCGGGGCCGGTGCCCTGCGGGCCCACCGTGACGGTGTCCATCACCGCCGGGCGGCGCGGCGACCGATGGTCGTGGTCGGGGTGGTCGCGGCGCAGGGGTCGGTGGGGTCGACGCCGAGCGCGGCGCGCAGCAGCGGCAGGTTGATCCGCTGCACCTCGGTCATGGCGGTCACCAGCGGCGCCGTCTCCGGCACGGCCGTCGCCCCGGCGATCGTCCGGTAGTACCCGACCAGCTGCGCGTTGTAGGTGATGGCGATCTCGACGTTGGGGAGCACCGAAGCCGGCCACGCTGCCGGCGGGTTGCGCAGCACCTTCCCGGACTTCGCCGCGGCCTCGGCCGGGCACACCGCCTTCGTGTAGTGGCGGGCCGCCTCGGCCCCGGTCATCGGCTTCTCGGCGCCGGCCGGTGCGGCGGCGAGGAGGCCGCCGCCGGTCACCGCCAGCGCGGTCACGGCGGCGAGGTGGACGATCCGACGCGAGCGCATGGGTGCTCCTCGGGAAGGGGTGGGAGGGGTGACGGGTCGCCGGGAACCTACCGGCACCCCACGCCGGGACGGAGTCGGATCGGGGAGCGGACGGGTGGTGGCCCCGGTCGGAGGGTCACGCGCCTCCGCGGTTCGCGATCCGGTCGCGGCGGGCGCGGAGGTTGACCCGGTTGCCGCAGCGCTCGGCGGCACACCAGCGGCGCCGTCCGGGCGGAGAGGCATCGTGGAACAGCAGCGAGCACCCGGGACCCGTGCAGACGCGGAGGCGTCCGTCGCGGGTCGCGAGGAGGTCGACGGCGTCGGCGGCCACCGCCGCGAGCGCCCCCGCGATCGGCGCTCCGGCGGGGAGCACGACCCGGGCGGATCCGTCGGGTGCGAGCCGCCGGGTCGGACCCGGTCGCGTCGCCCACCGGTTGACGACGGTGCGCGACGCCCGCGGCACGGGGTCACCGGCAACGACCGCGTGCGCAGCGGCGTGGATCGCCTCGCGCAACCGGATCGCCTCGGCGAGCAGTGCGGGGTCGGCCACGGCCGAGGTCGGGGCGACGGCGCGCGCGACCCAGCGGGCGAGGTCGCTGGGGTCCACGAGCAGCTCGGTCGGCGCGACGGTGCGGTACCGCAGGGTCCAGGTGAGGTCGAGCGCCAACCGCCCGCCGAAGCGGAACCCCTCGTCGCCGCTCACCGCGACTCGGGCACCAGGTCCAGCACCGCCTCGATCGCGAGCACCAGGTCGCCGGGCAGCGCCGCCACGCCGACCGCGAGGCGGGCGTGGCGGCCCCGGTCGCCGAAGACCGCAACGAGCACCTCCGACGCGGCGTCGATCACCCCGGTCTGCCCGGTGAACTCGGGCGTGGAGTTCACCACGGCGAAGACGTGCACGACGCGCGCGACCGCGTCGAGCGATCCGAGCTCGGCCCGCACGGTGGCGAGCAGGTTCAGCGCCGCGGCTCGGGCCGCGTCCCGGGTCTCGTCGACGTCGACGGTCGCGCCGACCCGGCCGGTGTGGATCGAGCCGTCGGGTCGGGTCCCGAAGTGTCCGCCCACCCAGAGCTGGTGCCCCGAACGCACCGCCGGCACGTACTCGCCGAACGGGGGGAGGGGGTCGGGCAGCGTGATCCCGAGCCCGGCGAGCCGGGCCTCGGGACCGGGGTCGGCGCCGGCGGGGGTCCCGGCTGCGTCCGGGGGTCCGGTGGGCACCGGGGGATCATCCGACAGAGGTTGAACCTCTGTCAAGCGGCGGACGGGGGCCGTCGCCGGGAGGCGTCAGGGAGCCGTCGCCGGGAGACGCTCAGGGAGGAGTCGTCGGGAGGTCGGCGACGAGCCGACGCAGCGCCCCGACGTCGACCACGGTGTCGGCGTCGGTGAAGTAGGTGCGCCACCGACGCGGGGGGCGGGCCTCGACGCCCACCACCGGATGGTGGTGGAGACCGGCCTGCCGGGCGAGCAGGTGGTAGGTCGACACCGCGGCGTTGGCCGGGAGCAGCTCCACCGCGTGCGCGCCGGGTCGACAGAACATCAGGTTCGCGAGTCCGGCCCCGTGCAGGGCGACCACGATCTCGGCCCCGGCGAACAGCCGCGCCTGCTCGGCCACGGTCAGCCCCTCGGTCGCGACCGTGCGGAAGCCGAGCCCGGTCAGCATCGCGGCGACCGCGTCCTCGTTCACGATCGTGCGTCGGCCCCGACCGGCGCCGAGGCGGGTGAGGTGGAGCCGGTCGCCGGTGCCCGCGGCCGCCCGCTCGGGGGCGAAGGCCTCCCGGACGGTGGCGATCGCCCATCCCGGAGTGGGGTTCCACGACCACGGCATCGACCCGGCGATCAGCCGCTCGGCCCGGAAGGCGGGCGCGTCGGCCCCGACCGCCACGACCTTGTCGGCCGGCGCGCCGATCCGCTCGAGGGTCTCGGCCACGAACCCGGGTCCGGCGGGCACGAGGACCCGGTCGATCGCAGCCGGGTCGGTCGCCCCGAGCACCATCGCCAGGCGTGGCAGGCCCTGGGCCATCCAGTGGAAGTAGTTGTCGCCCCCGAGCACGAGCCCGTGCACCGTCGTGCCGGGCAGGTCCTCGACGCCCCGGGCCCGGGCCTCGGCGATGGCGCGCGCCACCCCGGTGGGGGCGAGGCTGATGCCCCGGTCGAGGTCGCGGCACACGGTGTGGGGGTCGGGACCGACGTGGCCGTCGCTCCCGAACACCCAGCCGTCACGGAGCTCGGCCACCACCAGCGCCGGGACCTCGTGCTCGGTGTGCCAGCCGGGGGCGTCCACGAGCCAGGGGTCGAGGTCGGGTGGCGCCGCCAGCACGAAGCGCTCGGCGGGGTGGACGACCCGGACCGAGACGCGGGCCGGGTCGAGCGTGTCGGTGTCGACCAGGGTCACCGGTGCGGGATCGGGACCGCGGGCGGCCCGGCGGCGGAGCTGCGTGCGGGCCATCCGCCGCACGACGAAGCGCCGTCCGTGGCGGCGGTCGGTGCCGAGGAGCCGCCCGACCGCCCGGCGGACGCGGCCGCCGGTCGTGGTCGGGGATGCAGTCATGGAGGCCTCCGTCGGGACCACTGAGCGTAACCCCCAGGGTCCCCCAGGCCCCGGTGGCGGGACGGGGGTAGCGTCCGGCCGGTGTCCAGCCCCACCGACGCTCCCGGGGATGCGCCCCTGACGCAGCGCAGGGCGGTGGAGGTCCGGGTCGGTCCGCTCCGCTCGGCTGGCGCCCGGGTCCGGGCGACCGCCGAGGTGCGCATCCCCGACGGCCGCGCCCGCGAGCTCTGGTTCGAGGTCGACGCCGCCGACGCCGACCGGGTCACCCCCCACGGCGACCCGTTCGTGTTCGCGCCGCTGATGCTCGCGCTGGCGGGTGGCCACGACCTCGTCGTCACCGGGGCGACGCTCGATCCGGTCCTGGTCGAGCGGCTCGCGGAGTTCGTGCGCGTCTGGTCGGCGTGGTTCGGCTACCCCGAGGTCCGGATCGCCGCCGAGACCCGTCCGGCGGTCGCTCCGCGCCCGGGCACCGTGGTGGCGTTCTCCGGTGGCGTCGACGCCGCCTTCAGCGCGTGGCGCCACACCCGGGGCGACGCCGCGGCCGATCGCCGCGTCGACGCCGCGATGATGCTGCACGGGCTCGACGTGCCGCTCTCCGATCCCGCCGCCTTCGCCCGGGCGTCGACCCGGGCCCGGCGCATGACCGACGACCTCGGCATCCCCCTCGTCGCGGTCGCGACCAACACCTGGCAGCTGCCGCTGGTGACCGGGCACTTCACCGGCATGGGGGTGGCGGCCGGGCTGCAGCTCCTCGCGGGTGGGTCGGGCACGGGCCTCGTGCCGTCGACCGCGGCGTACCGGGATCTCGTGGTCCCGATGAACTCGTCGCCGGTGAGCGACTGGATGCTCGGCGGCTCCGACTTCGCGATCGTGCACGACGGTGCGTCGGCCGACCGGTTCACCAAGATCGCCGCGCTGGCCGACTGGCCCGAGGCGTTGGCGTCGGTGCGCGTGTGCCTGCGTCACGCGGGCCACGACGACAACTGCGGCCGGTGCACCAAGTGCATGATGACCCTGACCGCGCTCCACGTGCTCGGCGTGCACGCGCCGGGCTTCGCCGACCGCCCCGACGCCACTGCGATCGACCGGTGGGCCCGGACCCTGCCCCGGTCGGCCTACTACCTGCAGGAGGGCGCGGTGCTCGCCCGCGCGGCCCGGGCCCGTGGCGTCGACGAGGCGTGGGTTGCGACGCTCGAGCGGCGGATCCGGCGCGCCCGGGTCAAGGCCGGGGTGCGGGCGGCGGCGCCGGAGGTGTCGGCCCGGGTGGCCCGCCTGCATCGCCGGGCGTCGACGTGGAACGCACGCCGGCGACGATCAGGGTGACGAGCGCGCGCGCGTCGTCGAGCGCGCGCGCCGGGTCGGTGCCCCGGTGGGCCCGCCACGTGGGGAGCCGGCCGAGCGCGCCGGCGATGGCGAACAGCCGGGGCCGGTGCTGCGCGTCGGCGAGGGTCGGGTCGACCCGGATCACGGCGTGCAGCACCTCGACCCCGGCGATCGGGGCCAGCGCCGCGCCCCCGGGGTCGGGCCCCTCGAGCACGACGAGGGCGGCGGCGGGGTGGGTGCCCCCGACCAGGGTGTCGGCGGGGAGCTCGACCCGAGCCCGGAGGTCGTCGGGAACGGGGCGGGCGCCGGCGAGGGCGGGAGCCACGTCGGCAGCCACCGAGATCGGCCGCGCGAGGCCGGCGATGCGCACCGTGCCGTCGTCGAGGTGCACGATCACCGCGTCGTCGGCGATCACGCCGAGCCCGGCCCGGTGGGCGGCGTAGGCCAGGGTCGACTTGCCCATGCCGGTGTTGCCGAGCACGACCACCGCCCGCCCGTCGATCAGGAACGCGGCGCCGTGGAGGAGGTGGCGCCCGTGGTCGGCGAGGAGGCGGGCCAGGCCGACCAGGACGACGAACCGGTAGGTCCGGGTCGGGAAGTCCCCGGGTCCCCCGACCACGAGCTCGGTGGGGGTCCCCCGGGCCCGCAGGTCGCCGGCGGCGCGCAGCCACAGGGTGTCGTCGGCGGTCGTGCGCCACTGCGCCAGCTCGGCGGTCTCGACGTCGGGATCGGTGGCCGGGAGCTCGATCGGCGTGGCCACGACCCGCAGGGTGCAGTCGGGTGGGGTGTCGACGATCGTCGCGTGGCGGAACAGTGACGCAATGGCCTCGGCCCGGGCGTCGTCGTCGGCGTGCACGGCGAGGGCCAGGCCCGCCACGTCGATCACCGTCCCGGTCCGGACGGCGGTGGGGTCGGGTTCGGCGCTCACGCCCGGCCGACCCGGGCCCGCAGGGGCATCGGGCGGATGGTGCCAGCCCACTCCGGGGACGTCAACCGGTGTTAGCCTCGGGGGTCGGTCGGGGAGGTCTGCCGCACCGTCGCCGTTCCGCCGTGCCGGTCCCAGCGTGAGAGACCCGGAGGTTCCGATGGCCGACGCCACCCAGCCCACGTTCCGGTACGAGCGGCCGGCGGTCGCCCGTCGTGAGCCCATCCCTGCGCTCCTCGAAGGCGCCCTGTCGAGCGACCCGCTTCCCGACAGCGGTCCCGTCTGATGGCGCGGCCGTACGAGCCCCCGGCGGAGGTACGACGCTCGTCGCTCGCCGGACTCCAGTTCGACACCGCGGCGAGCGACGCCGGGCCGGCGGTCGTCTGATCCGAGCCGGGACGCGACTCGGGGGCCACCCGGGTGGGCGACCCCTGAGTCGTCGAGGGTGTGGGAGCGGCGTCCGGTCAGCCGGTGAAGCGGGGAACCGGCACGGGTGTCGGCACACCGTTCACGATCAGGAACGCCTCGCCGAAGCCGACCTCGAAGTCGCCGCTCGGGTCGATGGTCTGCTCCGAGAACGTGTACTCCCCGGCCGGTGCCGACACCGGGAGGGTCACCGCACACACTGAGGCGCTGGCGAGGGTCACCCCGCTCACGGTGAGCACTCCGTCGGTGACCGTGGCGGTGCCGCCACAGCCGTTGACCGGGGCACCGGTCACGGTGATCCCGAGGGGCACGGGCACCACGAAGCCGCCGCTCTGGCTGACGAACTTCGTGTTCACGACCTCGAACACCAGCTCGCTGCTCTCGCCCTCGTCGATCTCGAACGGGGCGAAGTAGGCGGTCACGTTGGCGGCCTGGAACCCGACGGTGGTCTTCTGCGAGAAGGTGTACACCCCCGGGGCGGTGCCCACGGTCCACTGCAGGTCGAGGCCGGCGTCGTGTTCGTCGAGGTCCACGAAGAAGCCGATGTCGTCACCGGCGTCGATCTGGTCGTAGATCGGGTCCTCGTACCAGCCGGCGTAGAGGCCGGTGACCTCGCCGCCGCCACGGATCTCGCCGTAGGCGATGAAGATCTCGGAGGTGGGGTTCACCTCGTAGGCCGCGTCGAGCGGGGCCGAGGTGGAGAAGCCGGGGCCGATCCCGATGCCCTTGCCGTTATCGTCGTTGCCGGGGGCGGCGTCACCGCCCATGTAGAACTTCACGACCTCGGTGTTCCCGGCGGGGATGGTCACCTGGTAGGTGTCGATGAAGTAGTTGTTCGGGAACACGTAGGTGACGAACCGGTCGAGGGTGTAGGTCAGGCCACCGTGCTCCACCGTGTGGCGGATGTGGGCCGATCCGGATCCCTCGGCGGTGGGGTTGTCGAGGGTGTCGGAGCCCTCCGGGGCCCGCCCGATCGCGCCCGACGTGCTCACGATCGTCGTGGTGGCGAACGAGTCGGCACCGTTTTCTGAGGCCGCTCCCGCCTCGCCGTAGAGGGTGCCCCCGATGTTGAGCATCGGCCCGGCGCCGCTGCAGCACCACTGGCTGGTGTCGGCGAAGTACACCTGGTCGGAGCCGTCCTCAGGGACCTCGTCCGCGGCGCCCGAGGTACCGGTGTATCCGTCGTAGCCGTTGAGGACGATCTGGAGGCCGTCGGCGCCGGTGGGGTCGGCGCCACCGCCGGGGTTGATCACCACCATGTCGGCGCCGTTCTGGCTCGAGTCGGCGCCGACCGGTGCGGCGGTGACGAGCACTGCCGGGAGGGCCGCGGCGGCGAGCGCCACCGAGGCGATCACGGCGCCGAGGCGGCGGCGGGGGGTGCGGGATGCGGACACGGAGCTCCTCGGGTGGTCAGGTGTGGTGATCGCGCGGCAGGATACATGTAGGCGCAAGAAGACCGCTCACCGAAGATTCCCGCCTGGGCGAATCGACGAGAACCTTCGAACCGGCCCCGTGCACGAGCACGGCGGATCGTCGGTGAGGGGCGTCAGGCGTGGATCCCGACCGCGGCGAGCGCAGCGGCGACCGCCGGGTTCACGAGCCGGCCGGCCTCGGTGTTGACCCCGAGGGCGAGGGCGGGGTCGGCGGTGGTGGCGTCGGCGACGCCCCGGGTGGCCAGAGCCACCACCGACGCCAGGGTCGCGTTGGTCAGCGCGTGCGTGCTCGTGTGGGGCACGGCCCCGGGCATGTTGCCCACGGCGTAGTGGAGCACGCCGTGGCGCTCGTACACCGGGTCGGCGTGCGAGGTCTCGCGGGTGGTGGCGACGCAGCCGCCCTGGTCCACCGCCACGTCGACGATCACCGCGCCCGGGCGCATCGCCGCCACGAGGTCCTCGCCGACCAGCACGGGGGCCCGCCCGCCCGGCACCAGCACGGCGCCGATCAGCAGGTCGGCGTCGGCGACGAGCCGCTCGACCACCGCCCGGTTGCTCGCGTGGGTGGTGACCCGGCCCGCGGCGACGGCGTCGATGCCCCGCAGCTGCGCGACGTCGCGGTTGACCATGCGGACCTCGGCCCCCATCCCGGCCGCGATCCGTCCCGCGCTCCATCCGACGGTGCCGGCGCCGAGCACCACGACCCTCGCCGGCGCGACGCCGGGGACCCCACCGAGGAGCATGCCCCGGCCCCCGGGGGTGCGCTCGAGGAAGCGGGCGCCGACCTGGGGGGCCATGCGGCCCGCGATCTCGCTCATGGGCACGAGCAGGGGTAGCGACCCGTCGGCCCGCTGCACCGTCTCGTAGGCGATGCCCGTCACCCCGTGGGCGAGCAGTGCGCGCGCGACCTCGGGGTAGGCGGCGAGGTGGAGGTAGGTGAACAGCACGAGACCGGGGCGCAGGAACGCGAACTCGGTGGGTTGGGGCTCCTTGACCTTCACCACGAGGTCGGCCCGGGCCCAGACGTCGTCGGCCCGGTCGACCACACGCGCGCCGGCCGCGGCGTAGTCGTCGGTGGGCAGGGCCGAGTCGAGCCCGGCGTCGCGCTCGACCAGGACCGGGACCCCGTGGGCGTGCAGCTCGCGCACGCCGTCGGGGGTGAGGGCGACGCGGTGCTCGCCCGGCTTGGTCTCGCGCACCACCCCGACGGTGAGGGGCAGCGACGGGCTCACGTCCGGGTCGCCCCGACGGCGCTCCCCACGAACGTGCGGCTCGCCTCGGCGAGGGCGACCCCGACCCGCTCGCAGAGCACGTCGAGCTCCTCGGGTCGGGCCACGAGCGGCGGCGCCAGCTGCACCACCGGGTGGCCACGGTCGTCGGTGCGGGCGATCACGCCGAGCTCCCACAGCCGGGGCGCCAGGAAGCCCCGGAGCACCGCCTCACCCTCGGGCCGCGTGAACGGCTCCCGGGTCTCGGGGTCCTTCACCAGCTCGAGCGCCCAGAAGAAGCCGGCGCCCCGCAGGTCGCCCACGATCGGCAGATCGGCGAGCGTGCGCAGCCGGGCCTCGAAGGCGGCCTCCTGCGCGCGCACGTTCCCGAGCACCGCCTCCCGCTCGAAGAGGTCGAGGTTGGCGAGGGCGACCGCGCAGCTGACCGGGTGCCCGCCGAACGTGATGCCGTGGGCGAAGGACGCGGTGCCCTCGAGGAAGGGTGCGGCGAGGAAGTCACGGCAGATCACGGCGCCGAGCGGCGAGTAGCCGCTGGTGAGCCCCTTCGCGCAGGTGATCATGTCGGGCAGGTAGTCGTAGCGCTGGGCGCCGAACATGTGCCCGAGCCGACCGAACGCGCAGATCACCTCGTCGGACACCAGCAGCACGCCGTACCGGTCGCAGATCTCGCGCACGCGGGCGAAGTACCCGGCCGGCGGGACGAAGCACCCACCCGCGTTCTGGAGGGGCTCGAGGAACACCGCGGCGACGGTGTCGGGGCCCTCGAACAGGATCGCCTCCTCGATCGCGTCGGTCACCGCGAGCATGAACGCGTGCTCGTCGTGCTCGAGCGGGTGGCGGAAGCGGTTGGTGTTGGGCACGTGCACCGCACCCGGGGTGAGCGGCTCGAACGGCTGGCGCATGGCCGGGATGCCGGTGACCGCGAGGGCGCCGAGACTGGTGCCGTGGTACGCGGTCCGGCGCGCGATCACCTTGTGCCGGTTGGGTTGGCCGGTGGCCCGGAAGTACGCACGCGCGAGCTTCCACGCCGACTCCACCGCCTCCGACCCCCCGCTCGTGAAGAACACGCGGTCGAGGTCGCCGGGCGCGAGGGCGGCGATGCGCGCGGCCAGCTCGATCGCGGGCGGGTGCGCATGGCTCCAGATCGGGAAGTACTCGAGGGTCCCGGCCTGCTGCGCCGCGGCGGCGGCCAGCTCCGGGCGCCCGTGGCCGACCTGCACGGTGAAGAGTCCGGAGAGGCCGTCGAGCAGCCGGTGGCCGGTGACGTCCTCGACCCAGCAGCCCTCGCCGCGCGCGAGCACCGGCACCGGGTGGTCCTCGCCGAAGGTCCCGAGGCGCGAGAAGTGGAGCCAGAGGTGGCGCCGGGCGAGGCGGTCGAGGCGAACCGGGTCGAGGTCGCCGGGGGTGCCGGGGGGCGGCGGTGCAGCCATGCCCCCAGGCTAGGCCCAGCGCTCGACCAGCGTGGCGGGGTCGGTGACGACGTCGATCCCGTCGCGGGCGTCGAGCCAGTCGCGGCTCTCCACGTGCACGGGATCGGTCGGATCGAAGCGGTTGAGCGCCACGGTGACCGTGCGGTTGGCCAGTGCGCCCATGACCAGCCGGACCGAGTGGATCACCCCGAGCGCCGCGTCGGCGACGACCAGCACCGCGTCGGGGCGCAGCGCCTGCACCAGCGTGCGGGTGTCGCCGTCGTCGGCGAGGGGGGAGCGCAGGCCGCCGGCGCCCTCGACCAGCCCGACCCCGACCCCGACCGGCCAGTCGATCTCGTCGACGAGGTCGGCCACCCGGAACGGCGCGAGGCCGAGGCGGGCCGCCGCGATCGGGGGCGCCATCGCCTCGGCCAGCCAGCGGTGGGTGGGGCAGACCGCCTCGGGCTGCTCCCCGCTCGCGGCGGCGAGGACCGAGGCGTCGAGCGCGGCGAAGGGGTCGGTCGGTGCGTACGACTGCACGGGCTTGCGCGCCGCGACCGCGACCCCGCGGGCCCGCAACCCCCGGAGCAGCGCGGCCGACCACCAGGTCTTGCCCACCTCGGTGCCGGTCCCCGTGACCACCACGAGCCGATCGGGCCGGTGCCGGGTGGTCACGGCGCCGTCCCCGGTGGGGTGCCGCAGGCGGCGTCCAGCGCGACGGTCAGGGCGGCGACCAACGCGTCGACCTGCGCGGGGGTGTGGGCGGCCGAGAGCGCCAGCCGCAACCGTGACGTGCCGGGGGCCACGGTGGGGGGTCGGATCGCGGGCACGAGGAAGCCGCGCGCGCAGAGGGCGTCGGCGACCCGGACGGTCGCGGCCTCGTCGCCCACGACGACGGGCACGATCGGTGAGGGATGCCCCGGGCGCACGCGGTCGACGTTGGCCCGGAGGCGGGCCCGGAGCGCGTCGCCCTCGGGCGAGCGCACGACGTCGAGCGCGGCGAGGGCCGCAGCGGTGTCGGCCGGGGTGGAGGCCGTGGTGAAGATGTACGAGCGGGCCCGGTTGACCAGGAGATCGGTGAACGCGCGTGGCCCGGCGACGAACCCCCCGAGGCTGGCGAGGGTCTTCGAGAGCGTGCCGACCCGGAGCGCGTCGACGCCGCCGAGGTCGGGGTCGGGCCCGAGCGCGGCGTGCGCGTCGTCGAGGATCAGCAGCGCGCCGTGCCGGGCGCACACCTCGGCGAGTGGCTCGACCGGCGCGACGTCGCCGTCCATCGAGAACACGGTGTCGGTGACCACGACCGCGCGCCGGCCGGGGACCTCGGCGAGGAGGTGGTCGACGTGCTCGGGGTCGGCGTGGCGGTACACCGTGACCTCGGCGCGCGACATGCGGCACCCGTCGATGATCGAGGCGTGGTTGAGCGCGTCGGAGCACACGAGCACGTCGGGCCCGCCGAACGTGGTGAGCACCCCGAGGTTCGCGGCGAAGCCGGTGGGGAAGAGCACCGCGGCCTCGGTGCGCCGCCACTCGGCCAGGGCCCGCTCCAGGTCGGAGTGCACCGGGCGCGACCCGACGATGAGCCGGGCGGAGCCGGCCCCGGACCCCCAGCGGTCGAGCGCGGCGTGGGCGGCGGCGATCACCGCCGGGTGCCGGGTCAGGCCGAGGTAGTCGTTGGACGCGAACGACACGACGGTGGGCCCGCCGGTGGTCAGCGTGCCCACCGGACCGGCGGCGTCGAGGTCGCGCGGCGCGCGCCAGCGGCCGGCGTCGCGGACCCGGCCGGACTCGGCCCCGGCCCAGTCGCGCCAGCGGCTCACGAGGTGGCCCCGGCCGCCTCGGGGGCGCCTTCGGTGAGCGCCTCGGGGGCGCCTTCGGTGAGCGCCTCGGTGAGCACCCGCACGATCTCGTGGATCTCCCCGGAGGTCACGGTCAACGGGGGCATGAGCACCACCACGTCGCCGAGCGGGCGCAGCAGCACGCCCCGGCGCACCGCGGCGGCGCACACGCGTCGGCCCCAGCGGAGCCCGGGGCCGGGCGGCGCCAGCTCCACCCCGCCCATGAGTCCGTGGAGCCGCACCTCGCGGACCTGGGGCAGCGGCTCGATCCGGTCGGCGAGCAGACCCCGCAGCTCCTCGGACCGGGCCCGCACGTTGGCGAGCACGTCCCACGCGTCGATGAGCTCGAGGTGCCGGAGCGCGACCGCGGCCGCCAACGCGTTCCCGCTGTAGGAGTGCCCGTGGTAGAGCGTGTGCGGGCCGAGGTCCTCGCCCAGGAACGCGTCGTACACGCGCCCGCTCGCGACCGTGGCCGACATCGCGAGGTACCCGGCGGTGAGGCCCTTGCCCAGGCACAGCAGGTCGGGGCGGATGCCGCACTGCTCGGACGCGAACAGCGTGCCGGTGCGGCCGAAGCCGGTGGCGACCTCGTCGCAGATGAGCAGGACGTCGTGCTCGGCGCAGGCGCGGGCGAGGCGGTGGAGGTCGGCCGGGTCGGCGAGGTGCATGCCCGCGGCGCCCTGGACGACCGGCTCCACGATCACCGCGGCGAGCTCGGCGGCGTGGGCGGCGACGAGCGCGACCGCTCGGTCGAAGCACTGCGGGTCGGTGAAGCCGGGGGCCCGGACCACGGGGAAGCGCAGCGGGTCGAACAGGTCGGTGCCGAAGCCGCCGTCGCCCACCGACAGCGCGCCGATCGTGTCGCCGTGGTAGGCGTCGCCGAAGCCGAGGAAGCGGGTCCGCCCCGTGACCCCGCGGTTGACCCAGTACTGGAAGGCGATCTTGAGCGCCTGCTCGACCGCGCTGGCGCCGTCGCCGGCGAACAGCACGTGGGCGTCGTCGACGGGCACGACCCGGGCCAGCGCCTCGGCCAGCTCGACCGTGGTGCGGTTGCCGTTGCCGAGCAGGGTGGTGTGCGCGCCCCGGGCGAGCTGGTCCCGCAGGGCGTCGTCGAGCTCGGGGACGCAGTGGCCGAGGGTGGTGACCCACAGCGACGAGATCGCGTCGAGGTAGCGGGTGCCCTCGGTGTCGTAGAGGTAGTGGCCCTCGGCCCGGTCGACCACGACCGGGGCGTTGTCGGGGTACGCGGCCATCTGGGTGAAGCCGTGCCAGACCACGGCGGCGTCCCGCTCGAGCCAGGTCCGTCCGTCGGCCATGCGTGCCATGATGCCCGGCCGAGGGGGAGCGCCGCGCAGGGAGCGGCGCGTCGCGAAGGGAGGGGAGCGCAGCGTGGGGATGCAGGACGCCGCCGCGGTCGTCGGCGTGGGCGCCACCCGGTATTACAAGCGGGGCCAGTCGCTGCCCCAGACGCCGCTGGAGCTGGCCGGGACGGCCATGCTCGCGGCGCTCGCCGACGCCGGCCTCACCGTCGACGACGTCGACGGCCTCGCGCTCTACAGCATGGGCCTGGGCGGCGACACCAGCCTGTTCGCCCAGGTGATGGGCATCCCCGAGGTGCGCTTCACCGCCACGCTCACCGGGGGCGGGGGCGGCTCGGCCGGCTCGGTGGGCCTGGCCGCGGCGGCGATCCACGCGGGCATGGCGACCACCGTGGTCAGCCTGATGACGCTGCAGCAGGCGGCGAGCCGGTTCGGCACCTCCTACGCGCCCCGGGGTCGGCCGGGCGCGCAGTACTCGGCGCCGCCGTCACCCGAGAAGGACTTCACCTCGCCGTCGGGGCTCATGGGACCCGGGCAGATGTTCGCGGTGCTCGCGATGCGGCACATGCACGAGTACGGCACGAGACGCGAGCACTTCGCCGAGGTCGCCATCTCGACCCGGGCGAACGCGATCCGGCGCGAGACCTCCCTGATGACCGCACCCCTGACGCTCGACGACTACTTCAACGCCCGCATGATCGCCGAGCCCCTGTGCCTCTACGACTTCTGCCTCGAGTGCGACGGCGCAGTCGCGGTGGTGACGACGTCGCTCGAGCGGGCCCGCGACCTGCGGCACCCCCCGGTGCGCATCCGTGCGTCGGCACACGGGGGGCACGGTCGCTGGGGCCAGGCCATCACCTGGATGAACATGCCCGACGAGTACTTCGCGTCGTCGGGCCACCGGCCGGTCGCGCAGCGGCTCTGGGCGATGGCCGGGATGACCGCGGCCGACGTGGACGTGGCCCTGCTCTACGACCACTTCTCGCCGATGGTGATCCTGCAGCTCGAGGACTACGGGTTCTGTCCGATCGGCGAGGGCGGGCCCTTCGTGGCCGACGGCAACATCCGCCACGGCACCGGCACCGTCCCGGTCAACACCCACGGCGGCAACCTCTCGGAGGCCTACATCATCGGCATGACCCACGTGAAGGAGGCGGTCGAGCAGCTGCGCGGGACCGCGGTGAACCAGGTCGACGGGGCCGAGGTCGCCCTCGTCACCGGCGGCCCGGCCTCCATCCCGACGAGTGCGCTGCTCCTCACCCGATGAGCGCGACCCGACGCCCGATCCGGGACCGGGAGGTGCCCGCATGACCGCCGACGAGCCGATGGCGAAGCTGTCGCCCGCGGAGCTGATCGCCCTCACGCCCGACGTGTTCACCGCCCCCTTCTGGGACGCGGCCCGCGACCACCGGCTGGTCGTGCCCCGCTGCACGGCGTGCGCGACCTACCGGTTCCCGCCCAGCGCGTTCTGCTTCGTGTGCCGGAGCCAGGCGGTGGAGTGGGTCGAGCAGCCGGGCCGGGGTGTGCTCTACAGCTACACGGTGGCGTGGCACCCGTTGCTCCCCGAGGTGCACGATGCGGTGCCGTACGTGCCCGCCGTGGTCGAGCTCCCCGACACCGGTGGGGTCCGCCTGATCGCCAACCTGGTCGAGGTGCGTCCGTCGGAGGTCCGGATCGGCATGGACCTCGAGCTCGTGTGGCGCGACGTCCATCCCGACGTCACCGTCGCAACCTTCCGACCCGCCGCCCGGTGACGACGCCCCCGCCGGACGGCGTCGTGGACGCCCGGTCCCGCCCCGCACTAGAACCACGCCCGTGACCGACCCGCCGGCCCCGAGCCCGTACAGCGTCCTGCCCGGCGAGGGGCCCTACGCGGCGGCGATCGGATCGGCTCTGATCACGATGGTCGAGCCCCACGAGGGGCACGAGCACGCGTACAACCGCTGGTACGAGGACGACCACTTCAACTCGGGCGCCATGGCCATGCCGTGGATGTTCGCCGGCCGCCGGTGGGTCGCGCCCCGGCACCTCCAGGCGCTGCGCAGCCCGAGCGACTCGGTGATCGCGCAACCGGTCGACGCCGGGAAGTACATCACCTGCTACTGGATCACCGCCGGGCGCTACGAGGACCACCTGCGGTGGTCGGTGGCGACCAACCAGCGGCTCCTCCCCGACGGACGCGTGTACCTCGACCGCACCCACGTGTACACGTCGTTCCAGGAGTACCTGGGCGCGGTGTACCGCGACCCGACCGGCCCGCGCGACGTCCACGCGCTCGACCACCCGTACGCGGGCCTGGTGGTCGAGGTGGTGGACGCGGCCGACGACCGGGTGACCCTGGTCGAGTGGTTGCGCACCGGCCCGCTGCCCGAACGCCTGGCCGGCTCGGCGGCCGCGATGACTCTGCTGTTCGCGCCCTACCCGCTGCCCGCCGACAAGATGGCCTACGTGGAGGACGTGCCCGGGCTTGAGCGCCGGGTCACGCTGCTGACGTTCACCCAGGTGCCGCCCGACGAGGCCTGGACCACCTTCGCCGGGCTCGGCGCCGCGGTCGCGGCGGCGGGCCGCGGCCGGGTCGAGCTCTCGGCGCCGTTCGTGCCCACCGTCCCCGGGACCGACACCTACGTCGACCAGCTCCGCTGACCCCGACCCGCACCCCCGCCGAGGAGCAGACCGTGGACACGATCACCGGCGCCAAGATCCTCGTCACCGGACCCAACAGCAGCGTGGGGCTCCCGGTCGCGCTCGACCTCGCGACCCGCAACGAGGTCTGGGGCGTCGCCCGGTTCGGGAACGCCGACCTGCGGGCCCGGCTCGAGGCCGGGGGCGTGCACTGCGAGACGGTGGACTTCGCCACCGCCGACTTCACCGGGCTGCCCGACGACTTCGACTACGTCTGCAACTTCGCGGTCGCCCGCGGCGGCGACGGCGACTGGGACCGGGACCTCGCCGCCAACGGCGAGGCGGTCGGGCTCCTGCTCGCCCGCTGCCGCCGGGCGACCGCGTTCCTGCACTGCTCGTCGACCGCGGTCTACCAGCCCGCCGGCGCGCATCCGCTCGCCGAGACCGACTCGCTCGGCGACAACCACCGGGCGATGTTCGCCACCTACAGCATCGCCAAGATCGCGTCTGAGGTGGTGGCCCGCACCGCGTGTCGCCAGTTCGGCGTCCCCACCACCGTCGCCCGGCTCAACGTGCCCTACGGCGACCACCTCGGCTGGCCGTGGTTCCACCTGAAGATGATGGAGGCGGGGCTCGCCATCCCCGTCCACCCCGACCGACCCAACCGGTTCAACCCGATCCACGCCGACGACATCGTGCGCCAGGTGCCGTGGCTGCTCGCCGCCGCGTCGGTCCCGGCCACCGTCGTGAACTGGGCCGGTGGACCCGCGACCGTGGAGGAGTGGTGCGGGCTCATCGCCGAGCTCACCGGACTCGAGGCTCGGTTCGAGGAGACCGAGCGCACCATCGGCTCGGTCACCACCGACAACACCCGCATGCACGCGCTGGTCGGCCCGGCCGAGGTGGACTGGCGGACCGGCATCACGCGGATGGTCGCCGCGAACCGGTGATCCCGGTCGCGCGGGTCGCGCGGGTCGCGTGGATCGCATGGATCGCATGGATCGCATGGATCGCGTGGATCGCGTGGATCGCGTGGATCGGGTGGGGCCGGCACCGGCGCGCGTCGTGAGTGCCGCCGGACAGAGAAACGACCGAGGAACGACCGAGGAACGACCGAGGAGGACGGATGCCCGACGACGTGGTGCTGACCGAGGTGCGCGACGGCGTCGCGGTGATCACCCTGAACCGGCCCGAGGCCCGCAATGCGATCAACCACGCGCTGGGCGCACGGCTGCCCGAGGTGGTGGCCGAGCTCGACGCCCGTGACGACGTGGCCGTGATGATCCTCACCGGGGCCGACCCGGCGTTCTGCGCCGGGGCCGACCTCAAGGAGCTGGGGAGCCGCGAGGGCACCGGCGCCGACGCGCTCAGCGTGTACGACGCCGACGGCCGCCTGCCCTACCGCGGTCCGTTCGCCCCCCGCACCAAGCTGCTGATCGGCGCGGTCAACGGCCCCGCGATCACGGGCGGGTTCGAGCTCGCGCTCAACTGCGACTTCCTCGTGGCGTCGGAGCGGGCCCGCTTCGCCGACACCCACGCCCGGGTGGGGATCCTCCCGGGCTGGGGGCTGACGGTGCTGCTGTGCCAGTCGGTCGGGGTGCGCCGGGCTCGCGAGCTCAGCGCCACCGGCAACTACCTGTCGGCCGAGCAGGCGCTCACGTGGGGTCTGGTCAACCACGTGGTGCCCCACGAGGAGCTGCTCACGTTCACCCGCGGGATCGCAGCGGCGATCGCCGGCAACAACGCCGAGGCGGTCGGCGAGCTGATGCGCTGCTACGAGCGGGTGGTGAATGTGACCGGCGACGACGCGTGGGACGTCGAGGCCCGGGTCAACTTCGACTGGATCAGCCGCACCTACGACCCCGCCGTGATCGCGGCCCGGCGCGACGCGGTGGTCGAGCGGGGCCGGTCGCAGAACCGCGGCTGAGGGCCGCTCGCCGCGGCGGCGCTCAGGCCCGGAGCGTCTCGACCGAGATGGTCGCGGCGGCGAGCACCTCGGGGTCGACGGTCACGCCGGTGCCGGGCCCGGTGGGCACGGTGAGCCGTCCGTCGTCGAGCACGAAGGGATCGGTCACGACGTCGCGGGCGTAGTAGCGGTCGGACGCCGACGTGTCGCCGGGCAGGGTGAAGCCCGGCAACGCGGCGAGCGCGACGTTGGCGGCACGCCCGATGCCGGTCTCGAGCATCCCGCCGCACCACACCGGCACCGACCGTGCCGCGCACACGTCGTGGACCCGGACCGCCTCGAGGTACCCACCGACGCGACCGGCCTTGACGTTGACGATCCGGCAGGCCCCGAGCGCGAGGGCGGTCTCGGCGACGCTCGCGGAGGTGATCGACTCGTCGAGGCAGATCGGGGTCGTGACCCGCCGGGCCAGCTCGGCGTGCCCGAGCAGGTCGTCCTCGGCCAGCGGCTGCTCGATCATCAGCAGGTCGAAGGGATCGAGGGCGGCGAGGCGGTCGGCGGCGCCGACCGTGTACGCCGCGTTCGCGTCGACCTGCAGGGCGAGGTCGGGATGACGTTCCCGGACCGCCCGCACCGGCTCGACGTCGAAGCCTGGCTCGATCTTCAGCTTGACCCGGTGGTAGCCCGCGTCGACGTACGCGTCGACCTGGGCGCACAGCTCGTCGAGCGGGAACATCCCGACCGACACGCCGCAGTCGACGGTGGTGCGGACGGCGCCCAGGTGCTCGGCCAGGGACCGGCCCCCGGTCCGCAGCTCGGCGTCGAGCACCGCGAGCTCGAGCGCGGCCTTGGCCATCGGGTGGCCGACGACCGGTGCGAGGAGGTTCCCGAGCCCGGCGGCGGTCACCGTCGGGGCCGCGAGCACCCGCGGGGCGAGGAACTCCCGCAGGACGGCCTGTGCGCCTGCGACGTACTCGGGCGAGTAGCCGGGGTCGGGGAACGCCACGCACTCGCCCCAGCCCTCCACGTCGTCGGCGGTGACGCGCACGAGGAGGATGTCGCGGTCGGTGAGGGTCCCGAACGCGGTGCGGAACGGGGCGACGAGCGGCAGCGCGATCCGCCGCAGCTCGACCGCGTCGATCTTCACCGTGGGTCGCCCTCGGCCAGCACCCACCAGCCGTCGCGGGTCGCGCCCACCGCGCGGTAGCCGAGCGCCATCGCCTCACCGATCGCGTCGCGGGCCGCCTGGCGCCAGGCCCGGGCCGCCGCCGGATCGGTGGCGCGCAGCGCAACGACGTCGGCGGGCACGGCGGCGAGCAGGATCGGGGCGCGCCGGGCGTCGCGCCACACCTCGCCGTCGGTCGAGAGGATGACCTCGGCCCCCGCCGCCGCCAGGGTCGAGAGGTCGGGCTCGGGGTGCCCGACCGGACCGGTGAGGTCCCACCGGGCCTCGACCCGGTCGGTCGCGTCGCCCGCGTTCACGGGGTCGGTCATGGTGCCGTAGAGGTCGGCGTGGTACACCGCGCCCACTGCCCCGAGCCGGGTCAGGTTGAAGTAGGCGTTGCGGGCGATCAACGGGTCGAAGGTCCAGCGGATCTCGGTGATCCCGCGCGCGAGGGCCCACTCGCGTTGCGCGACCTTGAGCGCGCGCCCGATGCCCCGGTGCTGATGGTCGGGATCGATGCCGGTGGCGTGCGAGTGCACGTGGACGCCACCGGGGTGGGTGCCCACGAACCCCACCGACACGCCGAGCAGGGCGGCCGGGTCGTGGGCCCGCCCCGCGCGGTAGGCGCCGAGTAGGGGCTCGCCGGCCAGCAGGTAGGCGCGGAACGTGGTGGGATCGACCAGGCCGCGACCCGGGGGCGTCCCCCAGATTCGGGCGATGCACGCATTGGCCGACGCCAGGTCGTCGGGGCCCAGCGCCACGACCTCGATCGCCTCGCCCGGCTCGCCCGTCGCTCCTGCCCCCGGGGCACGGGGCGTCGGGTCGGGAGGCGGGTGCATGGCTGGTGAGGCTACGTTCCGGGGGCGTCGACCGCCCGGGCCGGGCGGGGCGCGCACCCGGACGGGTCCCCGAGGAGGCAGCACCGTGAAGGCCGCGCCGTTCGACCACCACGCACCCGAGACCGTGGCCGAGGCGGCGGCACTGCTCGCCGAGTTCGGCGACGAGGCGAAGGTGCTGGCCGGGGGCCAGAGCCTCCTGCCCCTGCTCTCCCTGCGCCTGACCCGCTTCGAGCACCTCGTCGACGTGCACCGCGTGGTGGAGCTGCACGGCATCACCCGGACCGACGACGCGCTGCGCATCGGGGCCGCGACCCTCCAGGCCGAGGCCGAGCACGACGCCGTGGTCGCGGGCGCGGTGCCGCTGCTGGCCCGGGCCCTCCCGCACATCGGGCACTTCCAGATCCGCAACCGCGGCACCGTCGGCGGGTCGCTCGCCCACGCCGACCCGGCGTCCGAGCTCCCGACCGTGGCGCTCACCCTCGGCGCGACGTTCGAGGCGGCCAGCGTGCGGGGCACACGGGAGATCGCGGCCGACGACTTCTTCACCGGCACCTGGTCGACCGCGCTCGCCGAGGACGAGATCCTGGTGGGCACCCGGTTCCCGGTGTGGGCGGGCCGCACCGGGTACGGCTTCGCCGAGGTGGCCCGCCGCCACGGCGACTTCGCGCTCGCCGGCGTCGCCGCCGCGGTCGCGCTCGACGCCGACGACCGGATCACCCGGGTGGCCGTCGGGATGCTCGGGGTGGGTGCCACGCCGGTTCGGGTGGGCGCGGCCGAGGCCGCGCTGGTCGGCACGGTCCCCGACGGCGCCGCACTGGCCGAGGCGGCCCGGGCCGGGATGGCCGCGCTCGACCCGGCCGACGACCTGCACGCCACCGCGGCGTACCGCCGCCGGGTGGGCGCGCACCTGATGGAGACCGCGCTGGGCGCGGCGATCGAGGAGGCCCGCCGTGGCTGAGCACCACATCCGCTGCACCGTCAACGGCCAGGCCCGGCGCGGCATCGTCGAGAGCCGGACGACCCTGGCCGACTTCCTGCGCGAGGGCCTCGGGCTCACCGGCACGCACCTCGCCTGCGAGCACGGGGTGTGCGGCGCGTGCACGGTCACCGTCGACGGTCGGGCGATCCGGTCGTGCCTCATGCTCGCGGTGCAGGCCGAGGGCGCGACGGTGACCACGGTCGAGGGACTCGCCGGCGCCGACGGCACGCTCTCGCCGGTCCAGCAGGCGTTCATGGACGCGCACGGGCTGCAGTGCGGCTTCTGCACCCCGGGCTTCGTGATGAGCGTGACCGCGTTCCTCGAGGCGAACCCCGACCCGACCGATGCCGAGATCCGCGAGGGGATCAGCGGGAACCTCTGCCGCTGCACCGGCTACCAGGGCATCGTCGAGGCGGTCCGACTCGCCGCCACCCGCCGGCGCGCCGCGGAGGTGGGGGCATGAGCGCCCCGGCGGCGGGGCGCTACGTCGGGCAGGCGATCCAACGCAAGGAGGACCCGCGCCTGCTCACCGGCCACGGGCGCTACGTCGACGACATCGTCGTGCCGCGGATGCTGCACGCCGCGTTCGTGCGCTCCGATCTGCCCAGCGCGCGCATCACGGCGATCGACGTGAGCGCCGCACTCGGGCTCGAGGGCGTGTCGGCGGTGTTCACCGGGGCCGACCTCAACCCCGGTGCCGGGACCATGCAGCCGTCGATGATGGCGGAGAACCCCGCGGCGGTGGTCGCGCCCCTCACGCCGCTCGCCGCCGACGACGTGCGCTTCGTGGGCGACCCGGTCGCGATCGTGATCGCGGAGAGCCGGGCCCTGGCCGAGGACGCCGCCGAGCTCGTCGTGGTCGACTACGAGCCCCGGGACGCGGTCGCTTCGATGGAGGCGGCGCTCGCCGACGGCGCGCCGCTCGTGCACCCGGAGCTCGGCGGCAACGTGGCCTCCGACCTGGCCCTGCCCGAGGACCCCGAGCTCGAGGCGATCTTCGCGTCGGCCGCGCACGTGGTCACCGAGCGGCTCGTGCAGCACCGGCACACCCCCACGCCGATGGAGACCCGCGGCGTCGTGGCGTCGTTCGACCCGGTGACCGACCAGCTCGAGGTCTGGCTCTCGACCCAGGGGCCGCACGAGGCCCGGCGCACGTTCGCCCGGGTGAGCGGCCTGCCCGAGGGCCACGTGCACGTGCGGATGGGTGATGTCGGTGGTGGGTTCGGCCAGAAGTTCTTCACCCCCCGCGAGGAGCAGACCGTCGTCCTCGCGGCGAAGCGTCTCGGTGCCCCGGTGAAGTGGATCGAGGACCGGCGCGAGAACCTGCTCGCCGCGAACCACGCGCGCAGCGACGTGGCGACCGTGTCGCTCGCGCTCGACGCCGACGGCCACGTGCTCGCGGCCAAGCTCGACCACCTCGAGGAGGCCGGGGCGTGGCCGGTCGGGGGCACCGGCGGGGTCGGGCCGTTCGTGGCGATGCTCTTCCCCGGCCCCTACCGGATCCCGAGGATCTGGTGGCGCAGCCGGGTGGTGTGGACCAACACGGCGGGCCGGGGCGCGTACCGGGGCCCGTGGATGTTCGAGTCGGTGGCCCGGGAGCAGATGCTCGACGTGGCCGCCCGGGCCACCGGGATCGACCCGCTCGAGCTGCGGCGGCGCAACGTGGTCGGCGACGACGAGCAGCCCTACACGATGGCCACCGGCATGACGTTCAGCGCGACGACGTCGGCGACGACGTTGGAGCACGCGGCCCGGGTCATCGGGTACGACGACTTCCGGGCCGAGCAGGCCCGGGCCCGGGCCGAGGGTCGGCTGCTCGGTCTCGGCATCGGTCTCTACATCGAGCCCACCTCGACCCCGGCGGCCACCCTCGGCGTGGAGGCGGCGACCGTGCGGGTCGAGTCGGGGGGCGGCGTCACCGTGTTCCTCGGCACCGCGGCCCACGGCCAGAGCATCGAGACCACCATGGCCCAGGTCGTCGCCGAGCACCTCGGCGTGGCCTACGAGGACGTCCGCGTGGTGCAGGGCGACACCGACCGGACCCCGTTCGGTGGCGGCACCGGGGGCAGTCGCACCGCGGTCATCGCAGGGAACGCGAGCCGTGAGGCCGCGCTGAAGGTGCGCGAGATGGTGGTGGGCGTCGCGGCGCACCTCCTCGAGGCCGCGCCCGAGGACCTCGAGGTGCACGACGGCGTCGTCTCGGTGCGGGGAACCCCCGTGCGCAACGTGTCGTTGGCGGCGGTGGCCGCCGCCGTGCACAACGCGGGTACGGGCCTCCCTCCCGACGTCCCCCGCCTGCTCGAGGCCACCGGCCGCTACCAGACCTCGAGCCCGACCTGGTCGAACGCGTGTCACATCTGCACGGTCGAGGTCGATCGGATCACCGGGCAGGTCGAGATCCTGCGCTACGTGGTGAGCGAGGACTGCGGCCGCATGCTCAACCCGATGGTGGTCGAGGGTCAGGTCCACGGTGGCGTGGTGCAGGGCATCGGTGGGGTGCTCTACGAGCACTTCGTGTACGACGAGGCGGGAAACCCGCTCACCACCACCTTCCTCGACTACCTGCTGCCCACCGCCGCCGAGTCGCCCCGGATCGAGATCGACCACGTGGTCACCGACGGGCCCAACCCCGAGGGCGTGAAGGGGATGGGCGAGGGCGGGGCCATCGGGTCGGTGCCGGCGGTGGTCAACGCGGTGGCCGACGCACTGGCCCAGGTGGGTGCGACGGTGACCGAGCAGCCGATCACCCCGGTGCGGGTGGTCGAGGCGCTCGAGGCCGTGGGGGCCTGACCACCGTGGCCGCCGACCGCGGCCCCGCGGCCCCGGTCTCCGCCCTGCTCGACCTCGCCGCGGTCACGGCGTTCGTGCTCGTCGGCCGGCGCAGCCATGACGGCGGCAGCAGCATCGCCGACTTCCTGCGCATCTGGTGGCCCTTCGCGTTGGGCCTCGCCGTCGCCGGACCCCTCAGTGGCGCGTGGCGGCGCCCCGACAGATGGCTCCGGTTCGTGGGGATGGTCGTGGGGACGGTGGCCGTGGGCGTGGCCCTGCGGGTCGGCGTGCAGGACCGCGCGCTGGCCTGGTCGTTCGTGATCGTCACCACGCTGTTCCTGCTCGCGGTGGGCGGAGCCTGGCGGTTGGTCGCCGTGTTGGTGGCGCGGCGCCGCTAAGGGGTGAGGCCGAGGTCGGCGAGCGCGGTGCGGATGTGCGCGGCGGCGTCGGCCAGGGCCGCCGGGTCCACGGTGCGCGCGCTGCGCGAGAGGTGGAGGTCGTCCTCGCCCCAGATCGGTAGCACGTGCAGATGGCAGTGCGGCACCTCGAACCCGGCGATCTCCATGCCGACGCGGGGCGGGCGGAACGCGTGCTGGATGCCCTGCCCCACCGCCCGGGCCACCACCATGAGGTGCGCGGCGAGATCGGGGTCGAGGTCGAGCCAGTGGTCGATCTCGACCCGGGGGACCACGAGCGCGTGGCCCACGGTGATCGGGTTGATCGACAGGAAGGCGACGGCCCGATCGTCCTGCCAGACGAAGTGGCCGGGGATCTCACCGTCGATGATGCGGGTGAACACGGTCGCCACGGTGGGTCAACCTAACCCGTGGCGCGACATCACCCGTGGCGCGACATCACCCGTGGCGCGACCCTGCGCCTACGCTGCGGCCGTCCCGCTGCCAGCCCCGCCCGACCCCGCCCGACCCCGTCAGGAGCACCACCGTGACCGACCCCGCCGCCGTCCCCGCCGCCCGGATTCGGGCGATGCACTCGGTCGAGGGACGGGTGGTGATCGTCACCGGGTCGGGCCAGGGCGTGGGGCGGGGCATGGCCCACCACTTCGCAAAGGCGGGCGCGACGGTGGTCGTCGCCGACTGGAACGCGGAGAAGATGGCCCGGACGGTCGCCGAGGTCGAGGCGCTCGGGGCGCCGGCCCTGGGCGTGCCCTGCAACATCATGGAGCGTGAGACGCTCGACGCGATGGTGGCCGCCACCGTCGCCGCGTTCGGCCGGGTCGACGCCATCGTCAACAACGCCCAGACCTTCCGGCCCAACGCCCCGATCGCCGAGGTGACGACCGAGGACGTCGAGGTGTTCCACCGGTCCGGCGTGCTCGGCACCCTCTGGGCGATGCAGGCGGTGTACCCCCACATGAAGGCGGCGGGCTGGGGGCGCATCGTCAACTTCGCGTCGTCGATGGGGATCGTGGGCGGTGTGGGGTTCGGCGCGTACAACGCGTCGAAGGAGGCGATCCGGGCGCTCACCCGCACGGCCGCGAAGGAGTGGGCGGCCGACGGCATCGTCGTCAACGCGATCGCGCCGGCGGCGGCGCCACCGCGCGCGGTCGGGAGCGCGCACTACGAGGAGTTCATGCGCACCAGCCCGATGCACCGCAACGGGGACCCCGAGCTCGACATCGGATCGGTGGCGCACTTCCTGTGCACCGACGCCTGCCGGTACCTCACCGGGCAGACGTTCATGTGCGACGGCGGCACCTACCTCTGGGCATGAGCGATCCGGTGCACCCCACCGACCCGGGGGGCGCGGGCCCCCCGCCGCGCGGCCGCCGCAGCGGGGACCCGGCGGCGTGGCGCGACCCGTGGCCGCTCGTCGGCGTGCGACCCGAGCCGCCCCTCGCCTCGGCCGGGCTCGACCGCCTCCGCGCCGACGGGTTCTCGGTGTGCTTCGACGTCGATCCCGTCCCCGCCGACCGCGACCGGTGGCAGGACCACGTCGACAACACCGGCATCGTGCGGATGTGCAGCGAGCTGCGCACCGCCTACGTGGCCGCTCGTCTCGCCCCCGAATGGCCCCGGTACCTCCGCCGGAGCGGGGCCACCGTGCTGGTCCGGGAGCAGCACGTGCGCTACGACCGTGAGGCCTGGATGCACGAACGCCTCGTGGGGGGCACCCGGGTGGCCCAGCAGCGGGGCAAGGCCGTGGTGGTCGAGCACGCGTTGACGGAGGCGGGCTCGGGGGCGGTCGTGGCTGCGGCGTGGGTGGTGCAGCTCTTCGTCGGGCCCGAGGGACGGGTCGCGCCGTACCCCGACCGCTACTGGGAGCTCGTGACCGCCGCCGAGGGCCGACCGGTGCCCCGGGTCGACGATCCGGGCCGGTCGCCGTGGGGGCCCCCGCCCGCTCTGGCATGATGCGCCCGTCGGCCGACGACGGGAGGCACGATGGCGTTCCAGTTCCGCAAGCGGATCCGGCTCGGCCGGAACGGATGGATCAACCTGTCGAAGAGCGGGGCCAGCGGCAGCGTCGGGATCGGCCCGTTCACGTTCAACAGCCGGGGCCGGCGCTCGGTCCGGCTCGGCAACGGGATGTCGTACCGCAGCAGCGGGGCCGGGTGTGCCGTGATGACCCTCGGGCTGCTCGTGGTCGGTGCGACCGGCGTGCTCGTGCTGGTCGCCTGACTCAGGCGCCGAGATCGGTCAGCAGCGCACCGACGTACTCGACCGCGCGCACGGAGGCGGATTCGTAGCCCTCCTCCTCGATGCGCGGCCCGATCATCTCCAGGTCGAAGTACCCCGTGTAGCCAGCGTCGAGCAGCTGACCCACGATCCGGCGCATCGGGATGTCGCCGTCGCCGGGCACCAGCCGGTTCGGCGTGCTCATCGTGCCCGCAGCGAAGTCGCTGAGCTGGACGATGCCGATCGTGGCGGCACCGTCGGCGATCGTGGCACCGAGCCCGCGTTCCGCCCAGCACGCGTTGATCTCCATGCACACCCCGATGCCTAGTCGGCGGGCGAAGTCGATCGCGTCGTGCAGCGAGTGGAGGAACCCGACGTCGACGCGGAGCCCGTTCGTGTGCTCGAGGGTGATCCGCAGGCCCCGTCCCGCGTACTCCTCGAGGACGGGACCGACGGTGTCGGCGTACGCGTCGGCCGCGTCCTCCCAGGTCAGCGCGCCGGCCGGTCCCGTGGTCAGGATCATGGTCTCGGCGCCGAACGCAAGCGCGGCGTCGAGGGCGTTGCGGGTGCGGGCGACGCCGTCGGCCCGCTGGGACGGATCGCTCCACGGGATCGGACCGAGCCCGACGAAGTTCGACACGCGGTAGCCACCGTTGCGGATGCGGTCGACGTGGCCCTCCCATCCGCCGGCCTTCTGCAGCTTGGCGAGCGAGAGGCCGATCACCTCGACCCCTTCACGGTCGAAGAACGCGAGGTCTTCGTCGACCGACCAGTTCCAGTGGCTCAGCATCGACAGGGAGACGCGGGGGTGGGTGCGCATGACGGGTCCTTCGCTCGGTCGTGGGGGGATCAGCCGACCACCGCCGCCCGGGCGATGCTGCTGCCGCCGTCGAGCTGGAGGTTGATGCCGGTGAGGAACTCGGACTCGCGGCTCGCGAGGTAGACCGCGGCGTAGGCGCAGTCCTGGGCGGTCCCGAGGCGGGTCACGTGCATCGCCTCGTAGCGCGCCCGCCGGTCGGGGTCCATGTCGGCGTCGCGCCGGTCGTTCACGACGAAGCCGGGGCTCAGGGTGTTGGCCCGGACGTTGCGGTCGCCGTACTCCACGGCGATGGCCCGGGTGAGCGCGTTGAGCCCGCCCTTGCTCGCGCAGTAGGCGGCCATGCCGGGGCTCGGGCGCTCGGCCTGGCGCGACGACACGTTGACGATCGATCCGTGGCCGGCGGCGAGCATGTGGGGGAGCGCCGCCCGGCACAGGATCATGGGTGCGGTGAGGTTGACCCGCAGCGCGGTCTCCCAGTACTCGGTGGAGAGGTCGCCCACCGCGGCGTCGCGACCCCCGCTCGCTCCGACCGCGTTGTTCACGAGGACGGTGAGGCCCCCGATCCGCTCGGCCGCTGCGGCCACCAGGGTCTCGGCCGTCGCCAGGTCGGCGAGGTCGGCGGGGACGAAGTGGGCCTCGCCCCCCCGGTCCCGGGCCGCGGCCACGACGGCGGCGCCCCGGTCGGGGTCGCGCCCGTGGACGACCACCCGGGCTCCCTCGGCGGCGAACTCGAGGGCGATGGCCCGACCGATCCCGGAGGTCGCGCCGGTCACGAGGGCCAGCTCACCGTGCAGGCGGCCGGCTGGCGTACGGCCGGGCGCGCCCGCCGGGGTGGCGTGAGGGGGGAGACTCATGACGGCACGCTAGATCCCGGCCGGGGACCGGGGTCCGACCGGGGCAGCCCGGTCCGGATTCGCCTAACCTGATGTGACCAGTGTGGCTGAAGTGAGGGTTGTGAAACAGGAGCGCCGCCGGAAGGGCACACACCGGACCGCGCGTGCCGGTGCGCCGGGTCGCCGGACCGCCTCCCGGCGGGTCGCCGCGCTCTGCGCCGGCCTGGCCCTCCTCGTCACCTCGGCTCCCGGGGCCGGGGCCGCCGAGATCGACGACCTGCGGACCGCGGTGGTGTCGGCCCGCCAGGCCGCGACCGAGGCCACCCTGCGCTACATGGACGCGGTGAACGAGCTCGAGGGGCTCGAGGTCCGGATCGCCGAGACCGAGCGCGACATCGGCGTCAGCGAGGCCACCATCGCCCGGCTCGGCGATCTCGCGCGCGACCGCGCCGTGACCGCGTACGTGACGCGCGGCGTCGAGATCGGCGGGCTCGACCTCGGCCGCCCGCTCGACCGGCTCCGCCGCCAGAAGCTGCTCGAGCAGGCCAACGCGCGCGACAACGCCGCCGTCCAGGAGCTCGGCACGGCGGTGGCTGCCCTCGCCGCGCGTGAGCGCGCGCTGCGAACCCTGCGCGCCCGGGCCGCCGAGAGCCGGGACCGGCTCGCGGTCGAGCAGGCCCAGCTCGACCAGCAGCTCACCGCCGCGCAGTCGGCCCTGGCCGAGTTCGAGGAGCGGATCCGCCGCGAGGAGGCCGCCCGCCAGGAACGGGAGCGCGCCCGCCTCGCGGCCCAGCAGGCGGCGGGCCGGCGGGGCAACGGCCAGACCTACGACGGGGCCTACGTGGCCACGGGGCTGGTCTGCCCGCTGCCGGGCGCCAGCTTCATCGACTCGTGGGGGTTCCCCCGCGCCACCACCGGCTGGCACCAGGGGGTCGACCTCATGGCGCCGCGCGGCACGCCGAACCGGGCCGTGGTGTCGGGCCGCGTGCAGATGATGTCGGGTGGGACGTCGGGCCTCGGGGCCTTCCTCTACGGCGACGACGGGAACCTCTACTACTACTTCCACTTCGACGCCTACCAAGGGGGCGCGCGCCAGGTGGCCCAGGGTGAGGTGATCGGGTACGTCGGCAACACCGGCGACGCCAGCGGTGGCGCCACCCACACCCACTTCGAGGTCCACCCCGGTGGCGGCGCGGCGGTCAACCCGTATCCGTCCGTGGTCGGGATCTGCTGATGGCACGCGACCGATCCGGGCGGTCGACCCCGGCGGTGCCCGGCCTTGCGCACGGCTACGGCCTCCTCGAGCACGACGTCGTCTCCCGGCGGACCCGCCGGGTCCTCGGGGTCGTCGTCGCGATCATCGGCGTCGCCACCGTCGTCGGGATCGCGCTCCTCTGGCCGCCCCGGCCCGACACGAGCGGCGCGAACCGCCTCGGCCTGGTGTCCGACGTCCATGCGGCCGAGGTCGAGGGCGTGACCCGGGGCCCGTGTCGGGGGACGACCGAGTCCGACGGGGTCACGTGCGACCGGGTGCGGGTGCGCCTCCTCGCCGGCCCGGATGCGGGCGAGCGGCGCACGCTCGAGTTCCCCCGGTCGCCCACCACGCCGGCGTTCGTGACCGGGGACGAACTGGTGCTCTCGTACCAGCCCGACGCCCAGCCGCGCTTCCAGTACGACTTCTCCGACCGTCAACGCCGCACGCCCCTGCTCGTGCTCGTGGGTGTGTTCGTGCTCGCGGTCGTGGCGCTCGCCCGGATCCGGGGCCTGCTCGCGCTGGTCGGCCTGGTCGCGAGCATCGCCGTCCTGCTCGTCTTCCTCGTGCCGGCTCTGCTCGCCGGCACCGATCCCGTGCTGGTCGCCGTGGTGTCGTCGAGCGCGATCGCCTTCCTGACCCTCTTCCTCGCGCACGGCTTCCGCTCGATGACCCTGGTGGCCCTGCTGGGCACGCTCGTCGCGTTGGCGTTGACCATCGGGCTCGCCTGGCTGTTCACCGCGCTCACCGAGCTGTCGGGCTACGTCTCGGAGGAGGCGTTCCTCGTCCAGGTGGGGAGCACCGGCCTCGACGTGCGCGGGCTGGTGCTCGCCGGGATGGTCATCGGCGCCCTCGGTGCCCTCGACGACATGACCGTGACCCAGGCCGCCGCGGTCGCCGAGCTGCGGGTCGCCGATCCGACCATGAGCCGACGCGACCTCCGTCGGGCCGGTCTGCGCATCGGGCGCGACCACGTGGCCTCGACCGTCAACACCCTCGCGCTCGCCTACGCCGGTGCCGCGCTCCCGCTGCTCCTGCTCTTCGTGCTCTCCGCCCAGTCGCTCGGCACGGTGGCCAACTCCGAGGTGGTGGCCTCCGAGATCGTGCGGACGCTGGTCGGCAGCATCGGCCTCGTCGCCGCAGTGCCGGTCACGACCTGGCTCGCCACCCGGGTCGTCGCGGAACCGGTCACCGAATCCGGTCGGCAGGAGCGCCCGGCGCCGGCCGCCGGTGCACCGACGCTGTGGGCCGAGCCCCTCGCCCCGGTGCCGGCCGCCGCTCCACCGGTGGAATGGCCCGACGTGCCCCTGACCCGGACCGTCCCGCAACCGGTGGCCCCCGACCCGCCGGTCCCGCCGGGCACCACGCCGGAGGCCTGGGCCGCCGAGGCTGCCCCGGCTCCGGACGACGACGAGTCCCGCTTCTGGGAAAGCTGACCGCGCCGACCCGGTGACGCCGCCCGGTCAGCCCGACCCGGGCCCCGGGTGGTCGTGGTCGTGCTCGTGCTCGTGGTCGTCGTGCGGATCGCGCCCGTCCCGGGGTGCGGTGCCGGGTGCCGGCGCCTCGACCAGGACCGGTCGCCGGGCCCCCGTGCGGCCGCCGAGGACCCCGACCGCGGCGAAGGTGCCCGCGGCGACCAGCACGATCGAGCCGCCCGGCGCGAGGGCCCACTGTCGTGCGGCGGCGAGGCCGGCCACGACCGCGAACGCGCCGATGCCGGCGGCGCCCACCAGCGTGCCCCGGAACGAGCGGGCGAGATTCCGGCTGGTCGCGACGGGCAGCACCATGAGCGCGGCGACGAGGAGCACGCCGACCACCTGCATCGCCGCGACGACCGTGACCGCGGTGAGCACGGCGAGCACCGCGTTGCCCGCGCCCACGGGCAGGCCGGCGACCCGGGCCGACTCCTCGTCGATCACGATCGCGAAGAGCGTTCGACCGAACGCGGCGACGGTGACCACGATGCCGAGGCCGAGGAGCACGACGAGCAGCACCTCCGAACGGTCGACGGTGAGGATCGAGCCGAAGAGGTAGGGGAGGATCGCGCCGCTGCCGCCGGTCGACCGACTGGCGAGCACCACCCCGGCGGCGATGCCGCCGTAGAACCAGAGCGCGAGCGCGAGATCGCTCGTCGCGCGTCGGCGGCTCCGGAGCCACTCGATCGACAGGGCACCGACGGCGGCGACGACCATCGCGCTCCACACCGGCCACACCTCGAGCAGGAGGCCGGCCGCGATGCCGGCGAGCGCGAGGTGGCCGATGCCGTCGCCCATCAGGCTGAGGCGCTGTTGGACGAGGAAGGTGCCGATCAGCGGCGCGCAGATGCCGATGACGAGGCCGGCGGCCAGCGCGAGCTGCATGTACTCGCGCTCGAACGGCCAGGGGAGCGGAAGGACGGCGAACCCGGTGAGCCCGGTGAGCCCGGTGAGCCCGGTGCTCACGCCTGGAGGTCCTCGAGCCAGCGGGGCAGGTCGTCGGCGTGCACGCCGAGGTGCACACCGGTGGCGGCGAGCGCGGACGGCGGTCCGTCGAAGCGCACCCGTCGTTGGAGCACCACCACCCGGTCGAGGTCGTCGGCCACGGCACCGAGCTCGTGCGAGACGAGGAGCACGGCGGTGTCGTGGTGCTCGACCAGGTGCACGAGGCTGTCGCGGAACAGGCGCTGGGATTCGCGGTCCACGCCGGCGATCGGCTCGTCGAGCACCAGGACGGTCGGCTCGGCGACCAACGCCCGCGCGATGAGCACCCGTTGCTGCTGGCCACCCGACAGCGCAGCCACCGGGCGGTGCCGCAGGTCGGCGATCGCGACGGCGTCGAGCGCGTGCTCGACCGCAGCCCGATCGGCGTGTCGCGGCGGTCGCCACCAGCCACGGCGCGCGGTGCGACCGGACGCCACCACCTCCGCGACGGTGGCGGGCACGTCGAGGTCGAGGATCCGTCGCTGCGGCACGTAGCCCACCCGCCAGCGCTCCCGCAGCTCGCGGGGCGGGTGCCCGAGCAGCTCGACCGTCCCGGCGTCGGGGGTGAGGAGCCCGAGCAGCAGGCGGAGCAGCGTGGACTTGCCCGACCCGTTGGGGCCGACGAGGGCGACGAACTCCCCCGGGGCGACGGTGAGGTCGACGGCGGAGACCGCGGGGTCGGCGCCGTAGGCGAAGGAGACGCCGTGTGCGGCGAGCACGGCGGGTCCGGGCTCGCCGGCGACGGTCACCGGTGCAGCATAGGAAGCGCGTCGGTCCCGGCGGCGCCCGGTGGCGCAGGGGCGGGGGCGGTCGTGTGCCGGACGAAGCGGGCGGCGCCGAGCGCCGCGCCGAACCCGCCGCCGAGGGCGAGGGCGATCGCGGCCCTATCGACGGCGTCGGGGAGCGTCGTGGGGAGCTGCGAGTGCGACAGCGCGGAGACGTCGGCCAGTCCGATGGCGATGCCGACGAACAGCCCGGCCATCACCACGAGGGGCGCCGACCCGCGGGCGCCCCGGCGCCGGAGCTGCACCAGGGCGACGGCGGTGAGGGCCACGGCCCCGACGGTGGGCAGCGCGTTCGCCGCCCGCTCGAGCAGCGGCGCGGTCGCGTCGGCCCAGGCCCCGAACGCGTGCGCCACCGTTCCGGTGACGGCCACGGCGAGTCCGCCGGCCAGCGCCGCCGCGGCCCGGCGGGTCCAGGCCCCGGCGCCCACGGCCAGGGCGAGGAGCCCGGCGGCTCCGATCCACGGCCAGGGGGCCGGTCCGGGCACGTAGCGCACGTCGCCCCGGACCCGGATCGTCTCCCCGGCCCGGACCAGGTCGATGCGGAACCGCTGGACGAGGTGGGCACGGTCGGGGTCGCGCTCCACGACCGGGGGGTCGTCGGCGCTCATCCAGTGCGCCCGGTGGTCGTGCCACCGGACGGTCGGCCCGGGGCCCACCCGACGCCACCGGGGGTCGGCGGCCGGGTCGGCCCACGGTGGCGGCGCCTCGGGATCGAGGCGGGAACGGTTGAGGTACCGGGCGGGCGAGCGCACGTTCTCGAACACCCCGGCGGGACCGACCCGCAGGTAGGGCTCACCGTCGTAGCCGAGCACGGTGACGGCCGGGCCCCGGTTCGTGAGCTCGAGCCGGTCGCCGGTGTCGATCACCCGGACCCGGAGGCCGGGGACGGGCGGCGCCACCGACCGGATCGTCGTGGCGTAATCGGTGGCGTCGACCCCGCCGACGGTGTGGGCGGCCGCCGGACGGGCGGTCGCCGTGAGCCCGCCGATTCCGAGCCCGGCGCCCGCGCCGACCCCGAGGACGAGGGCGGCGACGAGCCGCCACCGGCGAGGCTGCATGCAGGAACGCACCGGCGATCGACGATACTGGTCGCTCCCTGCGTTCCCGGAGCCGACCCATGGCGAAGGCGCCGCCCGCCGCATCCCGGACCGTCCGACGCCGTCGGACCCACGCGCCCCGGAGCCACGCCGCGCCCCGGGGCCCCGCGCGCACCGCCGTTGGGTGGGTCGCCGCCCTCGCGGTCCTCGTCCTGGTCGCGGGTGGAGCGCTGATCGGCCCCCTGGCCGGCCCTGCGGCGGCGCACGCGAGCGTGGTCGCCACCGCGCCGGGCCCCGCCGAGGTGGTGGAGCGGCCGCCGACCTCGGTCTCGGTCGAGTTCACCGAGGCGGTGGACCCGCGCCTCGGTGGGGTCGTCGTCTACGACGGCCGGGGACTGCGCGTCGGGAGCGGGCGGGTGCGCCAGCCGACGCCCGAGCGTCTCGTGCTCCCCCTCCGGGGCGACCTGGGCGACGGCACCTACATCATGACGTGGCGGGTCGTGTCCGCGGACGGCCACACCGTCCAGGGCACCTCGACCTTCCGGGTCGGATTCGGGGGCGCGGCGCCCGAGGACGTGTCGGCGCTCGCGGCCGGGCTGCTCGCGGGTCAGCGGGCCGACCCGTCGGTTGCGTTCGCCTGGGGATTCACGCGCTGGGCGGTGTTCGCCGGGCTCGCGTTGCTCGTCGGGGGCGCCGTCTTCGCCGCTGCGGTCTGGCCGCCCGCCCGCGACGCGCGCGCGACCCGGCGGATCGTCCTCGCGGGCTGGGTCGGGCTCACGCTCGCCACCGCGGTGGGAATCCCCCTGTTCGGTGCGTATTCGCGTGGTGGCGGACCGACCGAGATCCTCGATCCCGGCGTCTGGCGCGACGCAGTCGCGACGCGCCTCGGCACGATCTGGCTCGTTCGGCTGGGGTTGCTCGTGATCGCGTTCGGGCTCCTGCGGGTCCTGGTCCGGGCCCGGCCTGCGGACCGGGTGGGTCTCCCGCGCGGGTGGTGGCCGGTTGCCGCGGTGGTCGGGCTCGCGCTCGTGAGCACGCCCGGGCTCGCCGGTCACGCGTCGACCGGTGACCTCCCCGCGCTCGCCGTGGTCGCCGACGCCGCCCACACCGCGGCGATGGCCGTGTGGATCGGCGGGCTGGTCGTGCTCGCGGCCACGGTGCTGCCCGGGCGGACGGTGGCGAGGATGCAACCGGCGATCGACCGGTTCTCCCGGGTCGCGCTGGTCAGCGTCGGGGTGCTCGTGGTCACCGGCACGTACCAGTCCTGGCGTCTCCTGGGCGGTTTCGCCGCGCTGCGCGAGGACGACTTCGGCCGGCTGCTGGTGGTGAAGATCGTGTGCTTCGGCGCCATGGTGGTGGTCGCCTCCTTCAGCCGGGAGATCGTGGCCCGGTTCGACGGCGCGGCGCCCGCCGCCGAGCCGGTGGGCGCAGGGCGTCGGGCCCGGGGTCCGCTGCCCGTGGTCCGGGGTGCGGCGGTCGACCTCGCCGAGCGCCCACCGGACGACGCCGCGGGCGCTCCCGACCCCGCGCGCGAGGTGCGCCGTCTGCGCCGGTCAGTCGGGCTCGAGGTCGTGCTCGCCGCGCTCGTGCTCGCCGTCACGGCGCTGCTCGTGAACACGTCGCCCCCCGCCGACGGGGCTGCGTTCCGCGAGGGCGTCGCCGGCGTCCGCGTCGAGGACCCCCAGGTGACGTTCGACCTCACGGTCCTGCCGGGTCGGGCCGGGATCAACGATCTGCACGTGACCACGTTCTCGCCCGCCGGAACCCCGCTGCCGGTCGCCGCGGTCGAACTCCGGCTCGCCCTCCCGGCCCGCGACCTCCCGCCGCTCGTCGTGCCGCTGCGCCAGCTGGCACCGGGCCACTACCTCTCTCCAGGGCTCGACATCCCGTTCGCCGGCGCCTGGCGGGTCGAGGCCACGATCCGGATCACCGCCGTGGACCGCGTCGACCTCACCGGCATCCTGAAGATCCGCTGATGAACACCGTCGACCTCGCCAACACCTTCTTCACGCTGTGCACGCTCCTCGCCAACGCCGTCGTCGTGGTCGCGCTGGTGGGAGGGCTGCTGGCGTGGGTGGTCCCGGCCCTCCGCCCCGCTGCGGCCCGGGTCGTCGACGCGGTGGGCCCTTCGGCCCGGGCCCTGGCGGCGACGGTCGCGGTGACGGCCACGCTCGGCAGCCTCTACTACTCGGAGATCGCCGACTTCGTCCCCTGCCGCCTGTGCTGGTTCCAGCGGATCTGCATGTACCCCCTGGCGGTGGTCCTGGTGGTCGGCCTGGTGCTGCGGGACACCCGGGCCCGCTGGTACGCCGCTCCGTTCGTCGTCGTCGGGGCCCCGCTCGCCCTCTACCACTGGCTGATGGAACGGGGCGTCTTCGCCGAGAGCACCGCCTGCTCGGCCACGGTTCCCTGCGCAGTGCCCTGGTTCGAGGAACTCGGATACGTCACGCTGGCGTTCATGGCGATGAGCGGCTTCCTCCTGATCGGGACCCTGCTGGTCGTCGACGGGATCTGGGACCGGCGGGCGGGTGCCGCCACCCCGGATTCCCCCGGCGCCGGCCCCGCCGGGGACCATGGGGAGCCCGCCGACACCACGATCACCCCCAAGACCATCCAGAACCCGACGACCCCGACGACGGAGCGCACGCGATGAGCCCCAAGCCCTCGAACCCCTCGACCCGCACCAAGTCGAAGCGTCCGGCCGTCCGGCGGACGGGCAACCGGTGGGTCTTCCCGGCGGTGGTCGCCGGGGTCGCCGCCCTCGGCATCCTCGCCGTGGTCCTGACCGCTGCGGGCGACGGGGGCGGCTCGGGGTCCGACGCCGACGCCGTGCAGATCGCCGCAGAGGTCCGCGTGGACGGCGTCGCGCTCCCGCAGTACACCACCCCCGCCCGTGACAATGCGCTGGGCCGGCCCGCCCCGGCGCTCGGGTCGGTCGACTTCGACGGCCGCAACGTCGAGGTGGGCGGCGCAACCGGCTCGCCCTACGCCGTGGTCTTCCTCGCGCACTGGTGCCCGCACTGCCAGGCCGAGGTCCCGCGGCTCGTGGCCGCCGCCCAGAACGGCCGGATCGCAGGCGTGCCCGTCATCGGGGTGACCACCGACACGACTGACGCCCAGCCGAACTACCCGCCGAGCGCCTGGCTGGCCCGCGAGGACTGGCCCTTCCCGGTGCTCGTCGACGACGCCAACGGCTCGGCAGCGAAGGCCTACGGGCTCGGTGGCTACCCGTTCATGGTGTTCGTCGACGCCAACGGCACGGTCGTCGGTCGCCACTCGGGGGAGATGTCGGAGTCCGACCTCGCGGCCGTGTTCACCGCACTGGCGGCCGGGAAGCCGCTCCCGCTCCCCGGCACGGGCGCGTCGTCCTCGACGAAGTAGAGGACCGGGGAGGCGCCGAGCGCGACGAACGGGGAGTCGCCGGCGCGGTCAGGGCTCGACGCACGCGCGGCACAGCCCGACGAGGTCGATGCGGTGGCCGGTCGTCCGGAACCCTGCGGCCCGCTCCACCTCCGCGATCGCCCGGTGCACCGCCTGCTCGACCGCGTCGACGGCCGGCGCGTCCTCCACCGCGCCGCAGCGCGAGCAGATGAGGTGGTGGTGATGGTGACCGGTGAGGTCCTCGGTCAACTCGAACCGGGCGAACTCGGCGTTGGTCACGATGCGGTGGACGATGCCGGCCTGCTCGAGCACGACGAGGTTGCGGTACACCGAGCTCTGGGCCAGGGCCGGATCGAGGTCGAGGATCTCGGGGATCGTGAGGGGGCGCCCCGCCCCTGCGAGCACCTCGCACACGGCGGTGCGGGTCGGGGTGCAGCGTTGCCCGGTCCGTTCGAGGCGAAGGGCGACAGCGTCGTGCAGTGCCGGCGCCAGCGGCGCCGGTGGGCCCCCGGGACGCCGGGTCGCGGCGGCGCGGCGGGGCATGCCCGGAGTGTACGAGCGACCGTGGACCGCCGAGCGGGTACGGTCCGCGGGTGGACGTCCAGGAGCGGTTCCGGGAGCTGGTGGCGGGACCCGAGTCGGCGATCCCGCTCGACGAGGCGGCGCTGCTCGTCGCCGCCGCCGATCACCCGGTGGACGTCGCGGCCGAGCTCGACGCGCTCGACGCGCTCGCCCACGGCCTCGTCGGCGTGGCGACCGACCCGCGGTCCCTCGCGGCGGCGCTCTTCGGCGACGGGGGCTTCACGGGGAACGCGGGCGACTACGGCGATCCGCGCAACTCCTACCTCGACGAGGTGCGTCGCCGACGTCTGGGCATCCCGATCACCCTGAGCGTGGTGATGATCGAGGTGGGGCGCCGGCTGGGGATCCCGCTGGTGGGGATCGGGATGCCCGGGCACTTTCTCGTCGGCGCCGGCACCGGCACCGGGGCCGGGGCCGGGGGTCACGACGACGCCGTCTACATCGATCCGTTCCACGGCGGCGAGTGCTTCGACCGTGCCGGGGCCCGGGCGCGCTTCGAGCGGCTGCACCCGGGGGCGCCGTTCGTCGACCGCTACCTCGAGCCGGTCGGGACCCGGGCCGTGCTCGCGCGGATGCTGGCCAACCTCGTGGCCGCGCACCTCGCCCGCGACCCGCTGCGTGCGGTCGCCCCCCTGCGGCTGCGCCTCGGGCTCCCCGACCTCCCGCCGGCCGACCGGCGCCAGACGGAGGCCGCGCTGGTGCGCCTGCGGGCCCGGATGAACTGAGCGGACCGGTGCCCGACGAGCCGACGAGCGACGAGCCGACGAGCGACGAGCCGACGAGCGGCCCCTCCGACGCGACCGGTCGGGAGGTGCCGATGTTCCCGCTCGGCAGCGTGCTGTTCCCGCGCGCCGTGCTCCCGCTGCACGTCTTCGAGCCCCGGTACCGGGCGCTGGTGACCCACTGCCTGACCGCCGAGGTGCCGTTCGGGGTCGTGCTGATCGAGCGGGGCCACGAGGTCGGTGGTGGTGACACCCGCTTCGCGGTCGGCACGCTCGCCCGGATCGTCCAGGCCGCAGAGACCCCCGACGGGCGGTGGGCGGTGGTCGCGGTCGGCACCGAGCGCGTGCGGGTGGTCGAGTGGCGCCCCGACGATCCCTTCCCGCGCGCCCTGGTCGTGCCCCGGCCCGAGCGCCCGTCCGCACGCGACGCGACCGTGGCGGTCTCGTCGGCCCGCGCGGCGTTGGTCCGGGTCCACGCGCTGCGCGCCGAGCTCGGACTCCCCGCTCCGGCGGGCGACGTCCTCGCGGGCACCGACGTCGCCGAGGCGGCGTGGGAGGCGGCGATCCTCGCGCCGGTCGGCCCGCTCGACGCGTACGCCCTCCTCGACCTCGACGATCCCGTCGACCGGCTCGAGCGGGTGACCGCCCTCCTCGAGGACGAGATCGCGGTCCTGCAGTTCCGGCTGTCCGGATGAGGGCGGCCTAGATTCGCCCGATGGACGAGCCCGCCCCCGTGAACGCCCCGGATGTCCCGGAGGCCGCGGACGCCCCGGATGTCCCGGAGGCCGCGGACGCCCCGGGAGCCGCAGCGCCGCCCGACCCTGACGTGCGGGCCCCGTCGACGGACGCGCTCGACCGGATGGAGGCCGAGCTCGCAGCGATCGAGGCCGATCTCGCCGCGCTCGAGGCGGGCGACGGGGCCGACGGCGCCGGGAGCGACGGCTGAGCGAGGTGCGGGTCCGGCTGTTCGCCGCGGCCCGGGAGACGGCGGGCCGGGCCCACGACACCGTCGATCCGGCCCAGGCGGCCACCGTGGAGGAGGCGTGTGCCGTCCTCCGGGCGCGCTACGGCCCGGGCTTCGCCGCGGTCCTCGACGCCTCCCGGGTGTGGGTCAACGGCGACGAGCCCGAGGCCGGCGGGGCGACCCCGCTGGGGCCCGGGGACGAGCTCGCCGTGCTCCCGCCCGTCAGTGGGGGGGCCGGTCCGAGCCGCTAACGTGCCCGGATCGTGCGTTGGACGCCCCTCCCCGCCGTCGTCCGGCTGGGGCTGCCCCTGGTGGCCCTGAGCCTCGCCCTGGCCTCCGCTCCGGTCGGTGCGGCGCTCGGCGCGCAGACCAACGGGACCGGCGGGACCGGCGCGACCTCCGCCCCGGCGTCCGGATCGGTGGCCGAGCTCGAGCAGCGGCTCCGGGAGGCCCAGTCGGCCTCCAACGCCGCCGCCGCCCGGTACCAGCGGGCCACCGCGAGCCTCGAGACCCTGGTCGACGAGATCGCCGGCGTGGAGCGCCGGATCGCGGCCGGCCGGGAGCGGGCGGGCGAGCTTCGACTCATCGCCGTGAACCGTGCCGTCACCGCGTACAAGCAGCGCGACGGGGGCAGCGGCGCGCCGTCGCCCGTGCTCGGCAGTGGCGACGTCATGCGCCAGGTCCGGCGCAACACCCTGCTCGAGCTGGCCAACGCGAAGGACAACGCCGCCATCGCCGAGCTGCGTGCGCTGGAGGAGGACCTCGGGGTCCAGAAGGCCGACCTCGCGTCCAAGCGCGCCGACGCCGAGCGGCTCGTCACCCGGCTCGACGCCGAGCGGGCCACGCTCGCCGCGACCGTGGCCGACGCCCAGTCCGCCTACGACGCGCTGGTCGAGCGCCTCGCCCGCGAAGCGGCGTCCCGGGCCGAGGCCGAGCGGCGCGCGCGGCTGGCGGCGGCCAAGGCCTCGCGTGAGGCCAACGCGGCTCCGCCGGGCACCCCGGTGGCCGGGTTCCAGTGCCCGGTGCGGGGCACGTTCACCAACGACTTCGGCGACCCCCGCTCGGGTGGTCGGGTCCACGCCGGCATCGACATCTTCGCCGCCACCGGCACGCCGCTCTTCGCGGTCAAGTCGGGATCGGTCTCGTTCGCCCAGGAAGGGGCGGGCGGCAACGCCGTGTACCTCTCGGGTTCCGACGGTAACACCTACTACTACGCGCACCTCTCGTCGTACGCGGGGAGCTCGCGGTCGGTGGCCCAGGGCGAGGTCATCGGATACGTCGGGCAGACCGGCAACGCCTCCGCCCCGCACCTGCACTTCGAGATCCGCACCCCGGGCGGGATCGTGAACCCGTACGCGTCGCTCACCGCGTCCTGCTGAGCCGTCGGTGGCCGCGGGGCCACTGATACCCTCACCCCGTGAGCGAGCCGTCCGGGAGCCCGCCGCCGGGCGGGATGGCGCGTCGGCGCATCGACGTCGTGCTCGCGCCCGACTACCTGGTCGATCTCGCCGGTTGCGCCGACGACCGCCTGCGGACCATGCACGAGGAGTGCATGGAGATCGAGACCGAGGTCTCGTACGTGCGTCGGCTCGCGCAGGCCCGGATCGAGATCATCGACGCCGAGACCCACCGGCGGGCCACGGGCGGCAGCGTGGCCGACCTCGTGGCGGCGCTGCCGCAGATCCTCGCCGACCCCGGCCCGCGCCCGACGCCGGCGGCGGGCCGGATGCCCCGGCCGTTCGCGCCGTCGCCGGAGATCCGGTGGACCCGGGGGCGGGAGCCGCTCATCGTCGACGACACCCTCGCCAACCTGCCGGTGCTCGACGACGCGACCCTGGCCGCGACCCGCGCCGAGCTCGTCGCGCTCGAGACCGAGGTCTCGCAGCGCCGCCGCGCGCTCCACGACGTGCTCGCCGGCATCGAGGCCGAGTCGGCCCGCCGCCGGGCCGGCGGCTGACGGGGCCGACCGTGACCGACGGCGTCGAGCAGCGCCTGCGCGACCTCGGCGAGTTCATCCGCGTCCAGCGCGAGACCGCCCGGCTCTCGCTGCGGGGACTCGCCCAGCGGACCGGCATCTCCAACCCCTACCTGAGTCAGATCGAGCGGGGTCTGCGTCGGCCGAGCGCCGAGATCCTCCAGCAGCTCGCGCGGGGCCTGGCGGTCTCGGCCGAGACGCTCTACGAGCGGGCCGGGATCCTCGACGCCCGCGACCCGGGCGGGCCCGACGACGTGGTGGCGGCCATCCGCAGGGATCCCGCGCTCGACGAGGGCCAGAAGGAGGCCCTGATCGGGGTCTACGAGTCGATGCGCCGGCCGGTGGCCGGCCGGGCGGCGTCGCCCGGGGGTCCGGCGACCGATCGGTAGGATCGGGGCGATGTCCCCCCGCCGGGTCGCCATGCTCTCCCTGCACACCTCGCCGCTGGCCCCCCTGGGCCAGGGCGACGGTGGGGGCATGAACGTCTACGTCCGGGCCCTCGGGCCCGCCCTGGCGGCCGCCGGCCACGAGTGCGACCTGATCACCCGGGCTGAGCATCCCGGCACGCCTCGGGTGATCCGGATCGCCCCCGGGGTCCGGGTCGTCCACCTCGACGCCGGGCCCCGCCACCCGATCGCCAAGTCGGCGCTGGCCGCCCACCACGACGAGCTGGTCGACGCCGCGGCCCGCTGGCTCGAGGGGCCCGGCGCCGCCGGGGTCCTCCACGCCCACTACTACGTCTCCGGGGCGGTGGCCCACGAGCTCAAGCACCGGCTCGGGATCCCCGTGGTCACCACGTTCCACACCCTCGCCCGGGCCAAGCAGGAAGTCGGCATCCACGACGACCCCGCCGACCGCGCCGCGGTGGAGGCCGCCATCGTGGCCTGCGCCGATGCGGTCGTCGCCTCCACCCCCGAGGAGCGCCGCCTCCTGGTCGACCGCTACCACGCGCCCCCCGACCGGGTCGAGGTGATCCCGCCCGGCGTCGACCACACCGTGTTCCGGCCCGGCTCGGGCGCCCGCGTGCGGCGGCAGTGGGGCGTGGGCATCGACCCCGTGCTCCTCGTGGCGGGTCGGATCCAGCCCCTCAAGGGCTTCGACCTCGCCCTGCGGACCCTGGCCGCCCTCGGGCATCCGGGCGCCCGGATGGTGATCGTGGGAGGACCGAGCGGCCCCGACGGCGACGCCGAGCTGCGGCGGCTCCACGCGCTCGTGGCGGAGCTCGGCCTCACCGACCGCGTCCGCTTCGAGCCGCCCCGGGCCCACGCCGACCTCGCCGCGTACTACCGGGCCGCCGACGTCGTCCTCGTGCCGTCGCGCACCGAGTCGTTCGGGCTCGTCGCGCTCGAGGCCGCGGCCTGCGGCACCCCGGTCGTCGCCACCGCCGTCGGCGGTCTGCGCTCCGTGGTCGTCCCGGGCGAGACCGGGTACGTCGTCGAGGGACGCGACCCCGAGGCCCTCGCTGCCGCCGTGCGCACGGTGCTCGACGACCCCGCCCACGCCGCCGCGCTGCGGACGGCGGCGGTGGCCCACGCCCGGCGCTTCACCTGGAGCATGGCGGCGGCGCGGCTCCGGCGGCTCTACGCCGACATGCCCGCCCGCGAGCGGGTGCTGTGCCGGTAGCGGACCTCGAGGCCCGCCGGGCGGCGGCCCACGCCCTGCTCGCCCGCCACCTCGAGGGACCGGTCGCGGCGGCCGCCTGGGTCCAGCACGTGGAGCACGACCCCACGATCCCGCGGTGGTACGTGCGCTACGGGTGCGAGGGTCGGGATGCGGCCACCATCTACTTCGACCTCCACCAGCGCAGCCTCCACTACGAGGTGTACTTCCTCCCCGCGCCGTCGCCCGCGACCGAGCTCGACTGCCTGCGGTTCCTGCTCACCTGCAACCACCGGCTCTACGGCGCCCGCTTCTCGATCGGGCCCGACGGCGACTACTACCTCACCGGCCGGATCGCGCTCGAGCACCTCGACGAGACCGAGCTCGACCGGGTGATCGGGGTCCTCTACGACGCCACCGAGCGGTGGTTCCCCCCGCTCGTGCGCACCGCCTACCCCCGCGCGGCTGGCGCCGACTGATTCGCTCCGGCCGGCCGCGTCCCGGTGACACGGCCGCCGGGCCGGTGTCCCGACCCGGCGGTCGGCGACCGCGGACGTCGGCCGTTCTGGATCCGGGCCCGGGGACCGAGGCCGGCTGCGTTCGGGGAAGTGCGCAGGCGGTCGACGCCCCGGGTCCGGTCCGCGTCCGGAGCGGCGTCGGTACGATGCACCGGTGACCCGGATCGCGCTGCTCGGTGGTGGTCGGATGGGCGAGGCGCTCGTCGGCGGGCTGCTCGACGCCGGCTGGACCGTCGACGACCTCGCCGTCGCCGAGGTCGACCCGGATCGTCGCCGGGCGCTCGAGACCGGGTTTCCCGGCCTGCGGGTCGTGCCGAGCCCGGCCTGGGCCGTGCCCGACGCCGAGGTGGTGGTCGTGGCGGTGAAGCCCGGCGACGTGGTGGCGGCGCTGGAGGCGGCCGCACCCGCGCTGGCCGAGGGTGCGATGGTGTGCTCGATCGCGGCCGGGGTCACCCTGGCCACGCTCGAGGCGGCCCTGCCCGGGCGACCGGTCGTGCGGGCCATGCCCAACACCCCGGCCCTGGTCCGGGCCGGGGTCGCCGCCGTGGCGGCCGGTTCGGCGGCCGGCGAGGCCCACCTCGCGCTGGCGGAGCGGGTGCTCGGCGCGGTGGGCGTCGTGGTCCGGGTCCCCGAGGCCCAGCTCGACGCCGTCACCGGGCTCTCGGGGTCGGGTCCCGCCTACGTGTTCCTGGTGGCCGAGGCCCTGGTCGAGGCCGGCGTCCTGGCCGGGCTGACCTGGGAGACCTCCCGCACGCTCGTGGCCCAGACCCTCCTCGGCTCGGCCCGGCTCCTGGCCGAGGGCGAGGAGCACCCGAGCCTCCTGCGCGCCGCGGTCACCTCGCCCGGTGGCACCACCGCGGCCGGCCTCGCCGTGCTCGAGCAGCAGGGGGTCCGGGCTGCGTTCCTGGGGGCGGTCCAGGCGGCCACCGAGCGGTCCCGGGCGCTCGGCCGTCCGGCCGACTGACCGTGAGCCGGCGCCCGCGCCGGGACCGACCGCCGCGCCTCGACGACCTCCCGGCCCCGGAACCGACCCCCGGCGAGCCGGCGGTCGCGACGGCCCGCCGGCGTCTGGTGGCCGCCCGCATCACCGGCGTCCACCCCGATCTCGGCCGGGCCGCGGTCCGGGCCGCGGTCCGGGCGCTGGTCGCCGGCGATCCCCGGGCCCGGCTCGGTTGCGACGGCCTCGACGGGTGCGACCCCGCCGAGGTGCGGGCGGCCCTGGTCGCGAGCCACGGCGACGATCCCGACGCCTCCCGGGCCGTCATCGACCCCGACGCGACCCTGGCCGGCCTCCGCGCCGCGGCCGACCGGCTCCAGGCCGCGGTGGCCGCCGGGGCTCGGGTCGCGGTGGCCACCTCCCGGCCGGCGTCGTTGCTCGGTCTGGCCCGGTGGGCCGCCGACACCGTGCGGGCGGGGGACGCCACCCTCCTCGGCGGCACCACCGCGACGATCGAGGGCGGGGGCCGGCGCGAGCTCTGGTGGACCGGTGGGGTGGCCGTGGTCACCGACGGGCAGGCGCTCCTCGCCCACGACGGCGTCCCGGGGGGCGACGACTGGCTGTTCGCGGTGGGCCGGCCCGACCTCGTGGTGGCCGACCGGGGGTTCGCGGGCGCCGCCCTGCGGGCCGGGGTCGAGACCGTCGCCTGGGCCGACCTCGACGCCCCGGCCCTGGCCCTGGCGGCGGCCCGGGGCCGTGCGGTGGTCCTGGTGCCCCTGGCCGAGCGGCGGCCGCCTACCGCCTACGAGGCCGCCCTCGACCTGCTCGGTGGTCCTCCGGACCCGACGTCACTCGGGTGACCCGCGCCCCGGGCGCCACGGCGGGCACGGGACCTGACATTGGACAACTCCGGTCACCTCCCTCTAGTGTCGGGTGTTCGGCGGCGGAGTGGATGAAGGGTGTTGCCGTGGCGCAATCGTTTGCCAAGTCGCGCTTCCTGACAGTTCAGGAGGTCGCGGATCTCATGCGGGTGTCCTCGATGACGGTCTACCGGCTCATCAAGGCCGGCGATCTGCCGGCCGTGCGCGTGGGTC
>VGBI01000003.1 GCA_016870595.1 Actinomycetota bacterium
TCCTGACGTCCGCGATCGGTGGTGACCTCACCTACGCACTCGGGGATACCTCCCGTGATCCCTCCGACGACGACCTCGACGCCGTCATTCCGGAACTCGTCGCCACGTGGGGAGCCCTGTTGGTCGCGCTGACCCTCAGCGTGATCGTCGATCGGGACGAGGTGGCCGGGCCGGCCTGCGCCCGCGCCCTCGATCGGGATCCACGGTTCTCGCTCGGCCAACTCGGCCCGGCGATCGACGACGGTGCGCATCCGGTGGAACCGGTGAAGGCCCGCCCCCCGATCGTGCCGCAGGACGTGACGACACGCGCCACTGTGATCGAGAAGCGGCGCGAGCGTCGGCGCACCCGGCGTGAGGATCGGCGCGAGACAACCCGGGTCCGCCGTCGCTACCGGCGTCGAGTCCGAGCGACCACGGTCGCCGACGATGCAGTCGACTCCTCGGCGCAGATCTCGGCCCCGAGAAGGGACCTCGACGTCGGTCCGATCACTTCGAGCCGTCGTCGAGTCCGCGTGGTGCACCGGTACCCAGACCTCGACCCGGACCATCCCTCGATCGGCATCGTCGTCTGGACCAGGGTCCGGTTCGGACGGAACTCGGGTGCGAAGGTCCGTCCGGTGGTGGTGGTGGCCGGCAGCGGTCCTGACCACGTCGTCGTACGACCGATCTACCGGACCAAGGGATTCGCGGGCCGTGATTGCCGGAGTACCGAGATCACCGATCTCGGTACCGCGGGGTTGTCAGCGCCTTCCGTGGTCAGCTTCGAGGAGCGTCGGGTCCCGATCGCCCGTCTCGGGCAGCGGATCGGCGTGCTCGCCACCGACGACTGGAACCAGTTGTGAGTGGAGTGAGCGAGAGCAGGTTGAGGTGACCATGGAGACACTCGGCGAGATCTTGCTGGGAATCTGGATCGTGATGCTCGTGGCTGCGATCGTCGTCGTGGTCGGAGCGTTCTTCGCGGTGGTGGCGCTCATCACGTTGCCGTTCATCATCATCGCCTCGGTGTTCCTGTGACCCGCCCCCTCAGCGGCGCTTGCCCCAGGCGCTGAAGCTCGCCACCGATCCGGCGTGGGGCCGCTCCAGCCACGGCCACGGGTGCACCTCGGCGAGGTCGAGGGCCGTGGCATGGCGACGCCAGCCGGGCACCGGCGCGAACGTCGTGGCCACGGCCCGCCCGGCCAGCACCGTCACCGGGTCGCCCACGTGCACCTCGACCTCCCGGTCGGTGCCCAGCTCGGCCAGCCGGTCGACCAGGAACACCAGCCGCTTCGTCGACAGACTCAGCCGCGCCAGCAGACCGAGGTCGAACACGAACACCACCGGCAGGCCGGGGTGGGCCGCCAGCGCCGGGTCGTCGTCCCCGAGCGACTCCGCGGTCAGCCAGACCGCGTCGGGTGCCGCCCGCCGCTCGACCGCCGTCGGGCCGGCGGTCCGCTGCGGATCGGGGTCACGACGGAGACGGGGATCGGCGTCGATGTCGGCGAGGTCGGGGTCGTCGGGCCAGTCCTCGATCGGGCAGGCCCGCCGCAGCGCGCACCCGGCGCACAGGTCGGGCGCCCGCCGCTGCACCTGCCACCGCGAGAACCCGTAGGCCTTGCCGGTGCCGGCTCCGATCGTCCACTGCCACCCGAGCCGGTTCGCGGCACGCGAGCCGTCGAGCAGGTGGGTGAAGAAGCGGTCCTCGCCGACCCGCCAGTCGGCCCCGTCGCGCACCGACCACTGCGACGCCAGCCACATCCGGGTCTGGTTCACCAACCACCCGTCGCGCTCGAGCTCGTCGAGGTTCGTCGCCACGCACGCCATGCGCCGGTCCCACGGGTCGGCGTCGGGCGATGTGCGCACCACCGGTGCCCGCCGCAACGGGGCGCCGGTCGCGCCACCAAGACGCGCGTAGAGATGGCGCGCGTACTCCTGCCAGCGCAGCTCGTCGCGGAACTTGCGCAGGTCCTCGGCCGGGCCGCGCACCTCGGCGTGCACCCGGGGCAGGGTGAGCAGCCCGTGGCGGATCCACGGCGACAGCCCCGACGCACCGCGCCGCTCGGGCGGCCACACCTCGTTGCGGCGTCGCGCGTACCCGGTCACGTCGAAGGTCGCGAGCGCGGTGTCGGCCGCGACCTGGGTCCCGACGAACCGGGTCGACCGGTGGGGCGCGTCGGCGCACACGTCGCCGAGGTGCGTGCCGACCCACCGCACCTCGGCGCCGGGCTCGGGGGTGGGGCGACGCGTGTCGGTCACGGGCGCCCGATCCGGATCGGGCCCTTCGCGGTCGACGGGTCCACCGGCCGGCCCCGCTGCGTGATGACGACCCGCCCGTCGGCGCACAGCCGCCGGGCCGCCGCCCGCGTCGGCTCCATCAGCGGCTGCCAGTCGTCGCCGCCCACCACCCGGGCCGCCTCGCTCGGGCAGATCGTCGCCCCCCGGGCCCGGGCGTCGAGCAGCCGCTCGATCGCCGCCTCGAGGTCGTGGTCGACGGGCCGCAGGCCGCGTCGCCGGCAGGCGTCGGAGCAGTAACGGACCTCGTCCCACGACCGGGCCCACTTCTTGCGCCACTCCATCGTGCGCCCGCACACGACGCAGTCCTTCGCCGCCGGCGGGGCCACGGACCCGACGTTACCGATCGGCCTACCGGCGGCTGACCACGATGACCTGGTCGCCGGGGTTCCAGTGCACCGGCGAGCGCTTGGGCGGGTTCACCACCAGGCCGTCGCCCAGGCTGGTGACCCCGGGCGCAACGACCGCGGCCCGGTAGCCGAGCACCACGTCACCCACGGCGAGGCCGAGGTGCACCAGGTCGTCGAACGTCTCGGGTCGCGCGCCCGACGTCGCCTCCGGCACCGGCAGCAGGCTGATCTCGGCGCCCTCGGCGTCGAGCAGGTCGGCGAACACGGCGTCGAGCTCGGGGTTCTCCGACAACTGGGCGATCATCAGGCTGGTGAGCCGGTCGCTCACGAGAAACCCGCCCGCTCCCGACGCCCGGGCCAGCGGCACGTCGCGGGGGTCGAGCAGCTCGGCCACCACCGTGGTCGTGTCGGGCGTGCCGTGCAGCGCCATCGCGTGGCGCAGCTGCAGAAGCGACATCAGCACCTCGGCGTCGGCGTCGGTGGGGTTGAGCCGGTCGCGGTACGACACCAGCAGCACGTGGTCGGGCGCGCGGGCGGTCCACGTGTCGACCACCGCGTCGGTGTCGTGATGGCTGAGCGCCCGCGTCTGCACGGCGAGGCGGGCGAGGTGACCGAACGCGTCGGGGGCGGGGAAGTCGCAGTGCCGGGGGTCTGCCGCGATCAGCACGGTGGAGCCCGGCGCCACGTACTCCTCGAGCTCGCGCAGGATGATCGGGCCGATCTCGCTCCAGCCCGAGAACAGGAAGTGCTCGGGGGCCCGCTCCGCCAGTGCGGGCGGCGGGGCCACCGCGGGGAGGGCGACCGTCTCGGGCACGCCGGTGGGCGTGAACGTCGAGTCGTCCTCGGCCACCCCCACGAGCTGGTCGTCGGGCCCGACCACCGTCGCCGGGTCGGGGGCGAGCTCGACCGTGCCGTCGGCCCGGCGGATCCCGAGCAGCGCGACCCGGTCGAACGCCAGCACCGCCTGGGCGAACGTCGCCCCCACCAGCTCGGGGACCGACCGGAAGTAGATCTCGCCCCCACCGAAGTCGAACAGCTCCTCGTAGACCGCGCTGAGCTGCTCCTCGCGGCACGCCTGCGCCGCGAGCCGGCCGACGACGTCGTCGCTGACGATGGTGGTGATCCGGCCGTTGGTGACCCGCCGCAGCGCCGTCGCGCTGTGCTCCTCGTGACACTGGACCACGACGCGCATCGACGTGAGCTCAGGGTCGAACGTCATGAGGGCGAGCACCGTGCGGATCGCCCGCGAGTCGCTGCGGGTCTCCTCGTCGGCGAGCACGATCACCGCCTTCGCCGCGGCCGGGTTGACGATCGCGAGATCCACCACGTCGGAGCCGTCGCCGGTGCGGCACACGATGCGGGTCGTGCGGGAGTCGGGCACCCGGGACCGGATGGCCAGGTCGACCGTAGCCTTCTCGGCGGGACTGAGCACCACCACGCAGGCGTCGCGCTCGCTCGCGTTCGCCTCCACCAGCTCGGCCACGATCGTCGGCAGCACCGTGGTGAAGCCGACGATCAGCGTGTGCCCGGTCTCGGTGACGAGGCCCCGGCCCTCGCGCAGGCTGGTGAGCTTCTGGTCGAGCCCGGTGGCGATCAGACCGATGAGCGTCGACACCACGAAGATCCCGGCGACCGTCACGAGCAGCGACACGAGCCGGAAGTCCCAGCCTGCGTCGCCGCCCATCGTGCCCGGGTCCAGCGTGCGCAGGAGGCTGGCCCAGAACGCCTCGAGGAAGTCGCCGCGACGGTCGTCGGTGACCGCGGTGTCCAGGAGCGCAAGCGCCGCCGCGGCGAGCAGCACGACGGCGAGCGTCACCACCGCCAGCCACAGCATGAGGGGTGCCGTGCCCCGGGCGAACGTCTCGTCGATCCGGTAGCGCGCCCGCGCCCGCCACGGGAACCGCGGCTGCTCGTTGCGCCGCGGCGCGCGCCGGGGGAGGGGAGTGCCGCCCACGGCCGTAGCCTAGGCCCGTCGCCGCACCCGCCGCCCGGAGCCGGCCTCGCCTGAGGGTCCCTGGAGGAGGAGCAGCTCGGCATGGACGAGGCGGCGTACCTGACCGACCGCCCGGTCGGGGGGTGGGCGCAGTTGGTCACCGACCGTACGCTCGAGCTCCACCTCGCGGCACTGGGCGAGCGTCTCCAGCGGGTCGAGGAACGCCTCGACGCCCGGGTCGAGGTGCTGCGCCACGAAGTCACCGCGCAGATCGAGCGGGGCTTCCGGCGCCAGACCTGGGCCCTCCTCGGCGTCACGATCAGCGGGTTCGTGGCGGTCCTCGGCGCCCTCGTGGCCCTGGTCGGCACCACCTGATCCGATCGGCAATGCTTGCACCATGAGTCTCACCGTGCGCCCCCTGTCCCGCGCCCTCGGCGCCGAGGTGACCGGCATCGACCTCGCCACGGTCACCGACGCCGACGCCGCCGGGATCCGCGAGCTCCTGCTCGAGCACCTCGTCTGCTTCTTCCCCGGCCAGCAGCTCGACCGTGACGCCCACGTCGCGCTCGGCCGGGCCTTCAGCGAGCTCGAGGTCAACCCCAACCTGCCCAGCCCCGAGGGCGGTCCGCGCGAGATGGTGGAGCTGCGGGCCAGCCAGGGCGGGATCGCCGACGAGTGGCACACCGACGTGACCTTCCTCCCCAGCCCCTCGGTGATGTCGATCATGCACATGGTCCAGTGCCCCGATCTCGGCGGCGACACCATGTGGTCGAACCAGTACCACGCCTACGAGGAGCTCAGCCCGGCGCTCCAAGAGCTGCTCCTCGGGTGTACCGCCCTCCACGACGCCGAGCCCCACGGCAAGCCCGACATGAAGGCGCACCACCCGGTGGTGCGGGTCCATCCCGAGACGGGTCGGCGGTCGCTCTTCGTCAACACCCAGTTCACCCGGCGCATCGTCGAGCTGAGCCACGCCGAGAGCGAGGCGCTGCTCGGGTTCCTCAAGGGGTGGTCCACCCAGGACCGCTTCTGCGTCCGCTACGCCTGGACCCCCGGCACCGTCGCCATCTGGGACAACCGGGTCACCCAGCACCACGTGGTCAACGACTTCGAGGGCGAGCGCATCATCCAGCGGGTCACGGTGCTCGGCGACCTCCCGACCGGTGAGCCCGCCCGCTGGGAGCCCTACGCCCCGACCCGGCGGGGCTCGGTCGCCCGCCACGACACCCTGCTCGCCCGCGACCTCCGACTCGCGGCCGCCGCCGCCGACTGACCCCGGCACCTTCGGCCCCGGGCCCGCCGGGCCCGCCGGGCCCGGTCCGCCCCGGGCGTCCCCGGTCCCGCGTGCATCGCGGGCCCCGGTGCGACAAGATGGTGGGCACCGCCCGGGGCGCGCCGGGCCGTCATCCCAGGGGGTCCCGTGGACCGCTACCTCGTCATCTCGTCCGACACCCACGCGGGCCCGAACTCGCCGGTGTACCGCGACTACCTCGACCCGAAGTACCGGGCCGCCTTCGACGAGGAGCTCGCCGAGCGCCAGGCCCTCATCGACAAGCGCCGTGAGAGCGCCGAGGCTTCCCCGTTCGTCGGCGACGACGAGTTCAAGGAGGAGTGGTTCGGCGTCGACGACGAGGGCCACAGCCTCCACGAGATCGGCCTGCGCGGCGGCTGGGACGCGGCCACCCGCGACACCGAGCTCGACAACGACGGCGTGGCCGCCGAGGTCGTGTTCCCCGGCCCCGACGCCGCCACCGGCACGATGGGCGCACCGTTCGGCGCGGGCTTCATCCCCGTCGCCACCCGCGACGACGACCACCTCCTCGCCGGCGCCCGCGCCTACAACCGCTGGGCCGCCGAGCTCTGCCAGGCCAGCCCCGGTCGGCGCGCCGGGCTGATCGTCGCCCCGATCGCCGGCGACCCCGACGGCGCGATCGCCGAGATCCGGCGGGCCTACGACGACGGGCTCACCGGCGGCATCATCATCCCGCCGCGCTGGGGCGACAACGAGTCGTACACCAGCTACCGCTACGACCCGGTGTGGGCGACCTGCGAGGAGCTGTCGCTGCCGGTGCACTGCCACTCCGGGCCCGCGCCCCAGGAGGAGTACGGCGAGGTGCCGGGCTGGATGAGCGTCTACGGCTACGAGACGATCTTCTACACCGCCCGTCCGCTGTGGTTCATGCTGCTCACCGGCGTGTTCGAGCGGTTCCCGAAGCTCAAGATGGCCGTCACCGAGGCCGGCTGCTACTGGGTCTCCGACCTGCTGTGGCGCGCCGACATGATGGCGATGCGCGAGCACGGCATGCGCAAGATGGTCGGCACCCGCGGCACCCTCACCATGCTGCCGAGCGAGTACTTCGACCGCAACATCAAGATCGGCGCGTCCAACACGCGCCGGCGTGAGCTCGGGCGCCGCTACGAGATCGGCGTGGGCAACATCATGTGGGGCAACGACTTCCCCCACCCCGAGGGCACCTGGCCGTATACGCGGGAGTTCCTCAAGTCCCGGTTCTGGGACATCCCCATCGACGAGACCGCGCGGATCCTCGGGCAGAACCACGTCGACTTCTACGGCTTCGACGTCGACCTGCTCCCCCATCGCCGACCGGGTCGGCCCGAGCCCCGCGGACCTCGGCCAGGACGACGCGGTGTCGGTGCCGAAGTGGGCGCCGTTCGAGGCGGCCGGTCGGCCCTGGCTGACCGGGGTCGAGGCCGGCGCCTCGCTCACCGACACCTGAGTCGTCACACCAGCACCGCAACCGCACCGCCCGCCGCACCCGGCGTTCCCGGAGGAGCACCGCAATGACCCAGAACCGCTGGATCCAGGGTTCCCGTCACGGGCACGGCGCCGACGTCGTGCCGTTCCCGGCCAACCCCCGGCTCGAGGTCGTGTACCTCACCGACCCCGAGGTGCACGCCGCGGTGCTGCCGCCACCGCTCACCCCGCCGGCCGAGCCCCGGGTGCGGGTGCACTTCACCCGCATCGAGATCGACGGCCACGTGCACGAGATCGTCGGCTCGGTCAACCTCGACGCGATGTTCGGCGACCGCCTCGGTCAGTTCTGCGCCGTGATGCCGATCGACCTCGAGACCGCCGTGAGCCCGAGCCGCGAGACCTACGGCGAGCCGAAGAAGCTGGCCGACATGGTCTTCGACCGCGACGGCAACCAGATCCGGGCCAGCGTCACCCGGCAGGGGGTCACCCTCATCGAGGTGCTCGCCGAGGTGACCGGTGAGCAGCCCGTGCCCGCGCCGTACGAGGTGCTGCAGTACTGGTACAAGTTCCTGCCCGCGGTGTCGGGCGAGGGCTTCGACGCCGGTCCGTTCCTCGTGACGCTGCACCAGACGGTCAAGGCCGAGAGCTGCGAGAAGGTCGAGGGCAAGCTCGTGCTGCGTGACCTGCCCGGTACGCCGGTGGCCGACCTGCCGGTGCTCGAGCTCGAGTCGATGCGGCTCATGCGCGTGCAGACCGACTACTACCACGTGCTCGAGGACGTGGTCGTCGACCCGGTGCGCTACGCGCAGCACGTGAGCGTGCAGTACTCGTAGTCGCGCGCGATCGGGGTGTCCCACCCCGTTCCTATCGTCGGCGACATGGGTTGGTCGCTCGGCGTCATCCGTCCGCTCCCCGGTGAGTCGGTGCGCGAGGCGGTCGACCGCGTGTACGCGGGCGGCTTCGTCATGGAGTGCGCCGGTGACACCACCCTCGTGTCGCGGGTGCCGGGTCGGCGTCGCGACCACACCCGTCCGACCACCGCCGAGCGGGCCGAGATGCTCGAGACGATCCAACGCCTCACCGACCTCGGGCTCGACGTCGAGGTGGAGGAGGAGCGCCGGGCCCGGCGTCGCCGCTGGCCCCACTGGTACGTGCTGGTGTCCGAGCCGGCGTCGATGCAGATCGACGTGTTCGTCGACTGCGCCGAGCTGAGCGTCCTCCCCGGACGCGACCACGGCCGGGCCGAGGTCGAGGCGGTCGCGGTCGACCGCACCGGCACACCGGTCGCCACCGCGCGCACCGCCCGCACGCTCACCCCCAAGCGCCTGCGGGCGGTGCGCCTGCGCGACGGCAAGTGCCGGGTGCCGGGCTGCGACCGCCGGACCGGGCTCGAGGCCCACCACCTGTGGCCGGCCAGCTGGGGTGGGTCCGACGAGATCCACAACCTCGCCATGGTCTGCACCGGCGGGAGCACCGACCACCACGCCCAGCTCGTCCCCCAGGGGCCCTGGCTCCTCGCCGGGAACCCGAACCACCCCAACGGCCTCGCGCTGGTGCACCGACGGGAGGTGGCCGAGCTCACCGCCCAGGCCGCCCGGTCGGGGTCGCGGTCGGGGTCGGGCGGTCCCTGCGGTTCGCCGGGTGGCCCCGGCCCCTGAGCGCCGGGTGGCCGCTGATGGACCGACGACGGACCCGCAGTGCGCGGAGGTCGGATGACGAGCCCGGACCGCAGGCTGGTGACGCGAGCGTGCGCGCAGCGGCGCGCGTGGTGGTGTGTGCTGGCGGTGCGGGCCGGATGCCGGGGGTGCGATCAGGCCGGAGTGGTGGTGACGTCGAGGCCGCCTGCGAGGGTGCGGGCGATCGCGTACTCCTCGGTGAGGATCTGCAGGACGCGGGCCACGCCGTCGGCGCCACCCACCGTCAGCCCCCACGCGGCCGGGCGGCCGATGCCCACCGCGGTCGCGCCGAGGGCGACGGCGACCAGGACATCGCTGCCGTGGCGCACGCCGCCGTCGACGATCACCGGGAGGGCGCCGGCGACCGCGGCGACCACCTCGGGCAGCGCGTCGATCGCGGCGGGCACGCCGTCGAGCTGGCGGCCCCCGTGGTTCGACACGATCACCGCCGCGGCCCCGTGGGCCACCGCGGCGCGGGCGTCGGTGGCCGTCAGCACCCCCTTGGCCAGCCACGGGATACCCGAGCCGGCCCCGACCTCGGCCACCATCTCCCAGGTCCAGCCCACGGCCCCGGCGGTGCGCTCGGCGTAGTCCTCGGGGCCGTAGTTGGCGCTGGCCAGGGCGAGGGCCGACGGCGGGTCGGGGTCCTCGAGCGTGCGCTCGCGCCAGCCGGGGCGGGGCGTGTCGACGGTGATGCACAGCGCCCGGTAGCCGGCGTCGGCGGCGCGCCGGGCCGTGCGCTCGACCACGCCCATGGGGCCGAGCGCCGAGACCTGGAACGCCCATGCGCCCGCGGGCGACGCCGCGTGCACGTCCTCGAGGGTGAAGCCGGAGCTCGACGACGCGATGGCCACGGTGCCCGCCGCCGCGGCACCCTGCACCACGGCTCGGTGACCGTCGGGGTGGAACAGGCGGTCGAGGCCGAACGGGGCCACGAGCAGGGGAGTGGCGAGGGGCGCGCCGAGCAGGTCGGTGGTGGTGTCGACCCGGGCGGCACCGGTCAGCACCGTCGGGCGGATCACGAAGCGGTCGAACGCGGCCTCGTTGGCCCGCAGGGTGCGCTCGGCGCCTGCGCCACCCTCGAGGTACGCGAGCGCGCCCGGGGTCAGGCGGGCGTGGGCCGCCCGCCGGTACGCCGCCAGCGTCGGGGGAAGCCCGGAGGAGGAGGAGGAGGAGTCGTCCGCCACGGGCCCGGGTCTACTACGCCCCGGCCGGGTGTGGCCGCAGTGGGCGGCGCATCACCGGGCGTCGCCGACGTGGGGGTCGGCGACCACCTCGTGGCGGAGGGGCTCGCCGGCGCGGTAGCGGCGCAGGTTGTCGGCGAACAGGTCGGCGCCGCGGGCGAAGCGGCCGTGGCCCCCCGACGACGAGTGCGGGGTGACCACCACCTTGGGGTGGTCCCACAGTGGCGAGTCGGGCGGCAGGGGCTCGGTGGCGACCACGTCGAGCACGGCGAAGTCGGGTCGGCCCGCGTCGAGCGCGTCGAGCAGTGCCGCCTCGTCGACCACCGAGCCCCGGGCCACGTTGACCAGCACGGCGTCGGGGCGCATCGCGGCGAGGAACGCCGCGTCCACCAGGTGCTCGGTGGCGGGACCGCCGGGGAGCGCGCACACCACCACGTCGACGTCGCCGAGGTGGTCGATCACCGCCTCGGGACCGATCATCGCGTCGACCGGCTCGGTGCCGGTGGGTGTGCGTCGCACGCCGATCACGGTCGCGCCGAGGGCCCGGGCCCGCTCGGCCACCGCGGCGCCGATCGCCCCCACCCCGATCACCAGCCACGCGCTGCCCGCGACCTCGCGCCACTCGTGGTGCGCCCACCGGTGCGCGGCCTGCCCCTCCCGCCAGCGGTCGGCCCGCTGGAACCGGTCGAGCACCGCCCGCAGCACGTACTCGGCGATGGGCACGTTGTTCACGTGCGCGGTGCACAGGCGCACGCCGCGCGCGAGGAGCCGTCGGAACGTCACGCCGTCGGTGCCCGCGCCGGCCGACTGCACGAACCGCAGCGGCGCCGACGCGACCAGCGCGTCGACGAACGCGGTGTCGTCGCCCCGTAGCACGTCGACCGACAGCCAGCCCACCTCGGGTGGATCCCCCGGGATCGCCCCGAGGTCGGGGTCGAACGCCACCAGGTCCACGCCGGGCACCGCCGCCTGGATGCGGTCACCCCAGCGCGCCCGCGCGTCGGCCGACACCTGCACCCGCACCGGACGGGTCTCGGGTCGGGGGGCGCTCACGCCGTGGTGAGGATCCGCAGCCGGACCGGGAGACCGGAGAACCGGGGCATGCCGGTCAGCGGATCGCAGTCGGCGGCGTCGGAGGTCAGCGCGTTCACGTTGGGCCCGGTGACGCCGTCGAAGCCGTGGGGGACGCTGACGGTCCCGGCCCGGATCGTGTCGTTCACCTCGGCTCGGGCCGTGGTCGCACCGTGGGCGCTGGTGATCTCCACCGTGACACCGTCGGCGATGCCGAGACGCGCCGCGTCGTCGGGGTGCACGAGCAGGGTGGGGTACGGGGCGAGCGCGGCCTGGTCGCCCACGTCGCGCAGCGTGGTGTTCATCTGGCGGACCAGGCGCCGGTTCACGAGCACGAGGGTGTCGGGGGCGGGGCGCTCGGCCGCCCAGTCCGCGAACTGCGCCGCCACCGGGGCGGGGGCGAGGTCGAGGCGGCGGGGCAGGTTGTCGGGGATCAGCCAGCCCGGCGCGGGCGCGTCGGTGGCGATCACCCCGTGGGGCGCGGCCTTCACCGTGGACCAGGGGAGCCGGGCGTCGGCGGTGAGGAGGTCGAGCACGTCGTCGTCGGTGAACCCGTCGGGCAACCGCTCGGCCAGGGCCGGGTTGCCGAGCACGGGCACGCCCATGCGGGCGCTCAACTGCGCGAACACCCATGACGTCGGCTTCCGGTCGGCACCCGGCGGCACCAGCGCCGGGGTGTACTGCATGTAGACGACCGGGTGGAACATCGCGGTGTTGGCGTCGGCCCGCTCCATCTGCCCAGTCACGGGCAGCACGACGGTGGCGAGGTCGGTGGTCTCGGTGTGGCGGATGTCGCACACGATCAACAGTTCGAGCGCAGCGAGGGCCCGGCGGATCTTGTCGGTGTCGGGGAACACCAGCGCCGGGTTGCCGCCCATCACGAACAGGGCCCGGATGTTGCCGGCCAGGATCTCGTCGGCCAGCGCCGCGGTGGGCAGCCCGCCGTAGCACGGGGGGATGTCGGGCCGGGTGCGGGCCCGGGCCCCGGTGTCGGTGGCGGCGGGGAGCGGGGCGTCCTCGCGCCGGCGCAGGAAGCCGGGGTTGAACATGGTGCCGCCGGGACGGTCGAGGCTCCCGGTCACCGCGCACAGCGCCCAGCCCAGCCACTCGGTGACGTTGGCCGCCGGGTTCATCGACGCGCCGGTGCCGCTGGCGAAGCCGATGCGGGTCCCGCGCACCACGGCGTCGCGCGCGGCGACCAGCGTGGCCTCGGGCACGTCGCAGCACTCGGCCGCGTGCGCGAGCGTGTACGGCGCCACCAGCGCGCGCACGGCCTCGACCGACGCAGGATCGGCGCACGCCTCGAGGTACGCGACGTCGGGCCCGGCCGCGAGCGCCTCGCGCACGAGGTACGCGAGGAACGCAGGGTCGCTGCCCGGGCGCAGGGGCACGTGCACGTCGGCGAGCCGGGCGGTCTCGGTGCGACGGGGGTCGGCGACGACGATGGTCCCGCGCGCCTTGACCGCCCGCAGCGTGACCATCGGGTCGGGGACGATGTTGGCGTGCCCGTGGCTGACCAGCGGGTTCTGCCCCACGAACAGCAGGCAGTCGGTCGCGTGCACGTCGGGGGTCGACCACGGCAGCGTCGCCCCCGCGATCAGCTCGGGCACGTAGACCTTGTTGGGGCCGTCGATGGTGATGGCGCTGTAGATCTGGTCGGAGCCGAGCGCCCGGAAGAACGGGTCGCTCACCATCGCGCCGGGGAAGTCGAAGCCCCAGCCGCTGGCCCGGTACGCGGCCACCGCGTTCGGGCCCGACTCGGCGATGATGCGCCCCAGCCCGTCGGCCACGTGGTCGAGGGTGTGGTCCCAGTCGGCGGTCGTGCGCCCCCCGGGGTCGCCCGGGCGCCCGAGGAGCGGTTCGTCGAGCCGGGCCGGGTGGTGGTGGAGCTCCCCCGAGGCCCGGCCCTTCGAGCAGGTGTAGCCGCGCGACACCGGGTTGTCGGGGTCACCGGTCACCGCGACCACGCGGTCGCCCTCCACGGTGACGAGCAGACCGCAGAACGCGGGGCACAGCCGGCAGAACGTCGGGGTGGTCACCGCCATCGCGGCACCGTAGCCCAGGGGCCGCGCCCCGGTCCCGGGCCCGGTCAGTCCTCGCCGGCGTCGGGGGCCCGGAAGCGCCGGACGAGCCCCCGGGCGGTGTCGAGCCCGCCGACCGGTCGGAACGCGTCGGACTCGGCGGTGAGCTCCTCGACCTCGGCGTCGGTGAGGTCGAGGTCGGCGGCCGCCGCGTTGTGGCGAAGCTGTGCGACCGAGCTCGCCCCCGGGATTGCGACCACGTGGGGTCGGCGGACCAGCCAGGCCAGCGCGACCTGGGCCGGGGTGGCGTCGTGGGCGGCGGCGATCCGGCGCAGGGTGGCGAGCAGCGGCTCGGCGCGCGCGAGGTTCTCGGGCAGGCACAGCGGGTTGCGCCGGCGGGCCGTACCCGGGGGCGGGTGCTCGGCCGAGTACTTCCCGCCCAGCACGCCCATCTCGAGTGGGCTGTACGCGATGAGGATGCGGTCGTTGGCCTGCGCGTAGCCGACGTTGCCACGGTCGGGCTTGCGCCACAGCAGCGAGTAGTGCACCTGGTTGGTGAGCACCGGGCGGCCGAGGAAGCCGTCGGCCCTGGCCCAGCGGTCGGCCCCGAAGTTCGACACGCCCACGTGCGCGACCACGCCTTCGTCGAGCAGGCGGCGCATGCCGTCGAGCTGGGGCGCGAGCGGGAAGGCGGGGTTGGGCCAGTGGATCTGGTAGAGGTCGATGGTGTCGACGCCGAGGCGCAGCGCCGACTGGCGGCCGTGGTCGACCACCCGGGCGGAGGTCGGGGCGGCCGGGGTGAACTTGGTCGCCACGAACGCCTCGGCCCGCCGGTCCCCGAGCGCGCGGCCGACGATCGCCTCCGAGGCACCCCGGGCGTAGGCCTCGGCGGTGTCGATCAGGGTGATGCCGAGGTCGAGCGCGGTGCGCACCAGCTCGAGCGCGGTGGTCTCGCCGTACTCGCGTCCGTAGCCCCAGTCCTTCGACCCGAACTGCCAGCACCCGAGCCCGATCGCCGCCACCCGGGTCCCGCCCGCCTCCACGTACCGCACGTCCGTACCTCCCTCGCGTGTCCGACGTCCCGGTCCGCAGCCCGCGCCGGTCGCGGCCGTGGTCGCGGTCGGACGGGGTGGACCCCGGGGTCGGTGACGACCCGGGGATAGCGTACGGCCGATGCCCCGGCGCCCCGACGCGACGTTCCTCGCCGAGCGCGGGTCGGTGTGGCGCTTCCTGGGCGCCCAGTCGTGCTCGTCGATCGGGGCCATCGCGCTCACCACGGTGCTGGGCATCCAGGTCTTCGCCCTCACCCGCAGCGAGTTCGCGCTGGGCCTGCTCGGCCTGGTCGAGTTCCTGCCGTCGCTGCTGCTGGTGCTGCTCACCGGAACGCTGGCCGACCGGATCGACCGGCGGCGCATGGCCAGCGTCGCCCTCGTGGTCGAGACCGCCGCCGCCGCCGGCCTCGCCTGGTACGCGACCACCGACCCCACGTCGGCCACGCCGATCTTCTTCCTCGTGCTGCTGTTCGGCACGGCCCGGGCGTTCGCCGCACCGGCGGTTCGGTCGATGCCCGCCGACCTCGTTCCGCACGGCAACCTCCCGTGGCTGACGGTGCGCTACTCGGGGACGTGGCAGCTCTCGGCGATCGTCGGCCCCGTGCTCGGCGGCTTCCTCTACGCGGCGAATCCGGCACTGCCGTTCGTGGCGGTGGCGGTGCTGTTCGGGACCGCGGCGTTCGGCATCATGACCGTGCGCTACGCGCGTCACGTGCGCGAGCGGGTCGCGGTGACCGCGATCGCCGAGCCGCTCGATGCGATCGAGCCCGCCGAGCTCGAGGGCCTCGAGATCGCCGCTGCGTCGGGCGCGCCGGGCGCGCCGGACGCACCGGGCACGCGTCCGAACCGACTCAAGGAGGCGCTCGAGGGCTTCCGGTTCATCCGGCGCGAGCCGGTGCTCCTTGGGGCGATCAGCCTCGACCTGATGGCGGTGCTCTTCGGTGGGGCGCTCGCCCTGCTCCCGGCGATCGCCGACGAGCGGCTCGGCGTCGACGCCGTGGGGCTGGGGTGGCTGCGGGCCGCGACCGGCATCGGGGCGGCGCTGATGACCATCACCCTGGCCTTCCGCCCGCTCGGCCGACGGATCGGTGTGGTCCTGCTCGCGGCGGTGGCCGTGTTCGGGCTGGGCACGGTCGTGCTCGGCGCGACCACGAACTTCACGGTCGCGTTCGTCGCGCTGGCCGTGCTGTCGGCCGCCGACGCCATCAGCGTCTTCGTGCGGGCCACGCTCGTGCCCCTGCTCACGCCCGACGAGATGCGGGGCCGGGTGCTCGCGATGGAGATGGTGTTCATCGGGGCGTCGAACGAGCTCGGCGCGTTCGAGTCCGGGGTCACCGGCCAGATCTTCGGGCCCGCCCTCGCCGTGGTCATCGGTGGGGTCGCCTCGGTCGCCACCGCGGTGGCGTGGTGGTTCGGCTTCCCGGCCCTGCGCCGGACCGACCGCTTCCCCCGGATGGCCCTGCGCCCGACCCCCGCGACCGGCCCCGCGGGCGGCCCCGCGGCCGGCCCCGATCCCCCCGTTCCGACCGCCGGCGCCCCGCCTCCGACCGCCGCTCCGCCGCTCGGGACGGGGGTTTCCGGCGCATCTGACGAGGTGTAAGGTGACGCTCATGTCAGACACGCAGAAGCCCGAGATCCCCAAGATCGTCAGCGTCGACGACCACGTCGTCGAGCCGGCCCACGTCTGGCAGGCGTGGCTGCCCGAGAAGCACCGGGAGAAGGGGCCGCGCATCGAGCGGCACCGCTTCGGGAAGATGAAGCTGGTCAAGGGCGCCAAGTACGAGATGGAGCTCGACCCCGAGGGCCGCTGGGGCGACGCGTGGATCTACGAGGACGAGCTCGTCTACGTCCACAAGAGCCATGTGGCCATCCCATTGTCGGCCACGCCCGGCGGCGACAAGTCCAAGTTCGACCGCTCCCACATGAAGATGGAAGCGATGACGTACGAGGACATGCGGCCCGGGTGCTACGACCGCGACGCCCGCATCAAGGAGTTCGAGGAGAACTGGGTCGACGGCTCGCTGCCGTTTCCCACGTTCCCGCGCTTCTGCGGGCAGACCTTCTACGAGGCCAACGACAAGGAGCTCGCGCTCGCCTGCGTCGAGGCCTACAACAACTGGATGGTCGAGGAGTGGTGCGGCGCGGGCGTCAACATCCCGTTGACCATCATCCCCCTGTGGGACGCCGACCTCGCCGCCAAGGAGGTGCTGCGCAACGCCGAGCGGAACGTGCACGCCGTCTGCTTCAGCGAGCTGCCTTCCGCCCTCGGTCTGCCCAGCATCCACTCGGGCTACTGGGACCCGTTCTTCCAGGCCTGCAACGACACCGACACCGTGATCTGCATGCACGTCGGCTCGTCGTCGACCAACCCGACCGGGTCGCCCGACGCCCCCCGGGGTGCGAGCGCCAGCATCGCCTTCAACAACCCGATGACCTCGCTCGGTGAGTACATGTGGGGGGTGCTGCCCCGCTTCGACAAGCTGCGCATCGCCTACTCCGAGGCCCAGGTCGGCTGGATCCCCTACGCCATCGAGCGGTCCGACTACGTCTGGGACCACCACGACGGCTGGATGTCGAACAAGGAGCGCATGCCGGTCAAGCCCTCGACCTATTACTACGGTCGGGTGTTCGGCTGCTTCACGTCCGACTACCACGGTATGAAGAGCCTCGACGAGATCGGTGTCGACCAGGTCTGCTTCGAGACCGACTACCCGCACACCGACACCTCGTGGCCCCACACCAAGGAAGAGGTCAGCCGCATGTGCGAGGGCCTCTCCGACGAGATGATCTACAAGGTCGTCCGGGGCAACGCCATCGACATGCTCAGCCTCGACTGGGACTGAGACCGGCGGCGACCCCGTGGCACGGCTCGCGGGCAAGGTGGCGGTGGTCACCGGTGGGGGCAACGGCCTCGGCCGGGCTACCGCACTGCGCTTCGCCGAGGAGGGCGCCGCGGTCGTGGTCGCCGACCTGCTCGACGGCGCCGGCGAGGAGACCGTCCGACTGATCGAGTCGGCGGGCGGTCGGGCGACGTTCGTGTCGGTCGACGTCACCAGCCGGGCCGACAACGATCGCATGGCCCGGACCGCGATCGAGGCCTTTGACGGCCTGCACGTGGTCGTGACCGCGGCGGGCGTCGCGACCGGCGAGTACGTGTCGGGCGACCTCGAGGGAGCCCAGAAGGCGATGCGCGCGCGGTTCGAGCCCGATCCGGCGCGCGGGTTCGTCGACCTCGACCTGGACGACTGGCAGTCGGTGCTCGACATCAACCTCACCGGCACGCTCAAGTCGCTGCAGGCCTGCGTGGCTGCCATGCTCGACCACGGCTGCGCCGCCGGCGGGAGCCTCGTCACCATCGCGTCGATCGGCGCCAAGCACCCCGACGCCGGCTCACTGCAGTACGGCGCGTCGAAGGCCGGCGTCTGGTGGATCACCAAGAAGCTCGCCCGGGATCTCGTGGGCAAGGGGATCCGGGTCAACTCGATCGGTCCCGGCTTCATCGAGACCAACATGACGGCGATCATGCAGTTCATGCCCCCGGCCCGGCTCGACCACATCCTCGGCCAGATCCCGATGGGCCGCATGGGCACGCCGCTCGAGATCGCCAACGCGGCGTTGTTCCTCGCCTCCGACGAGGCGAGCTACTTCACCGGCGAGATCCTCCACCCCGACGGCGGCTTCTTCACCGACTGACCCCCAACTCTCACCAACTCCACGCGTACCGCTCGTCGGGCCAGTAGACGATGCCGGCCTCGGCGAGGCGGTGGGCGTCGGCGGCGCGGCCCATCTCGTCGAGGATCTCGAGGGTGTGCTCGCCGACCCGGGGCGGCGGGCCGAACACCCGGGCCGGGGTGGCCGAGAAGTTGATCAGCTCGCCGAACTGGCGCATCCGCCCGACGATCGGGTGGTCGTACTGCACCACGAGGCCGAGGCGCTCGGCGTCGGCGTCGTACAGCGGCCGGTGCCCGCCCTCGGTCTGGATCGGGACCTCGTTGGGGACCCCGGCGTCGTCGAGCGCCCGCGACCAGTTGATGGCGGTGCGGGTGCGGAACGCGACCTCGAGCTGCCCGACCACCGTCGACCGGTCGGCGTCGTCGGGCACGCCGAGCACACCGACCAGGGCCTGCCACTGCTCGGGCCGCAGCGCCGCGACCTGGATCCACCAGTCCTGGGTCGCGTAGAGCCGGTACTCGGGCGCGAAGCCGTGCTGGCCGACGTCGGTCTTGGGCCGGGGCGACGGGGTGCCGTCGGCCCGCAGCAGCACGTCGGAGGCGTGCCAGGCGCCGCCGTCCATCAGCGACGTCCACAGCTCCTGGCCCTCGCCGGTGCGGTCGCGGTGCACGATCGCCGCGAGCACCCCGACGACCGACAGCATCGCGTTGGCGGCGTCGCACATGCCGAAGCGGTAGTAGAGCGGCGGGTGGCCGTGCTGCACGCCGCCGACCTCGTACTCGAGCCCGGCCGACGCCTGGTAGAGCGGGTCGAGCCCGCCGAACTCCGACAACGGGCCCTCGAGCCCGTACGCGTAGGTGTTGCAGTAGATGACGTCGGGGTTGACCGCCCGGCACGCTTCGTCGTCGAGCCCGAGGCGGGCGGCGGTGCCCTTGGTCATGTTGTGGTGCACGACGTCGGCGCGGGCGATCAACTCCTTCGCCAACGCCAGGCCCTCGGGGTCCTTGAGGTTGATCGCGATGTCGCGCTTGCCCCGCTGGCACCCGAAGAACGGCGCGCCGCCGAGGCGCATGCCGTCGCCGGTGACCGGCTCGACCTTGATGACGTCCATGCCGAGGTCACCGAGGATCATCGGTCCGAACGGCCCGGCGAGGTACTGCCCGAAGTCGAGCAGCGTCAGACCCGCGAGCGGCCCGCGGGGCTCGCCCGGCGTGGCGAGCGGGTCGATGCGCACGGTGGCGTCGCCCATGGAGCGGATCGGCGTCGCGACCCGCGCCGGCGCGTCCGCCGCCACGGTGATCGCGGCGATCTCGTCGGCCGACAGCCCGACCGAGCCCCACACCTCGGCGTTGTGCTCGCCGCAGCGGGGCTGCCCACCGGTGATCGCGCCGGGAGTGCCGAGCAGGTGGATGGGCACGCCCAGCTGGGTGGTCGAGCCGAGGTCGGGGTCGTCGACGGTGGCGACCATCCGGTTGGCGATCAGCTGGGGGTGGCGGAACTGGTCCTCGGGCTCGACGATGGCCTCGACCGCATGGTTGTTGGCGACGAGAGTGGCCACGAGCTCGTCGCGGTTCCAGGTCCTGATCGCCTCGCGCTGGCGGTTGGCCACGATCGTGTGGGCCTGGATCGGGCTGAGGCCGGCGAAGGTCTCGGGCGGTAGCGGCTCGAGCCCGAGGATCTCGTCGATGGACGCCTTGGGCGTGAGGCCGCTCATCACGCTCAGGTGGATCCACCCGTCGGCGACCTCGAAGATCATCGGCTGGTGCACGCCGGGCGGGTCGGTCTTGCTCATCATCCCGTAGTAGGCGGAGTCGCCGGTGGCGGTGTCCTGCCACAGCTGGGTCGTGTACAGCCAGGCGCCCTGGAGCAGGCTGGTCTGCACGTGCTGGCCCTCGCCGGTGGCCGCCCGGGCGTGCAGGGCGGCCAGGATGCCCGAGGCCACGAGCCAGATCATCCCGCTGCTCGGCATGGGCATCGGCAGGAAGATCGGTCCCGCCCGCCAGCCGGGCTGCTCCCACTGCTGGCCGCTCGCCGCCTGGATCAGCGCGTCGTAGCCGGGGCGGTGCTGGGCCCGGTGGCCGACCGGGTAGCCGGGCACCGAGCAGGTGACGAGACGGGGGGCGGCCGCCCGCAGGGTGGCGCTGTCGATGCCGAGGCGCTCGGTGACCCCGGGCCGGAACGAGTCGACGACGACGTCGGCGGTGCGCGCCAGCGCGAGGAAGGCGGTCCGGCCCGCCTCGGACTTCAGGTCGACGGTGACCGAGCGCCGGGACCGGGTCCACACCTTGTAGCCCTCGTAGTGGCGGAACGGGTCACCCCCGGGGGGCTCCACCTTGATCACGTCGGCGCCCTGCTCGGCGAGCAGCAGGATGCCGAGGGCGGCGGTCCCCGAAGTGAGGTCGAGGACGCGGATTCCGTCGAGTGCTCCGGCCATGGACCTCGTTCTACTACGCGAACCGGACCGGGATCTCCACGACGTCGCGGGGCGACCCGTCCTTGGGGGAGTCCCAGAACACGACCACCGTCCCCGTCGTGTTGCCCCGGGGATCGAACGCAACCCGCTCCGAGAACGTGCCCCAGGTGCCCGTGCCGGCGGTGGCGGTGGTGAAGGTGTCGGCCAGCACCCGGCCGTCGCCGCCGACGATCCGGATGCGGACCGTGCCCTCGAAGACGTTGGCCTCGCCGGCCACGGTCACCGGGCTGCGGACGAGGTCGCCGGGCGCCACGCTCTCGGGGAACACGAGCGGGGTGAGGTCGCGGAAGTCGGCCCGGGTCAGGGGCGGGCCCTCGGGGCCGAACCGCACGGCGCGCACGGTGGGGAACTGGGTGAGCGTGAAGACGATCTGGGCGCGGGCGGTGACTCCCGCCGCGTCGGTGCCGGTGACGGGCGGCTCGAGGGTCACGGTGGCGGTGCCGTCGGTGATCGACAGCCCGGTGACCGTGGTCCCGGTCCGGACGCTGCTCGTGTGGCCGAGCGTGCGCTCGACCGGGTTCGGGCCGGCGACGAGCTGCTCGAGCGCGGCCCGGGCCGGCGCCTGGGTGGGCGCGACCCGCCGGTGGGTCGTGACCACCTTCCCGTCGTCGAGGAACACCACCCGCAGGTCGACGCCGGGGGCGTCGGGTGCCACGGTGGCCGGGGTCGGCGCCGCGCCGGTCGGGCCGGTCGTCGCCCCGGTGGACGGTGCGCCGGTCGTCGCAGTGGTGGCCGACCGGACCCGGTCGGACCCGCCGCAGGCGGCGAGGACGAGGGTGGCGGCGACCAGCACGACCGCGCCCGCGGCGAGCAGGGGGGCGGGCCGACGCGGACGGTCCATGCCTCGAGTATCGCGGACGGGACGCTGCTCGGGCATCCGGTGGTGCTGATCACCGGGAACGAGGGCTGCGACCGCAACGTGTCCCGACTCGCCCAGGAGGAGCTCTTGAGCGAGGCGGGGCTGGTGGCGGTGGTGGGGACGACCTGCTCCTCCGCCGCGCTCGGGCAGGCCGATGTGGCGTTCAGCGCGGCCCGGATCCCGATCGTGTCACCGTCGAACACGGCCCCCGCGCTCACCGACCCCGAGACCCACGAGCGCTACTACTTCCGGGTCGCGTGGAACGACAAGCTCCAGGGTGCGGTCATGGCCAACTTCGCGGCGTTCCGGGGCTGGCGCGGCGTCACCGTGATCGCGCAACCCGACGATCCGTACTCCGACCAGCTGGCCGACGCGGTCGCGAGCCAGGCACGGCGCCGTCAGGTCGGCGTCCGGACCGTCCTCTGGACCACCGGCGGCACCGCCGCTGCGGTGGCCGCCGCGGCAACCGATCCCCGTCCGGTCGTCCTCACGCTGCTGCCGCCCCAGTGCCGCAACGTCGCCGCCGCGATCCGCCAGGAGCCGGCGCTGGCGGGGGTGCCGATCCTGGTGTCGGAGGCCTGCGGGGATGCCGACTTCCTGCGAGCCCTCGGCCCCGACCCGGGGGACGTCTACGCGTCGGTCCCCGACACCCGGGGCGCGAACGAGTCCCGGGCCTTCTACACCGAGTCCTTCGTCCCGGCGTTCACGAACCGGGTCGGCACGGGCCCGACGGTGGCGTTCCACGCCCAGGCCTTCGACGCGGCGCAACTCATCTTCTCGGCGATCCGGCGGGCGGCGGTCGGGCAGCCCGGCGGCGAGCTGCTCATCGAACGCAAGCGGATGCGCGACGCGCTCCTGCGGATCGCGGGCTATCCGGGCGTCTCGGGGGTGGTGACCTGCTCACCGAGCGGCGACTGCGCCGACCAGGTGGCCATCGGCATCTACCGGGCCCCCGCCTGGCCCGCCGTCGTCGGGCCGAGTGCCCCGCCCGTGTTCAGCCAGTCACTGACCCTGGGTGACCTCGAGTCGAGCTGACCCGCCCCGGGGTCACGCGCGGGTCGCGCGGACCAGCGTGTCGATCGCCTCGACCGTCCCGGCCTCGGTGGGCACGGCCCGGTGCACCCGGCCGGCCGCCACCTCGGTGAGGTCGCCGATCACCGCCACCACCGCCTCGGGGGTCGTGCACACCGCCGGGTCCTGGGGCCCGCCGTGGCCGTGGGCGATGTTGTCGACGTCGTGCGCGACCACGAGCAGCGTGCCGCCCGGCGCCACGGCGTCGGCGGCCCGGCGGTAGGCCGTGGCCCGTTCCTCGGCCGGGAGCTGCAGGTAGCACACGAGCACCAGGTCGAACCCGGGGGGCTCGGGAGTCCAGGTGGTGACGTCGGCGACCACCCAGTCGACCGCGAGCCCGCGCTCGGCGGCGAGGGCCCGACCCTTGTCGATCGCCACGGCGGAGAAGTCGACGGCGGTGGCCCGCCAGCCGAGCGCGGCCAGCCACAGGGCGTTGCGGCCCTCGCCGCAGGCGACGTCGAGGGCCCGCCCCGGCGTCATCCCGGTGACCGCCTCCTCGACGAAGCGGTTGGGCCCGGCCGACCACACCAGCGGTGCGGCGGCGTACCGGTCGTCCCAGGCCCGGGCGTCCATCAGGCGGCGTACGCGAGCGGCGCCTCGCCGGCCACGGTGGTGCGGTGCATCGCGCGCCGGTGCCCGGTGAAGTCGGCCATGGCCATGTGCTGCACGGCCCGGTTGTCCCAGATGGCAAGGTCACCGACCCGCCACTGCCACCGGCAGGTGAAGTCGGTGCGGGTCGAGTGGGCGAACAGGAAGTCGAGCAGGGGCTTGGCCTCGTGGGGCGCGAACCCGTGGAGGCCGATCGTGTACTGCGCGTTGACGAACAGGGCCGGCTGCCCGGTCTCACCGTGGGCCCGTACGACGGGGTGGACCCGCGTCTCGTTGGCCGAGTCGTCGGTGCGCACCGCCATCCCGGCGAAGGTGTCGTGCACCGCCTGCATGCGGGGCGAGTACGCGTTGACGGCGCTGTGGACGCCCCGGAGCCCGGCCAGCATCGACTGCATCCCCGGCGAGAGGCGCGCGTACGCGAGCGTCTGGCTGGCCCAGATCGTGTCGCCGCCGTACGGCGGCACCTCGAGCGCGTGGAGGATCGACGCCGACGGTGGCTCGGGGAGGAACGAGAAGTCGGAGTGCCAGAGGCCGCCGAAGGTGTAGCCGTGGGCCTCGGTCGCCTCGCGCACCACCGCGATGACCTCGGGGTTGCCGGGAATCGACTGGACGAACGGCACGGGGCTCGGCGGACCGAGGCGATGGCTGAACGTCACCTGCTGGTCGGGGTCGAGGCACTGGTCGCGCAGGACCACCACGCCGTGGTCGAGCAGGGCGCGGCGGATGTGCGCGATCTCGGCGTCGTCGGGGTCGCGGGCGAGATCGATGCCGTGCACCACGGCGCCGCAGGCCCCGGCGATGCGTTCGGTGGTGATCGTCGTGCCCACGGGGCCTCCTCGGTCGGTGTCGGCCCGCTCGGCGCAGGCAGCGCGGGTGGCGGGCTCAGCGCAGGGTGTAGCCCGCGTCCTTCAGCTCGCGACAGGACGGGCAGACCGGGTAGCGCGACGGGTCGCGGGTGGGGACCCACCGCTTGCCGCACAGGGCCACGATGGCCTCGCCGGTCACGTGGGCCCGCACGATGTCGGCCTTCTTGCAGAAGTGGGCGAAGCGGTCGTGGTCGCCGTCGTCGAGCTCGGGTCGGGCGGGCGCCTCGATCGTCTCGGGAGGCGTGACGACGGTCTGGGCCCGTCCGCGGGTGACGGTCCCGGCCCGCCCGACGGCGACGGGCCGGGCCGGGTCGGGGGCGACGGTGGCGCTCGGCGTCATGGGCCGCCACGGTACTCCCGGCGGCCGCAGAGGGGCACCGGTAGCCTCCGCCCGGATGCCCCCGCGCCCCCGGCCGACCGGCTCGTCCCGTGCGACCCGTCCGGCGCGCCCGACCGCGGCGACCACCGACGACGAACGGACCCTGACCGTCGGCGAGCTCGGGACGCTGATCCAGGGGGCGCTCGGTGCCGGGGTGCCCGACGGCGTCTGGGTCCGCGGCGAGATCAGCCGCTTCAAGAAGCCCAACGCCCGGGGTCACACCTACTTCGACCTGGCCGAGAAGGACCCGCACAGCACCACTCCCGCCGCCGTGATCTCGGTGGCGCTGTTCCAGGGGCGCGCGGCCGCGGTGTTCCGGGCCTGCGCCGCGGCCGGGGTCGAGCTTGCTGACGGCGTGGAGGTCCGGGTCCGGGGGAAGGTCGACTACTACCCCCCGTTCGGCCGGATCCAGATGATCATCGACGCCGTCGACCCGGTGTTCACGATCGGGCAGCTCAGCGCCGACCGCGACCGGGTGCTGCGTCTGCTCGCGGCCGAGGGCCTGCTCGAGGTCAACGGCCGGCGCCCGTTCCCGCGCGTGCCGTTGCGGATCGGGCTCGTCACCTCGGCGGGGAGCGCGGCCGACCACGACTTCTGCGACGAGCTCGACGCCAGCGGCTTTGCGTTCCGGGTCGTGCGGGCCCACGCCCAGGTGCAGGGTGCCGGTGCCGCCGCCGAGATCGTCGCCGCCCTCGGGCGTCTCGCCGCCCTCGACCTCGACGCGATCGCGGTGGTCCGCGGGGGCGGCGCGCGCACCGACCTCGCGGCCTTCGACGCCGAGGCGGTGGCCCGCGCGATCGCGGCCGTGCCGGTGCCGGTGGTCACCGGCATCGGTCACGAGATCGACACCACCGTCGCCGACGCCGTGGCCCACACCGCGGCCAAGACCCCGACCGCCGCGGCCGGGGTGTTCGTCGACGCCGTCGGCGGCTTCGCCGACGAGCTCGGCCGCCTGGCCCAACGGGTGACGGGCCGGGCCCGGTCGCTGTGCACGGTCGCCGGCCGCGACCTCGACGCCCGCCGTCGCCGCGTGGTCGACCTGGCCCGGGCCGGGACGCGGAGCGCGACCCAGGGGCTCGGCGCCCGGGAGCGGGGCATCGTGGTGGCGGCCCGTGCGGCGCTGGCCCGCGGGTCGGAGCGGGTCGACGACCGGCGCGTGCGGGTCGCGCCGGTGGCCCGGCGCGCGCTGCGCGAGGCCCGCCGGGACCTGGGCACGTTGGAGGTCCGGATCCGGGCGCTCGACCCGCAGCGGGTGCTGGAGCGGGGTTACTCGATCACCCGGGCCGACGACGGCCGGGTCGTCCGGTCGCCGGCCGACGTGGCCCCCGGTGCCATGCTGGTCACCGAGGTCCGCGGGGGCACCGTGACGAGCACGGTCGTCACCACCGAGCCGCGCGGCGACCAGGGCGACCAGGGCGAGCAGGGCGACCAGGGCGAGCAGGAGGGCGACGGACGATGACGGCGGCAGCAGGGGATCCGGAGGCCATCGGCTACGGCGAGGCGATGGCGGAGCTCGAGGCGATCCTCGCCGAGCTCGAGGGGCACGACCTCGACATCGATCTGCTCGCCGACCGGGTCCGGCGGGCGAGCGAGCTGATCACCTCGTGCCGCGACCGGATCACCCGCGCCGAGGCCGACGTCGACGAGATCGTGGCCGACCTCGAGGACCTCGCCACCGACGCCACCGAGTGAGGCGCGGCCCCCGGGTCGCCATCGAACCGGTGGTCGGCATCGGTGCCGGTGCCGGCGCCGCCGGTTCCGACCCGGAGATGCCCGGCGTCCGGGCCCGGGTGGGTTAGGGTCCGGGGACCACTTCGTGCGCCGGGAGACGACCGCCGGGAGACGACCATGGCACTGGTGCTCGGCGTCGAGATGTCGGCGCTCTCCACCAAGGTCGCGCTACGGGACACCGACGACGGTCGGCTGCTCGTCGCCGGGCAGGCGGCCCACGACGGCGCCCGCCCCGGGCACCGCGAGGACGTCGACCCCCGGCGCTGGTGGCAGGCGATCGTCGACGCGCGTCGCGACGCCGGCGGGGCGCTCGGGGTCAACGCGCTCGCGGTCGCGGCCCAGTCCGACGGGCTCGTCCTGCTCGATCGCGACGGCGGACTCCTGCGCCCGGCTCTGCTCGGTGGGGACGCGGCGATGCAGGTGGACGCCGAATGGCTGATGCGCGATCTCGGCGGCCCCTCGACCTGGGTGGGTGCATGTGGAGCGCTCCCCGATCCGACGCACGCGGTGGTGAAGCTGGCCCACCTGCGCTACCACGAGCCCGACCTCTTCGGGCAGCTGGGCATGGTGCTCCTCCCACACGACTACCTCACGCACCGGATGGTCCGGCGCTTCGTCACCGATCGGGGTGACGCCTCGACCACGGGGTACTGGTCGCCGCGCGAGAATCGGTGGCGCCCCGACGTCCTCCGGGTCGTCGACGACTCGGTCGACTGGGGACGCTGCCTGCCCGAGGTGCTCGGGCCGCTCGAGCCGGCGGGCGACCGGGAGGGCGTGGTGGTCGCGCCGGGCACCGGGTCCCAGCAGGCCGCGGCGCTCGGGGTGGGCATGCGCCCCGGCGACGTCGCCCTCGCGCTCGACCGCTCGGGGATCTGCTTCGCGGCGCGCGAGCGTCTCACGGAGGACCCGACCGGTCGGGTCGCCGACCGGGCCGACGCCACCGGCCGGTTCCTGCCGACCGTGCGCACGCTGCGGGTCCGCAACGTGATGGAGGTGCTGGCCCAGCAGGTCGGGCTCGACCTCGACTTCCTCGACCAGCGCGCGCTGTCGGCCCCGCCCGGGGCCGGTGGGGTGCGCTGCCACCCCTACCGAGAGCTCGACGACGCCAGTGGTCGTCCCCCGGGTCCGGGGGCGCTCACCGGCCTCGGCCCCGACGTCGGCCCCGAGCACGTGGCCCGGGCGCTGGTGGAGGGCGTGGTCTGCGAGCTGCTCAACGCGCTCGACGCGCTCGACGCCGCCGGGGTGCCCAAGGGCGGGCGACTCTGGGTGATGGGATCGGCGGCCCGGTCGGCGGCGTTCGGGCGGGTGATCGCCGACCTGGCCCAGCGACCGGTGAGCGTGCCCCGCCAGGCCGACGCCGTCTGCCTGGGCGCAGCGATCCAGGCCGCCGCAGTGCTGCACGGCGTCGCCCCCGACGCGGTGGCCGACGCCTGGGGGCTCGGTGCGGCCCGCGAGATCGAGCCCGACCCGCGGGTCGACGGCGCCACGCTGCGCGCCGACTACGCCCGGTCGCGCTGAGCCTCGTCGCCCGCGAGGCGGGCCCGGCGGGCCCGGTGGAACTCGAGCCCCGAGGTGACGTGCCGGAAGAAGGCGTCGTTGTCGCGCGAGAGGCGCGCGTGCACCCGCCGCTCGAGCCCGAGCCGGGTCATCCACGGGTTGAACGCCCAGTAGCGCTCGACGAAGTCCATCTTGGTCCGGGTCTCGCCGATGGGCGTGAGGGTCACGAAGCCCTCGGCCTTCGACCACAGCGGCTTGCCGATGGCGTCGTACTTCCACGACTCGTACGGCCGCACCTGGGTCACCCACTCCCACGACCGTCCGATCCCGCCGGTGCCCAGCCACTTCGGCACGGGGAAGTGGCAGTGGCGGACCAGTCCCTCGCCGGTGGCATCGCCCGGGTGGAGGATCTCGATCGTCACCCCGGGGGTCATGGGCTTGTCGGGCCCGTGGTACCAGAACACCTCCCAGATCTGCTCGGGGGTGGCGTCGACCTCGAACTCGTAGTGGTGCTCCTGCATCGGCGCAGGGTAGAGGACGTGGATCCGGCGCCGCTAGCGTGACGGCGTGGAGGTCGCCGACAGCCTGCTCGACCTGGTGGGGAACACCCCCATGGTCCGGCTCGGTCGCCTGCGCGCGAGCGCCGGCCTGGCCTGCGATCTCGTGGCCAAGGTCGAGCTGTTCAACCCCGGCGGCTCCGTCAAGGACCGCCCGGCGATCGCGATGATCGACGCGGCCGAGCGGTCGGGGCTGCTCAAGCCGGGGGGGACGATCGTCGAGCCGACGTCGGGCAACACCGGGGTGGGACTCGCGATCGTCGCCGCCCAGCGCGGCTACCGCTGCATCTTCGTGATGTCCGACAAGATGAGCGACGAGAAGGTCGCGCTGCTGCGGGCCTACGGCGCCGAGGTGGTGGTGTGCCCCACGGCGGTGCCGCCCGAGCACCCCGACTCCTACTACTCGGTCGCCGACCGGCTGACCCGGGAGACGCCCGACGCGTTCCGCCCCGACCAGTACTCCAACCCGCACAACCCGGCCGAGCACGAGCGGTCGACCGGTCCCGAGATCTGGCGCCAGACCGACGGTCGCCTCACCCACTTCGTCGCCGGGATCGGCACCGGGGGCACCATCACCGGGGTGGCCCGCCACCTCAAGGCGTGCAACCCGGCGGTCCAGGTGATCGGGGCCGACCCGGCGGGGTCGGTGTTCTCGGGCGGGACCGGCCGGCCCTACCTGGTCGAGGGGGTCGGCGAGGACTTCTGGCCGACGACCTTCGACCCGACGCTGCTCGACCGGGTGGTCGAGGTCAGCGACGCCGAGTCCTTCGCGGCGGCACGGCGGGTCACCCGGGAGGAGGGGCTCCTCATCGGGGGCTCGTGCGGCACCGCGGTGCACGCGGCGCTGACCGTGGGAGCCGACCTCGGTCCTGAGCACCTCGTGGTGGTGCTGCTGCCCGACAGCGGCCGGGGCTACCTCTCGAAGATCTACAACGACGAGTGGATGACCCGCTTCGGCTTCCTCCGCTCGACCGGCCCCACCGCCGGCGACGTCCTCGACGCCAAGCGAGCCGTCGCCGGCTCCGATCTGCCCGATCTCGTGATCGTGACCAAGACCCAGCCGGCCCGCCGGGCGTTCTCGCTGATGCGGGACCTCGGGGTGTCGCAGGTCGTGGTGGCGGTGACCGACGAGGTGCCGCTCGCGGCCAAGGAGGTGAGCGGCACCCTGTCGGAGCTCGCCCTCATGGACCGCGCGTTCCGCGACCCTGGCATCCTCGACCGGCCGGCGGGCGAGGTCATGGAGCCGCCCATGCCCATGGTCGGGGTCGGCGAGACCGTCACCGACGTGGTCGAGGCGCTCGACCGGGGTCCGTCGGTGCTCGTCCTCGACGGGGGCCATCCGGTCGGGGTGCTCACCCGTCAGGACGTGCTGTCGTTCCTCGTGCGCAAGGCCGGCGCGTGAGCGGGTTCGAGACCCGGGCCATCCACGCCGGGCAGGACCCCGACCCGGTCACCGGGGCCGTGGTGCTGCCGATCTCCCTCGCGACGACGTTCGCCCAGGAGGAGGTCGGCCGCCACCAGGGCTTCGAGTACGCCCGGACGGACAACCCGACCCGGCGCGCGCTCGAGGAGTGCCTCGCCTCGCTCGAGGAGGCCCGCTTCGGGTTCGCGTTCGCGAGCGGCATGGCCGCCGAGGACGCGGTCCTGCGGCGACTGGTGCCCGGCGACCACGTCATGATCCCCGACGACGCCTACGGCGGCACCTTCCGGTTGGTCGCCAAGGTCCTCGCTCCCGCGGGCATCACCTGGACCGCGGTCGACCTCACGTCGCCCGAGGCCCTCGCCGCCGCGATGCGGCCCGAGACCCGGGTCGTCTGGGTCGAGACCCCCACCAACCCGATGCTCACCGTGGTCGACGTCGCCGCGGTCGCCGAGGTGGCCCACGCCCGGGGTGCGACGGTGGTCGTGGACAACACCTTCGCCACCCCCTACCTCCAGCGGCCGCTGGCCCTCGGCGCCGACGTGGTGGTCCACTCGAGCACCAAGTACCTCGGCGGTCACTCCGACGTCGTCGGCGGGTTCGTCGCCACCGACGACCCCGCGCTGGCGGAGCACCTGGGCTTCGTCCAGAACGCCGTGGGTGCGGTGCCCTCGCCGTTCGACTGCTACCTCGTGCTCCGCGGGGTCAAGACCCTCGCCGTGCGCATGGACCGTCACTCCGAGAACGCCCGGGCGATCGTCGCGCTGCTCGCCGAGCACCCGGCCGTGGCCCGGGTCTGCTACCCGGGCCTCCCGGCCCATCCCGGCCACGAGGTGGCCCGCCGCCAGATGCGGGACTTCGGGGGGATGGTCAGCTTCGTGGCCGCCGGGGGCGAGGCCGCCGCCCGCGCGATCGTGGCCGAGACCCGCCTGTTCACCCTGGCCGAGTCGCTCGGTGCGGTCGAGTCGCTCATCGAGCACCCGGCCGCCATGACCCACCTGTCGGCGGTGGGGTCGCCGCTCGCGGTCGATCCGGGACTGGTCCGCATCTCGGTGGGCATCGAGACCGTCGGGGACCTGGTCGACGACCTCCGGCACGCCCTCGACGTGGGTGCGGCCGCCGCGGCCGACGCGCGCAGCCCGGGGTGGCGATCGGCGTTCGGCCGACGCCGGCGCGTCTCCGACCGCCGCCGCTGACCCCGATCGGACCGGGCCCCGGCCCGGACGGCCTCAGCCCCGTTGGCTGGCGAGGCGGCGCTGCTTGAACTGCGCCTTGATGTAGTCGCGGTTCATGAGCGCGATGAAGTCGATCGAGATCTCCTTCGGGCACGCGGTCTGGCACTCGCCGTGGTTGGTGCACGACCCGAAGTACCGCTCCATCGTCTGCACCATGTTGGTGACCCGCTCCCAGCGCTCGGGCTGACCCTGGGGGAGCAGGTTGAGGTGCATGATCTTGGCCGCGGTGAACAGGTTGGCGGCGCCGTTGGGGCAGGCGGCCACGCACGCACCGCAGCCGATGCACTGGGCGGCGTCCATGGCCGAGTCGGCCACCGCCTTCGGGATGAGGATGAGGTTGCCGTCGGGGGCGCTGCCGGTGGGGGCGGTGATGTAGCCCCCGGACTCCACGATGCGGTCGAAGGCGGAGCGGTCGACCACGAGGTCGCGGACGATCGGGAACGACGCCGCCCGCCAGGGCTCGACCGTGATCTTGGCGCCGTCCTGGAACTTGCGCATGTGCAACTGGCAGGTGGCGGTCCCGAGCTCGGGCCCGTGGGGCCGCCCGTTGATCATCATCGAGCACGATCCGCAGATGCCCTCGCGGCAGTCGTGGTCGAAGGCGACGGGCTCCTCGCCCTTGCCGATGAGTCGGTCGTTGAGCACGTCGAAGAGCTCGAGGAACGACATGTCCTCGCTCACCTCGTCGACCTCGTAGGTCTCGAACCGACCGGTGGCCGAGGGCCCGGGCTGCCGCCACACCGTGAGCGTGACCTTCATCGTCGTCCGCCTCTCCAGGTTCCGCTGTGCTGCTTGGCTGCTGCGTTACTTGTAGGACCGCTGGGCCAGGTGCACGTTCTCGAACTCGAGCTGCTCCTTGTGCAGCGCCGGGCTCGCGTGGTCACCCGTGTACTCCCAGGCGGCGACGTACGCGAAGTCGTCGTCGTTGCGGAGCGCCTCGCCGTCCTCGGTCTGGTGCTCGACCCGGAAGTGCCCGCCGCAGCTCTCCTCGCGGTGGAGGGCATCGCGGCACATGAGCTCCCCGAACTCGAGGAAGTCGGCGACCCGGCCGGCCTTCTCGAGCGACTGGTTGAGGGTGTCGCCCTCGCCGAGGATCCGCACGTCGTTCCAGAACTCCTCGCGGAGCGCCGGGATCTCGGCGATCGCCTTCTCGAGGCTCTCGGTGCTGCGGGCCATGCCGCAGTTGTCCCAGATGATCTTGCCCAGCTCCCGGTGGAACCAGTTGACCGACCGGGTGCCATTGATCGATAGGAACCGGGAGATGGTGTCCTCGACCGACCGCTGGGTCTCGGCGAACACCGGGTCGTCGGTGGTCACCGGCGGGCTGCCGAGCTGGGGGGCGAGGTAGTCGCCGATGGTGGCCGGCAGCACGAAGTACCCGTCGGCCAGGCCCTGCATGAGCGCCGAGGCCCCGAGGCGGTTGGCCCCGTGGTCGGAGAAGTTCGCCTCGCCCAGCACGTACAGGCCAGGGACGTTGCTCATCAGGTTGTAGTCGACCCAGAGCCCGCCCATGGTGTAGTGGACCGCGGGGTAGATCCGCATCGGCACGACGTAGGGGTCCTCGCCGGTGATGCGCTCGTACATCTGGAAGAGGTTGCCGTAGCGCTCCTCGATGACGTGGCGGCCGAGCCGGTCGATGGCGTCGGCGAAGTCGAGGTACACGCCGTTCTTGAGCGGGCCGACCCCGCGTCCGGCGTCGACCTCGCGCTTGGAGGCCCGGGACGCGACGTCGCGGGGCACGAGGTTCCCGAACGCCGGGTATCGGCGCTCGAGGTAGTAGTCGCGGTCCCCCTCGGGGATCTGCCCGGGCGGACGCTCGTCGCCGAACTCCTTGGGCACCCAGATGCGGCCGTCGTTGCGCAGCGACTCCGACATCAGCGTGAGCTTCGACTGGAACTCGTCGCTCGCCGGGATGCAGGTGGGGTGGATCTGGGTGAAGCAGGGGTTGGCCATGTATGCGCCCCGCTTGTGGGCCCGCCACGCCGCGGTCACGTTGGAGGCCTTGGCGTTGGTGGACAGGTAGAAGACGTTGCCGTAGCCGCCGGTGGCGAGCACCACGGCGTGGGCCGAGTGCGAAGTGACCGCCCCGGTCATCAGGTTGCGGGCCACGATGCCCACGGCCACGCCGTCCTTGACCACCAGGTCGAGCATCTCGCTGCGGTTGTGCAGCTTGACGTTGCCGAGCTGGATCTGGTTCGCGAGGGCTTGGTAGGCGCCGAGGAGGAGCTGCTGGCCGGTCTGGCCCCGGGCGTAGAAGGTGCGCGACACCTGCGCGCCGCCGAACGAGCGGTTGTCGAGCAGGCCGCCGTACTCGCGGGCGAACGGCACGCCCTGGGCCACGCACTGGTCGATGATGTCGACGCTGACCTGGGCGAGCCGGTGAACGTTGGCCTCACGGGAGCGGTAGTCGCCGCCCTTGACGGTGTCGTAGAAGAGCCGGTGCACGGAGTCGTCGTCGTTGCGGTAGTTCTTGGCCGCGTTTATGCCACCCTGGGCCGCGATGCTGTGGGCCCGACGGGGCGAGTCGTGGAAGGTGTGCACCTCCACCTGGTACCCGAGCTCGGCCAGGCTCGCCGCGGCCGACGCGCCGGCCAGGCCGGTGCCCACGACGATCACCTTGAACCGCCGCCTGTTGGCCGGGTTCACCAGCTTGACGTCGAACTTGTGGTTGTCCCACTTGTGGGCGATGGGACCCTCGGGGATCCTTGCGTCGAGTGCCATGTCAGTTCACCACTCCCGTCACGACCATCAGGGGCATGCTGACGTTGCCGACGACCACGATCGTGGCGAACCCGATCGCGAACATCCGCCGCCAGTCGTTGAACTTGCCGTTGTTCCATCCGAGGCTCTGGAACATGCTCCAGCCGCCGTGGTACAGGTGCACCCCGAGCGCGAGGTTGGCCACGATGTAGACAATCGCGATCGGCCACCGCTCGAAGCTGTTGATGATGTTCTGGTACACCTCGCCGCTGGTCCACTCGGCGCCACCGACGCCCCAGGTCAGGTCCATGAGGTGGTAGATCACGAACAGCGCCACGATCACGCCGGTCCAGCGCATGGTGCGGCTGGCGAAGGTGGCGGCGGCGTAGTCCCGGGGCGCCTTGTAGCGGTCGGGCCGGGCTCGGCGGTTCATGCGGGTCAGCTGGGCCGCCGACACGATGTGGATCACGACGGCGCCGAGCAGCGCGAAGCGCAGGATCCACAGCAGGCCGGTGCGGGGCAAAATCGGCTCACCGATCTCCTTGAGCCACTCCGCGTACTGGTTCAGGCTCTTCTCGCCGAAGTACAGCTTGAGGTTGCCGACCATGTGGGCGAAGACGAAGCCCATGAGCATGATCCCGGTGACCGCCATGAGCCACTTCTTGGCCACGGCCGAGCCGTAGAACTCGACGATGAACGGCCGCCGCCGTCCTTCCTTCGGGGCCGGGTGGACCGGCCGCTCCAGGCGGGCCTTGGGCGCCTCGGAGACCTTCGTCATCGACACTTCCTCTCGTCCCCCCGGACGCCCGTCCGGGGGACCGGCTCCAGATGGGATCCCCGGTCACCGGTGGGTGGAAACTCGGGGGAACGCTACCCCTATGCCCCGGCCCGGGGCGTATTCGGCTGCGGGTAGCGTGCGTCACATGGTCGCCCGTCGGGCCACCGCCCCGGCCCCGGACCGCCGTCCCGGGCCCCCAGCCCAGGAGCGCAGCTGATGCACCGACCCGGAACCCTCGGCGAACTGCGGGAGCAGGGGTGGGTGTCCCGCCCGGTCAAGCAGGAGCTCCGGGAGAACGCCGTCCGGCGCATCGCCGCCGGGGAGCCCGTCGTGCAGGGGGTGGTCGGCTACGAGGACACCGTGCTGCCCCAGCTCGAGAACGCCATCCTCGCCAGCCACGACGTGATCCTCCTCGGGGAGCGGGGCCAGGCCAAGACCCGCATGATCCGCTCCCTGGTCGGGCTCCTCGACGAGTGGATGCCGGTGGTGGCCGGGAGCGAGGTCAACGACGACCCGTACCACCCGATCTCGCAGCACGCCCGGGTGCTGGTCGCCGAGCGGGGCGACGAGACCCCGATCGAGTGGGTCCACCGGGACCGGCGGTTCTCCGAGAAGCTTGCGACCCCCGACACCTCGATCGCCGACCTCATTGGCGAGGTCGACCCGATCAAGGTGGCCGAGGGCCGGTACCTCTCCGATGAGCTCACGATCCACTACGGGCTCGTCCCGCGGACCAACCGCGGCATCTTCGCCATCAACGAGCTCCCCGACCTCGCCGAGCGCATCCAGGTGGGTCTGCTCAACGTGCTCGAGGAGCGCGACGTGCAGATCCGGGGCTACAAGATCCGCCTCGACCTCGACCTGCTCCTGATGGCCTCGGCCAACCCCGAGGACTACACGAACCGCGGGCGGATCATCACGCCGCTCAAGGACCGCTTCGGCGCCCAGATCCGCACGCACTACCCGCTCGACGTCGAGCTCGAGATGGACGTCATCGAGCAGGAGGCGCAGGTGGTCCAGGCCGAGGGCCTGCCCGTGCACATCCCCGAGTTCATGACCGAGGTCGTCGCCGCGGTCAGCCAGCAGGCCCGCCGCTCCCCGCACGTCAACCAGCGATCGGGCGTGTCGGTGCGGATGTCGATCGCCAACTACGAGACCCTGGTCGCCAACGCCACCCGCCGGGCCCTGCGCAACGGCGAGGACGAAGTGGTGCCGCGGGTCAGCGACCTCGAGGCGCTCGTGCCGAGCACGGCGGGCAAGGTGGAGTTCGAGACGGTCGACGACGGCCGCGAGGAGCAGATCCTCGACCGCATCGTGAAGGCGGCGGTGCTCGAGACCTTCCGGTCGGCGTGCCGGCCCGAGCAGCTGGTCGACCTGGTCCACGGCTTCGACGAAGGGCTCGTGGTGCACACGGGTCCCGACGTGCCCGCGTCCGGGTACGCCACCGTCCTCGACGACCTCCCCGCGTTCCACGCGGTGCTGGCCGACCTCGAGGTGGGGGAGAGCCCGGCGCAGGTGGCCTCCGCGGTCGAGTTCGTGCTCGAGGGCCTGCACCTCGCGAAGCGGCTGAACAAGGACGCCGCCGGGACCCGGGCCACCTACCGGGGCAAGCCCGCCTGAGCCGATCGTCCGCCGGCGCCGCGGCGTCGGCTCAGAGCCCCTCGCGGTCGAACACCCCGCACCCCTGGTTCCAGTAGCGGTTGACCTCGTCGATGGCCCGCTTCGTGCGCGGCGCGTCCTGCAGTCGGGCCCGCGTGGCGTCGTCGGGGGCGTCGCGGAACGCCTCGAGCGCAGTGAGGAACCGGGTGGCCTCGGGCCGGATCGCCGGCGGCGCGGTCGCCACCATGGCCTCGACCCTCACGATCTGACGGTCGACGTCGACCTCGTAGCGCTGGCCCTGGCGCTCGAGCTCGCGCTCGTAGGCGTTGGCGGCGACGCAGAACGCCTTCGGGGCGGTGGGGGCCTCGGCCTCCGACTGGCGTCCGTACCAGGAGAGCGCCCCGATCACCACGACGGCGAACCCGGCCAGGGCCCACGTCCAGCGGCGGGCCCGGCGGCGGGAGTCTCGCTCGGCGACGTCGTCGGGGCCCGGGAGCATGGCCCCATTGTGCCGCTCCCGGGATCGCAACCGGCACGCCGGGGCGAGGCTCTAGATTCGGCCCGGGCCCGCCCCGGGGCCCGGCCCCGACCGGTCCGTCTGCGCCGGCGGGCCTCGTGCAGGAGCATCCGCCGCTTGGCCTCGTCCCCCGACCGCACCACATCCCCGGCGTCGCGCCGCGGCGAGGTGTCGCGCCAGGCCCGCCGGGCCCGGCGCCGCACCCGCGGGATCGTGATCGGCGTGGCGGTCGTCGTCGTGGCGCTGCTCGTGCCGATGGGCGTGTCCTTCGTCTCCGCCCAGACCGACGCCGGGAGCACGGAGTCGCCGTTCCAGCGCACGGTGCAGTGGGTGCGCCACAACGGGGGGAACGGCCTCGTCAACACGGCCGAGCGCTGGTACTACACGACCCTCGGCGCCCCCAAGAAGGGTGGACGTCCCGGTGCGGTGCGGGCGATCGGCGTGAAGGAGCAGGCCACGCAGGTCCTGACCCCGGTGACGACGGTCCCCCTGCGGGCGATCAGCACGCCACCGCCGAGCGCTCCGGTGCCGTCGCCGGCCGCCACGACCGAGCCGGGCGAGGGCACCTGGGTCGCGTCCGGACGCCTGGTCGACGGCCAGCCTGCGATCTACACCACCTGGGTCCGGCCCGATGCGGTGCGCACCTCCTACTACGTCACCTTGATGTGGATGGACCCGAAGCTGCTCAAGTTCGTCTACGTGCCCGGGACCAAGCAGCCCGGGGGTGGGCCCAACCCGTGGGGCTCGATGATCCCCGAGGACCAGCGCGGGAGCCTCGTGGCCGCGTTCAACTCGGGCTTCCAGATGATCCACGCCCGCGGCGGCGCCTCCGTGGCTGGCGAGGAGGTCGTGCCGCTGCGCAACGGCGGGGCGACGCTCGTGGTGAAGAGCGACGGCAGCGCCGACGTCGGCGTCTGGGGTCGGGACTTCCAGATGAGCCCCGACATCGTGGCGGCTCGGCAGAACCTCGAGCTCCTCCTCGACAACTCCCAGCTCAACCCCGAGCTGCGCGAGAACGACACCTCGGCGTTCGGCGCGACCGTGGGCAACAACGTCTACGTGTGGCGGTCCGGGATCTGCGTGCTGCCCAACGGCGGCTTGATCTACGCCGCCGGTCCCGCCCAGAGCGTGCTCTCCCTGGCCAAGACGCTCCAGAGCACCGGGTGCGTCCGGGGCATGCAGCTCGACATCAACCACGACTGGACCACGGGGTACCTGTTCTCCTCGCCCGACCCCAACGTCCCCACCAACGTGGTCGGCGAGAAGCTGCACCCGCAGATGTCGCGCGACGGCACCCGCTACCTCGCGCCGGGCGTCGTGGACTTCTTCGCGCTCTTCGCCGACCCGACCTACCCGACGCCGACGACCACCACGACCACGACCGTGCCGCCCCGCACCCCCGCCACGCGCGGGCGGTGATCCGTCCGCTCAGGTGCGGGTGAGCTTGACCCGACGCACGTAGTCCATCGCGATGCGGGTGAAGCCCCGCCCGAGGACGTCGTCGAGGGCGTCGACCATGGTGTCGACCTGGTCGCGGGTCACGACGAGCGGCGGCTCGAGCCGGATCACGTTGCGGTTGTACTCGGTGAAGGCCACGAGGACCCCGTGCTCCTCGAGCAGCAGCGCGCCCACGAGCCCGGCGAGGCCGCCCTTGAGCCGCTCGTCGAAGCGTCCGGCCAGGGCCCGGGTGCCCCGCGGGAGCACCCGGTGCAGGTCGGCGAACTCGACCCCGACCATCAGGCCCCGGCCCCGCACGTCGGTGACGAGGTCGGGGTACTTGGCCTGCAGCGCCTCCAGCCGGGCGATCAGGTGGGCGCCCTGCTCGGCGGCGTTGTCGATGAGGCCCTCGTCGTAGAGGACGTGCAGGGCCTCGATCGCGGTGATGCAGGCCTCGCCCATCCCGCCGAAGGTGGCGGGACCGTGGATCAGCGCGGTCTTCGCCGATCCGTACGCCTTCAGGAAGACCGGAGCGCGGGCGATGTAGGCACCGATGGCGGTCTTGCCCCCGCCGAGCGACTTGGCCAGGGTGACCACGTCGGGTACGACGTCCTCGTGCTCGAACGCGAAGAACTTCCCGGTGCGGCCGTAGCCGCACTGCACCTCGTCGGCGACCCAGAGCACGCCGTAGCGGTCGCAGAGGCGGCGCACCTCCCGGAAGTAGCCGTCGGGGGGCACGACGATCCCGGCGCCGCCCTGGATCGTCTCGGCGATGAAGACGCCGATCGAGGGATCCGCCCGGAGCGCCTGCTCCAACGCAGCGGCGTCGCCGAACGGCACCCGGTGCACGTGGTCGAGGAGCCGGAAGCCGGCCCGGTAGAACTCGGAGTCGGTGACCGAGAGGGCGCCGCGGGTCTTGCCGTGGAACGACTGCTCCACATAGCACACGGTCGACCGTTCGGGGCCGGCCGCCCGCTCGGCCAGCTTCAGGGCGGCCTCCACCGCCTCCGACCCCGACAGGCAGAGGAACACGTAGTCGAGGTCACCGGGGGCGATCCGGGCGAGGTCGTACGACAGCGTCGCGGCGTACTGCGAGAGGAAGGCGATCGCGAGCTCGTGGCGGTGCTCCGCGGCGAAGCGGTGGCGGGCGGCGAGGATGCGCGGGTGGTTGTGGCCGAACGCCAGGGCCCCGAAGGCCCCGAAGAAGTCGAGGATCTTGCGCCCGGACCGGTCGGTGTAGTGCATGCCCTCGGCCTGGTCGATCACGATCCGGTCGAAGCCGAGGAGCTTGAGCGTTGCGATCTGCCCCGGGTTCATGTGGGCCGCGGCGAGGCGGTTGACGGCGGCGGCGTCGAGGCCGAGCGCGTCGTCGATGCTCATCAGGGCGGGCTTGGGCGTGCCGGCCGGCGCCGGGGTCGGCTCGGAGCGCTGGGTGGTGGGATCGGAGTCCTGCACGGAGCCCTCGCAGACCGCGGGCGGGGACGCACCGGACGCGTCCGCGGACGCGGCAGCCTACGGCGTGGCCCGGCGCTCGTGTGGACCGGGGGCGACGCCGTGCGGTTTACTGCTCGCCGTGGTTGACGATGGTGGGCCCGGGCCCGTGCCGCCCGGATCCGGTGCCGGGTCACCCCCGACCCCGCCCCGGGCTCCCTGGCCCGAGCTCGAGCCGTGGCCCGAGCCCCGGCGCGACCGGCCCGCCCCGGCGCCACCGCGTCGCTCGGGCGGGGTGGGCGGCTACCTCGGGGGGATCGCGATCGGCGCCGCCCTCGGCCCGATCGTGGTCGGTGGGCTCTGGATGGTCTTCCTCTTCTACGCCGACCGACTCGCCGGCTTCGACACCGGCAACAACCGCTTCTCGGACATCGTGGTCGGCTCGGTGTTCGCGTCCCCGTTCCTCGGCATGATCGCGGGCGCGCTGGTGGTGCGCGCGCGTCGTCGCCGGGCTGCGGACCGGGCTGCGGACCGGGCTGCGGACCGGACCGCAGACCGGACCGCGGACCGGTCCCGGTCGTCGGGCCGCGGGTCACCGCCCGCTCGGGGCGGGCGCCGCCGGGGCTAGCCTGCGCCGATGCGGCAACGTCGGCGGGATCGCGAGGGTCGGGACGGCGCCCGCGACCGCGGTCGGGACCGAGCGGACCGGGCCTTCCGCTACTCGGCGTGGGACGGCACCCAGCGGGGGTTCGACCTCGACGCCGACGCCCTGCTCGACGAGATGACCGACGACCTGCTGTACCACGGCGACCTGCACGCCGCGATGCGGCGGATGATGCAGGACGGGCTGCGCGACCGCAACGGCGACGAGCTCATGGGCGTCCGCGACATGCTGCGCCGGCTCCGGGAGCGCCGTCGCGAGATGCTCGACCGCTACGACCTCGGCGGGGTGTACGAGGACATCGCCGAGCGCCTGCGCGAGATCGTCGACGAGGAGCGCGAGGGCATCGAGCGCCGGATCGACGACGCCGCCCGCGGTGGCGACCCGCGCCAGCAGGAGATCGTGGAGGCCGCCGCCGACCAGCACCGCGAGCGGCTCGACCAGCTGCCCCCGGACCTCGCCGGTCGGGTCCAGGAGCTCCAGCAGTACGAGTGGATGGACGACGGCGCCCGCCAGCGGTTCGAGGAGCTCATGGGCGAGCTCAAGGAACAGCTGATGCAGAGCTACTTCAACCAGATGTCCGAGGGCATGCAGAACCTCGCGCCCGAGCAGATGCAGCGGATGAAGGACATGCTCGCCGAGCTGAACCAGATGCTCGAGCAGCGGGCCCAGGGCCAGGAGCCGGACTTCGACGGGTTCATGGAGCGCTACGGGGACTTCTTCCCGGGGAACCCCCGCAACCTCGACGAGCTGCTCGAGCAGATGGCCCGGTCGATGGCCCAGATGCAGCAGCTGATGAACTCCATGACCCCCGAGCAGCGGGCCCAGCTCCAGGCCCTCGCCGAGTCGCTGCTCGAGGACATGGACCTGCGCTGGCAGATGGACCAGCTGTCCCAGAACCTCCAGCAGGCGTTCCCGCAGCTCCCCTGGGACCGCCAGATGAACTTCCGGGGCGACGACCCCCTGTCGATGTCGGGCATGCCGAGCCTGCTCGACCAGCTCGGCGACATGGACGACCTCGAGCACCTCCTCTCCCAGGCCACCCAGCCGGGCGAGCTCACCGAGGTCGACATCGACCGGGCCCGCGAGATGCTCGGCGACGACGCCGCCCGGTCGCTGGAGCGCCTGGCCGAGCTGGCCCGGATGCTGGAGGAGGCGGGGCTCATCGAGACCCGTGAGGGCCGCCTCGAGCTCACGCCCCGGGGCCTGCGGGCGATCGGGCAGAAGGCCCTGGGCGACCTCTACCGCAAGCTCGTGAAGGACCGCACCGGCCGTCACGAGGTCACGGCCGCGGGCACCGGACACGACCCCGCCTACGAGACCAAGCCCTACGAGTGGGGCGACCCGTTCCGCCTCGACGTCCAGCAGACGGTGAAGAACGCGATCTGGCGCCAGGGGTCGGGGACGCCGGTCCGGCTGACCCCGGCCGACTTCGAGATCGAGCGCACCGAGCTCACCACCCGGAGCGCCACCGTCCTGCTGCTCGACGTCTCGATGTCGATGCCCATGCGGGACAACTTCCTGCCCGCGAAGAAGGTGGCGATGGCGCTCCACGCCCTCATCACCAGCCAGTACCCGCGCGACTACTTCGGCCTGGTGAGCTTCGGCCGGGTCGCCCGGGAGGTGGCGCCCGACAAGCTCCCGGAGATGAGCTGGGACTTCGAGTGGGGCACCAACATGCACCACGCGCTCGCGCTGGCCCGCCGGATGCTGCACCGCCAGAGCGGCACCAAGCAGGTGATCATGGTCACCGACGGCGAGCCGACCGCCCACATCACCCCCGACGGGCACGCCTACTTCGACTACCCGCCCTCGCCGGTGACGATCGAGGAGACGTTGAAGGAGGTGATGCGCTGCACCCGGGAGGGGATCCGCATCAACACCTTCATGCTCGACGACGGCTGGAACCTGAAGACGTTCGTCGAGCAGATGTGCCGGATCAACCGGGGTCGCGCCTTCTACACCACCCCCGACACCCTCGGCGACTACGTGCTGGTCGACTTCCTCGAGGGGCGGCGGGCCAACCGCCGCGCGAGCTGACCCGGTCGGCTCAGCGGGCGAGCACCCGGTCGTAGATGGCCCGGGTGCCGGCGTCGAAGCACACGAACCGGACCTCGTCCAGGGACCCGGCCGCGGCCCGCACGGTGGCCACCGCGACCTCGGTCGCGTCGTCGAGCGGGTAGCCGAAGATGCCGGTCGAGATGGCCGGGAAGGCGACAGACCGGGCGCCGACCCCGACCGCGACCTCGATCGCCCGGTGGTAGGCGCCGGCGAGGAGCGCGGGCTCGTCCGCGGTGCCGCCCTGCCACACCGGGCCGACGGCGTGGACGATGAAGCGGGCGGGGAGCCCGAAGCCCGGGGTGACCCGGGCGTCGCCGGTGGGGCACGGGGCGAGGGCGGCACACGCCGCGTCGAGGTCGGGGCCGGCGGCGGCGAAGATCGCCCCGCACACGCCGCCGCCCCGCCGGAGCCCCTCGTTGGCCGCGTTGACGACGGCGTCGACGGCCTGAGCGGTCAGGTCGCCGGTCACCACGGTGAGGCGCGTCACGCCGTCAGGCTAGGCCCCGGGCCCCCGCGCGACCCGAAATCTTGCCGCGAAAGCCTTGAATCAGACACCAATCGGCAGGAATCCGCCCGTCCCACTTGCACTCCGGGCCCTCGAACGATCAGAGTGACACCGTTGTAATTCCACCTGCGTCATTCCGGGCCCACGGGACCGGACCACCCGGTGGCCGGAGGCGCACGACCGTGCGCCCGAGCGGACGAACCCGAGCGGACGTCAACAGAGGGGGAAGCGGGTGCAGGTCTTCGAGATCGTGAAGTTCCTCCGGTCGGACGGCGGCGACGACCGCCGCTGGCAGGAGCGGGCCAACTGCCTGGGGGTGGACCCCGACCTGTTCTTCCCGGAGCGGGGGGCGTCGACCCGGGAGGCCAAGGCGGTCTGCCGGGGGTGCGAGGTCCGCGACGAGTGCCTCGAGTACGCCCTCGACCAGGGCGAGAAGTTCGGCATCTGGGGCGGCCTCTCCGAGCGGGAGCGCCGGCGGGTCCGCCGTCAGCGGGCCTTGGAGCGCCGCGGGGTCGCCTCGGCCCGACCCCCCGGGGTCGCCTCGGCCTGACCTCCCAGGGTCAGCCGTCCCGCCCGGCGAGGCGGGACTCGATCGTGCAGCCGGGGTCGAGGCCCGCCCAGGCCCGGAACCCGGCGCTGCACCGCTCCAGGTCGACGGTGCGCAGCAGTCCCACCAGCTCGACCCGCTCCACCCGACCGCCCGCGGCCGCGACGGCGTCGCGCACGGCGGTGCAGGCGGCTTCCACGCCGGTGCGCTCGAGGTCCACCAGGTTCATCGACACCTGGGCCCGGGCCCGGCCCGGGAGCGCGAGGCCGAGGGCCCGCACCCCGGGGAGGCCGCCGTCACGCGCCCGCACGACGGTCGCCACCCGGCGGGCCAGGGCGACGTCGTCCGAGTCGAGCCAGCAGTTCACGGCCACCATCGGCGCCCGGGCCCCCACCGCCACCGCCCCGAGCCTCGGATGGGCCGCGGGGCCACCGAGGTCCGGCGGCCGCCGGACGAAGGCATCGCGGCGGACCTCGGGCAGGCTGCACCCGTCGGCGGCCGCGCCGTCGTAGAGGAACACGGGGACGCCGAGCGCGCGGTGGATCCAGGTGGCGAACGCGTGGGCCGCATCGACCGCGACCGGGGTGGGCTCGTCGAGTGCGACGAAGGGCACGACGTCGAGCGCGCCGAGGCGCGGGTGGACGCCGCGGTGCGTCCGCAGGTCGCAGTGCTCGGCCACCGCCCGGGCCAGCGCCTCGGCGGCTCGGAGCGCGTCCCGGGGACCCGGGCCGGCCAGGGTGAGCACCGTCCGGTGGTGGTCGGCGTCGACGTGGCGGTCGAGCAGGGCGGCGCCGCAGGCGTCGGCGAGGGCGGCGACCACGACGGGATCACGGCCCTCCGAGACGTTGGGCACGCACTCCAGCACCGGCCCAGTATGGACCGCGCCCCGTAACCTGCAGCGATGCGCATCGGGCTCGCGCTGCCCCAGTACGACTACTCGGTCCCGGGCGAGGACCCGCTGCGCTTCGAGACGATCGAGCGGCACGCGCGCGTCGCCGAGGCGGCCGGGGTCGACTCCCTGTGGCTGAGCGACCACCTGTTCCTCGACCTCGCCAAGTACGGGGGACCCGACCGTCGCTACGGCGCGTACGAGCCGATCGGCACGCTCGCGGCGCTCGCCCGGGCGGTGCCCCGGGTCCGACTGGGCACGCTCGTGCTGCTCGAGGCGCTGCGGCCCGCCGCGGTCCTCGCCACTGCGCTCGCGACGCTCGACCGCATCACCGGCGGCCGGCTCGACGTGGGCCTGGGGGCGGGCTGGTACGCCCCCGACTACGAGGCCGTCGGCCTGACGATGCCCCGGCCGGGGGAGCGGGTCGACCGGCTCCGCGAGGCGCTCACGGTGGTGGGCGACCTGCTCGCGGGCAACCCGGTCACGTTCGCCGGCCGCGCGCACGCGGCCGCGGGTGCCGTCCTCGACCCGCCGCCGGTGCAGACGCCCCGCCCCCCGCTCTTCGTCGGGGGCAAGGGCGACCGGGTGCTCCGCGCGGCGGTCGACCTCGCCGACGGCTGGAACACCTGCTGGGTCTGGACGCCGGCCGCCTACCGCGAGCGCCTCGACGCGCTCCACCGGGCCTGCGACGCTGCGGGGCGCGACCCGGCGACGGTGTGGCGGTCGCTCGGCCTCTACGCGCTCTGCGGCGAGGACGAGGCCGACCTCGCCCGCCGGTTCGAGCGGCTCCGGGCCGTCTCGCCCCCGGGGGTCCTCGACGTCGACCTCGCCGAGTGGCGGGAGGGCCGCCTGGTCGGCACGCCCGAGCAGATCCGTGCCCAGCTCGCCGGGTGGGCCGACCTCGGCGTCGAGACCGTGATCCTCGGCGTCGGGGCGGTGCCGTTCCAGGTGGGCGCCCTCGACGACGTCGAGTGCCTGCTCGAGGTCTGCGGGCAGGGCCGGGGCGCCCCGGGTTAACATGTGACCACGCCCATCCGAAGGGATCGCCATGAACGTGGGCCCCACCGAGCTCATCATCGTCCTGCTGATCGTGCTGCTGATCTTCGGCGGGGCGAAGCTCCCGAAGCTGGCCCGCTCCATGGGCCAGGCCCAGAAGGAGTTCAAGCAGGGCCTGACCGAGGGCGCCAAGGACGGCGGCGAGTCGTCCGAGGCCAAGTAGCCCGGTCCCGCCGCCTGCGTCCGGGGCGGGTGCCCCGGCCCGCCCGGGAACCCGATCGGCCGGTCGGTTCGTTGACGTGGTGACCGACGGTGTCCCCACCTGGGAGGAAGTCGCCCGTGACCACGGGCGCTTCATGTACTCGGTGGCCTACCGCCTGGCCGGAAACGACGAAGACGCCCAGGACCTCGTCCAGGAGTCGCTCCTCCGCGTCCACCGCGGGCTCGAGCGCTACCAGCCGGGGTCCCTCGAAGGTTGGTTGGCTCGGATCGTGACGAACGTGTTTCTCGACGAGGTCCGGCGGCGGCGGCGCCGTCCCGCCGACGCGCTGCCCGACGATCCCGAGCGCGTGCTGCCTGCGTCACCCGCGGCCGACGAGGTGTCGTCGGGGCTCTCCGACGAGATCCAGGCGGCCCTCGCCGCCCTTCCCGAGGAGTTCCGGGTGCCGGTGGTGCTCTGCGACGTCGCCGACCAGTCCTACGAGCAGATCGCCGCCGCGCTCGGCGTCCCGGTCGGGACCGTGCGGTCCCGCCTGCACCGCGGCCGGCGACTGCTGCGCACCATGCTCACCGAGGGGGCCGCATGAGTCGTCCACCGATCCCGCCGACCGGGTCCGTGGATCCGGACGACACCGTGCTGTCGGCCTACCTCGACGGCGAGTGCACCGATGCCGAGCGGGTCGCCCTCGACGCCCGCCTGGCCGACTCGGCCGACCTCCGGGCCGCGCTGGCCGAGGTGGCCGCGGCGCGTGACGCCGTGCGTGGCCTCCCGCTGCGTGACGCCCCCCCGGGGTTCTTCGAGCGCCTGCTGGCCGAGGGCCTGCCCGAGGCGTCCGCCGCGGTCCCGACCCCGGCCCCGGTTCCCGACGACCTGACGGCCCGGCGCGCCCGCCGCACGCGGCGCTGGACCGCCGTGGGCGGCGCGGCCGCTGCCGCGATGCTCGCGGTGGTCGTCCTGGTCCCGCGGCCGGCGTCGGTCACCCCGCCGGTCGCGACGTTCACCGACGCCCACGCCGTGCGCTCGTCCCTGCAGGACGACGTGGTCAGCTCGCTCGTGCCGCTCGGCGTGCGGGCCGGGTTCCGCCCGTGAGCCGCGGGCGGCGCGTCGGGATCGCGCTCGGGCTGGTGGCCCTGGTCGCGGCCACGGGCGCGACCGGCGTGCTCCCCGGCGCGTACGCCGACGATGCGGTGACGGTGCTCGACCGGGCCCGGACCGCGACGGTGCGCGAGGACTTCGCGGGCACCGTCCAGATCGAGTGGCTCGACGACGGAGGCTGGCGCTCGGCCCGGACCAAGGTGACCGGGGCCGGTGGCGCGGTGCAGGTCGGTGAGGGCGCCCGGCAGGCGGGCGGTCGGGCCGAGGACCGCTGGATCGCCGGGGTGACCGGCTGGGAGGTGGGGTGGGATGAGCCCGTCGCCCGGAAGTCCCCGTCGCCGGCCACCCGCTGGGACCTGACCGTGGGCACCGGGATCCCGGTGGCGGGCCGGGCCACGGTCATGGTCACCGCGACCGACCCGAAGACCGGTGCCCCCCGCGTGCGGGCCTACTGCGACAAGGCGACCGGGGTGATGCTGCGCCGCGAGGTGCTCGACCGCCAGGGCCGGGTGGTCCGGGCGGTCGGCTTCGTGGAGGTCGCCCGGCTCGGCGGGGCCACCGCCGTGCCACCCTCTGCGCCCCAGGTCGTCGAGCGCCGACCGTCGGCCCGGGGGACCGACCCGACCCCCGACACCGTGCGGGCCCTCCCGGCCCGCTTCGCCGCACCCGACCGGGTGACGGGCTTCGTGCTCGCCGGGCGCTACGAGCGGGCCGACGGCACCGTGCAGCTCTACTACTCCGACGGGCTCTTCGGCGTGTCGGTGTTCCAGCAGATCGGTGTGCTCGACCCCGGGGGCATGCCGGAGGCCGACGCCCGGGTGCGGGTCCGCGAGGCCGTCGCGCTCGGCTACGAGGTGGCGGGTGGGTCGGTGCTGGTGTGGGAGCGCGACGGCGTGACCCGCACGCTCGTGTCCGACGCCACCGCCGCCGACCTGCGCGAGTTCGCGGTCGCGTTCGACGACCGGGCCGCCGACGGCGACGGGCTGGTCGACCGGGTGGCCGACTTCCTCTTCGGGCCCTTCGGCTGGCGTTAGCCCGCCGGGCGGCCGGCGCCGTCAGTCGTCGGCGCGTCGCTCGGCGACCAGCTGCCGCAGGCGGGCGTGGAGCTCGGGGGAGTCGTCGGCGAGCTTGGCGAAGTCGGCGCCGAACATCGCGCCCACCACCATCGGCGTGACCGCGGTGACGGTGGCGGTGCGCCGGGTGGCCTCGAGGATCGCGGTCTCGCCGAAGCAGTCGCCGGGCCCGAGGGTCGCGACGGCGGTGCCGCCACGGGTCACCTCGGCCGTGCCCTCGAGGATCACGAAGAAGAAGTAGCCCGACGCTCCCTCGCGGGCGAAGCGCTCCCCGCCCTCGGCGGTGCGCGCCTCGAACTTGGCGGCGATCGCTGCGAGGTCGTCGTCGGTGAGTCCCGCGAAGAGGGCGACGGGACGCAGTGCGTCGGGATCGACGGGCATGGCTCCTCCGGGGTCGGCGCCCGGAGCCTAGGACCCGCCCGCCGCTCCCGGCCCGGGGTTCACCGGGATGTCACCGGGGACCACCGGATGTTCACCGGACGGATGTTCACCGGACGGATGCTCACTGGGCCGGATCCGCACCGGGCCTCACCAGGTGCCGCCGACTCCCGACAGTCGGCGCGACCGCAGCATGCGCCGCCGCTCGCGCTCGGAGCAGCCTCCCCAGACGCCGTGGTCGATGCGGTGGGTGAGGGCGTACTCGAGGCACTCGGCCCGCACGGGGCACTCGGCGCAGACGCGCTTGGCGACCTCGACCCCGACCCCGTCGGACGGGAAGAACTCGGAGGGGTCGAGGGACCGGCAGCGGGCCCGGTCCATCCACTCGGGGGTCACGTGGTCGGCAGGGGAGGCGAAGGACTCGTTCACGTCCTCTCCAACGTCCCTGCCGTCGGGGCGGTTCCCGGACACGGGGTCACCCTAGCCCGGGGCTCCGAGGGCCGTCGGCTGGGAACGCGACGGACGCCGGGATCGTTCCTGGTCCTGCATCCACGTCCCCCGGGGTGCCCCGTCCTCCCCGGGCGAGACCCCCACCCGGTGATCGGAGTCCCCGTGCAGCCACCCACCCTCGACCACCCGTTCGATCCCGCCCCGGCCGGTGCCGCGGAACCGGCTGCGCCGCCGGTCCCGCCGGCCGGGCCGGCCCCGGCGTCGGTGCCGACCCGGCCCCGGTCGGCGGGCGGCCTGCGCCAGTGGCTCGCCGCCGCCGTGGTCGGTGGCCTGGTCGGAGCCCTCGTGGCGTCCGGGGTGTTCGTGGTCGCCGACCGTGACCCGCAGACCGGCGCCGTCGCCGGATCCGAGACGCTCGTGCGGCGGCCGGCGCAGGTGATCGCCCCCGCCTCGGGGATCGCCGGGATCATCGCGAAGGTGGAGCCCGCGGTGGTGGCGATCACGGCGCGCTCGGGCACCAACACGACGAGTCGCGGTGCGGGCACCGGGTTCGTCATCACGCCCGACGGCTACATCGTCACCAACAGCCACGTGGTCGAGGGTGCGACGCAGATCTCGGTCGCCTTCACCGACGGGTCCGAGAAGCCGGCCGAGCTCGTGGGCCGTGAGCCGGCGTCCGACCTCGCCGTGCTCAAGGTCGCGGGCACGAGCCTCCCGACGGTGGAGCTCGGCGACTCCGACGCCGTGCAGCCGGGCGACGAGGTGGTCGCCATCGGCAACGCGCTCGCCCTCGACGGCGGCTTGAGCATCACCCGTGGGATCGTGTCGGGGCTGCGGCGCACCGTCAGCACCAACACCGGCTCGACCCTGATCGGCATGCTCCAGACCGACGCCGCCATCAACCCGGGCAACTCCGGCGGCCCGCTGGTCGACGTCCAGGGCCGGGTCATCGCGATCAACACCGCGATCGCCAACCCCCAGTCGGCCAACAACGTGGGCTTCGCCATCCCTGTGGCCAACGCCCGCCCGATCATCGACGACCTGCGCCTCGGTCGGCCGGCGGCGTTCCTCGGGGTCTCGACCGTGACGGTCACGCCGGCGTTGGCCCGCGAGCGGGACCTCCCCACCGGCACCGGTGCCCTCGTGACCCGGGTGTCGCCGGGCTCGGCGGCGGCGACCGCCGGGCTCCGGGAGGGCGACGTCATCGTCTCGATCGGCGAACAGCCCGTGACCGAGGCCTCCGACGTCCAAGCCCTCGTGCGCGGGCGCCGCCCGGGCAACACCGTCGAGGTGGGCGTCCGCCGGGGCGGCGAGACCGTCACGCTCCGGGCGACCCTGACCGAGCGGCCGACCGCCTGAGCCGCACGCGACCGGTGCGCCGATCCCCGGGCCGCGGGCCCGGGGGTCCGGCGCCGCCGACGCACTAGGTTGTGCCGATGGCCATCGGTCCCGATCAGCTCGAGCAGCTGCCCCCGGTGGGGCACGTGAAGATGGTGTACCTCGGCCCGGTGTCCCCGCACTGGGAGGTGCACGGCGTCTTCGGCGACGGCCGCATGATCGACGAGTTCCGGACCCGGGCGCTGGCGCGGCTCCAGCTCCTCCCGCCCCACGACCCGCAGTTCCGGCGCAACCGGGAGCGGGTCAACCGCGACGCCGAGCGCGAGCGGCTCATCGTGGAGTGGGACCTCGGCTACGAGGAGCCCGAGACCACGGCCTGACGATCACGGCCTGAAGCCGGTCCGCCCGGATGTTCCGGGCGGGGTTCCGCCGGGGCTCAGCCGATCTCGCCTGCGACCTCGGGCCGGTCGGTCTCGTGGACCGGGTACTCGCCGGTCGCCATGAACACGACCCGCTCGGCGATGGTCACGGCGTGGTCGGCGATCCGCTCGAAGTGGCGGCCCACCAGGGCGATCTGCACGGCCTGCTGGACGGTGCCCTCGTCGGCGGGGGCCAGGGCGAGGACGTAGCGGAACAGGCTCTTGGTGAGCTCGTCCATGGCGTCGTCCATGTCGGCCAGGGCCCGGGCGTACGTGGGGTCGGCGTCGGCGTAGGCGTCGAGGGCGAGGCGGGTCTGGTTGGTGGCCTGCTGGCCCATCCGGTCGACGATGCCCCGGACCTTCGGATCGAGCGGCGACGGCCAGAGCCGCCGGGTGGCCTTGGCGATGTTGACGCTGAGGTCGGCGGAGCGCTCGAGCTCGTGGGCGATCCGCAGGGTCGCCAGGATCACCCGGAGGTCGGTGGCCATCGGCTGCTGGCGGGCGAGCAGGGCGAAGCACTCGTTGTCGATGTGGTGGGTGAGGTCGTCGATGCCGTCGTCGTTGCGGATGGCCTGCTCGGCGAGGGTGAGGTCGCCGTCGAGGAGCGACTGGGTCGCGGCCGACACGAGCTCGGTGGTGAGCGCCCCGAGTCGGATCACTGCGACCCGGAGGTCGGCCAGGTGCTCGTGGAACGTCCGCCGGGTCGGTTCCTCGCCCGCCGTGATGCTCATGAAGTGCTCCTCGAGGTCCCGGTCGGGGGCGCCATCGGCCGTGCCGGGTTCTGGGTTGGGGGTCTCGGCCATGGAACGATGGTGACCGGCCCAGGTGAACGACGGGTGGCCGGAGGTCGGGTGCCCTCCATTGTTAGACCGTCGTTCACCTGGAGTCCACCCAGTGGTCGAGTGCGCGCCAAACGGGCTGCCTACGGTTCGTTTCGATGCACCGATCCATGGTGATCCACAAATACCCCGGGCCCCTGCCCCGTCAGGCGGTCCACGACGAGGAGGCTCCTCCGAGCATGCACCGACGCACCCGAGTGTTCCGATTGGCGGCCGTGACCGCTCTGGCGGCCGGACTCGCGGCCACCGCCGGCGTGGCCCCGGCCGCGGCCCAGAAGACCAAGGCCCTGCCGGCCACGACCATCAACGGCTCGGGGGCCACCTTCCCCCAGGGCTTCATCGACCAGTGCCGTGAGTCCTTCCGGAAGGTCCAGCCCAACGTGACCGTCAACTACCCGAACCCGGGTGGTGGGTCGGGCAAGGGCCGCCAGGAGTTCGCCGACCAGGTCACGCAGTGGGGAGCGTCCGACGCCCCCTACCCCGCTGCGGACCTCTCGAAGATCAAGGGCGGGAGCTTCCTGTACGTCCCGACCGTGACCGCGCCGATCACGATCTCCTACAACCTCCCCAGCATCAAGAAGCCGCTCCGGCTCACGCCCCTGAACGTCGCGAAGCTGTTCCAGGGTGACATCACCACCTGGAACGATCCCCTCATCGCCGCCGACAACCCCGGCGTGACGCTCCCGGCGACGAAGGTGGCCATTGCGCGGCGCTCCGACAGCTCCGGAACCACCGAGAACTTCACCCGGTACCTCAGCAGCGCCGCCGGGTCGGTGTGGAAGCTCGGGGCGGGCTCGACCGTGACCTGGCCCGCCGACGCGCAGGGTGGCAACGGCAACTCGGGCGTGGGTGCGATCGTCAAGGCGACCGAAGGCGCAGTCGGCTACGTCGACTACTCCGACGCCAAGGCGACCGGGCTGAAGTTCGCCACCATCCGGAACGCGGCCGGGACGTTCATCCTGCCGAGCCTGGAGGCGGCGACCGCGGCGCTCGACGGTGTGGCCCTCAACGCCGACGGCCTCTACAACCCGCTCAACTCGCCCAGCCCCAAGGCCTATCCGATCGCCGCCCCCACGTTCGTGCTGGTGTACGCCAAGTACTCCGACGCCAAAGTGGCTGCGGCGGTGAAGGCGTGGGCCGAGTACCTGGTCGGTCCGTGCCAGAAGCAGGCGGCGACCGTGGACTACGCCCCGCTGCCCAAGGACTGGGCCACCCAGACGGCCGCCCGGCTCAACGCCCTCGGCTAACGGTCCAGTTCCCGCCCGGCGGCCCTGCCGCCGGCCCATGACCCCTGGTGGGGGGGGCGGGCTTCCCCCGGCCCGCTCCCCCCAGCCAGAATCGGGGCACCGTGACCCAGACCCTCGATCCCGCTCCGCCGTCCCCGCTCGTGGGGGGACCGCGCCCGCCCGGCTTCGCGGTCGACCGGGCGTTCCGAGTCCTCGCCGTGCTCGCAGGGCTGTTCGTGCTGGTGGTCCTGGTTTCCATCGTCTTCGTGCTCTTCGACAGCGCCCGCGAGTGGATCAGCTTCGAGGGGCTGGGCTCGCTGTTCTCGCTCGACTGGGAGCCGGTCAACGAGAAGTTCGGTGCCGGTTCGCTCGCGCTGATGACCCTGATCGTCGCCGCCCTGGCGCTGGTGATCGCGGTGCCGATCAGCGTGGGCATCGCGCTGTTCGTGACCGAGATCGCGCCGCGCCGGGCCCGGTTGCCCATCGTGTTCGTGATCGACCTGCTCGCGGCGATTCCGTCGGTGGTGTTCGGGCTCTGGATGCTGCGCCAACTCTCGCAGCCGCTCGCCGACGTCTATGCCGACGTCCACGGCGCCGTCGCCGGCGTGCCGGTGCTGGGCGACCTGCTCGGCAGCCCGAGCGCCTCGGGCCTCTCGATCATGACGGCGGCCATCGTCGTCGGGATCATGATCACCCCGATCGTCACCGCCATCACCCGCGAGGTCTTCGCCACCTGCCCACTCGCGCAGAAGGAGGCGAGCCTTGCGCTCGGAGCGACCCGGTGGGAGATGATCCGGGGCGCGATCTTCCCCCACAGCCGCTCGGGGGTCGTCGCTGCCGTGATCATCGGGTTCGGCCGGGCGGTGGGGGAGACCATCGCCGTGGCGCTGGTCATCGGGGCCTCGCAGCGGCTCACCGGGAACCTGCTCGCCCCCGGCGACACCCTCGCCAGCATCATCGCGAACCAGTTCGGGGAGGCCAGCGGGGTGCAGCGCTCCGCGTTGATCGGCTTCGGGCTCGTGCTGCTCCTCCTGACCATCATCATCGGCATCGTCGCCCGGAGCGTGCTGCGCCGGGCCAACCGTCGCTTCGGAGTGGTGTGATGGCCGCGCCCACGCTCCCGGCCGGCGCGGTGCTCCAGCCCCGCAAGGGCACGGGGTTCAGGCAGTTCAAGAGCGCGTTCGCGACGGTGGCGATCGTGGGCGCGTTCGTCGCGGCCGCCGTCCCGCTCGTTGCGCTTGTGTACTACGTCGCGCGCGAGGGCCTGAAGGTCTTCTCCTGGGAGTTCCTGACCACCGATCTCCCCTTCTCGCAGCGCAGCGTCGAGGGTGGGATCTACCCCGCCATCATCGGGACGCTTATCATCACGGTCGGCGCCACGCTCATCGCCGTCCCCCTCGGCGTGATGGGCGGCATCTACCTCAACGAGTACGGCGCCCGCTCCCGCTTCGCCGCAATCGTCCGGTTCCTGAGCGAGATCCTCACCGGGGTGCCGTCGATCGTGATGGGCCTGTTCATCTACACCTTCTGGGTGCTGCCCCGGGGCGCCGATGGCTTCAGCGCGCTCGCCGGCTCACTCGCCTTGGGCGCGCTGATGCTCCCCGTGGTGATCCGTACCTCCGAGGAGATGCTCAAGCTCGTGCCCCACGAACTGCGCGAGGGCAGCCTGGCGCTCGGGAGCCGGAAGTCCCGGACCATCCGCACGGTCGTGCTCCCGCACGCCGCCCCCGGGATCGTGAGCGGATCGCTCCTCGCGGTGGCCCGGGCCGCCGGGGAGACCGCCCCGCTGCTGTTCGTGATCGGGGCGACCAACCTCGTGAACTGGGACTGGCTGAGCGGCTCGAACACCGCGCTCTCGGTCCAGATCTTCGGCAACGCCGCCTCGCCGTTCGTCCCGGCCCAGGAACGCGCCTTCGGCGCCGCAGTCACCCTGATCCTCATCGTCTTCCTCGCCACCGCCATTGCCCGCATCGTCACCGTCGTGTACACGCGCCGGGTGTCGGGCGCCGCATGACCTCGGAGCCCGCCATGCCCCCTGCTGCGACCGCCGGCGATACCATCACCCGTGTGGACCTGACGCCCACCCAGGTGCGTCCTCCCGAGGTTCCTGCGGACCCCGGCCCGGTGCCGGGACGCGAGGTCGTCTTCGATCTCTCGACGGTCGAGATCTTCTACGGCGAGGCCCGGGCCGTCACCGACGTCGACCTTGACATCGCCCGCAACGAGATCTCGGCGTTCATCGGGCCGTCCGGGTGCGGCAAGACCACGGTGCTGCGGTCGCTGAACCGCATGCACGACCTCACGCCCGGCGCGCGGGTCGCCGGGACGATCACCTACCACGGTGAGGACCTCTACGGCCCGAAGGTCGACGCCGCCGAGGTGCGGCGCCGGATCGGGATGGTGTTCCAGAAGCCGAACCCGTTCCCGAAGTCGATCTTCGATAACATCGCCTATGGGCCGCGCATCAACGGGGTGCGCAAGCGTTCGGAACTCGAGGGGATCGTGGAGCAGGCGCTCACCCGTGCCGCGCTCTGGGGCGAGGTCAAGGAGAAGCTCAAGTCGAGCGCGCTGTCGCTCTCGGGCGGCCAGGCGCAGCGACTCTGCATCGCCCGGGCCCTGGCCGTCGATCCCGACGTGCTGCTGATGGACGAGCCGTGCTCGGCGCTCGACCCGATCGCCACCGCGCGGATCGAGGACCTGATGGAGGAGCTCAAGGAGACGCTCACCATCGTCATCGTCACCCACAACATGCAGCAGGCGGCCCGCGTCTCCGACCGCACCGCCTTCTACACGGCCGAGGCCGATGACAACGGTCGGCGGGTCGGCAAGCTGGTCGAGTACGACGCCACCGCCACGATCTTCACGAAGCCCTCCGACCCCCGGACCGAGGGCTACATCACCGGACGGTTCGGCTGAAGCGCTGGCGCACCGACGACGGTCCCGGCGTCGCGGCGCCCGGGGGCGCCGATCTCGCCCGACGGGCGGGCGAGTGTGTGGCGTCGGCGCTCGTTGGAGTGGACACCGGCGTCGTCGTGGTCGACGCCGACGGCGACGAGGTCCTGCGCAGTGCATCGGCCGAGCGGTTCCGTGACGCCCGCCACGGCGAGGCCGTCGTGCAGGAGGTCATCGAGCGCCTGCTGCGGGGGGCCCGGACCGGCGTGACCGGCGAGGAGGAGCTGGCCCTGTTCGGCCCGCCGCGCGAAACCCTGATCGTCCGGGCCGTGCCCCTGGTCGTCGACGACGACGGGATCATCGGTGCCGCTGCCTACGTCGACGACGTCACCGAGGTGCGCCGGGTCGAGGCGGTCCGGCGGGACTTCGTCGCCAACGTCAGCCATGAGCTCAAGACCCCGATCGGGGCCATGGGCCTCCTGGCCGAGACCTTCCTCGGCAGCGACGACGCCGAGGTCGCCCGGCGTCTGGCCGAGCAGCTGGTGCGGGAGGCCGATCGGCTCGCCCACATCGTCGACGACCTCCTCGACCTCAGCACCGTGGAGGCCCAGGAGCACCCGAGCCGGGAGATCGTGCCGGTCCGGGTCCTGGTCGACGAGGCGGTCGGACGGGTGCGGGCCCTTGCCCGCGCACGAGGGATCAGCCTCGACGTGCGGGGCGTCACCGATGACCTGGCGGTGGCCTGTGATCCCGGCCAGGTAGTCGGCGCGATCACCAACCTGCTCGACAACGCCGTGAAGTACTCCGACGATGGCGGGGCGGTCGACGTGTGGTGTGAGGTGGTCGACGGCCGAGTCGCCGTGGCCGTGCGCGACTCGGGGATCGGGATCCCGTCGCGCGACCTCGAGCGGATCTTCGAGCGCTTCTACCGTGTCGACAAGGCCCGCAGTCGCGCCACCGGTGGCACCGGCCTCGGACTCGCCATCGTCCGCCACGTCGCCCAGGCCCACGGCGGCGAGGTCACGGTCGAGTCGATCGAGGGTGTGGGCTCCACGTTCCGACTCGTGCTGCCCCGACCCGGTGTCGACGCCGAGGCCGCCTGATGCCCGAGCGCCCGACGATCCTGGTGGTCGACGACGAGGAGTCGTACCGCGACGCGCTCTCGATCGCGCTCGAGCGCGAGGGCTTCCGGGTCGAGACCGCCGCCGACGGCCCCGAGGCCATCGACCAGTTCGATCGGTCCAACCCCGCCCTGGTCCTCCTCGACGTCATGCTGCCGCGAATGTCGGGGGTGGACGTGTGCCGGGAGCTGCGCTCCCGGTCGCAGGTGCCGATCATCATGGTCACGGCCCGCAACGCGGAGATCGACGCCGTCGTCGGGCTCGAGGTCGGGGCCGACGACTACGTGACGAAGCCGTTCCGGCTGCGCGAGCTCGTCGCCCGGGTCCGCGCGGCCCTGCGCCGGGCGCCGCGGCTCGACGCGCCGGCGACGCCGGCCGACGAGCAGATCGTGATCGACGACATCCGCGTCGACGTCGCCCGTCACGAGGTGATGGTGCGGGGGGATCTCGTCGCGTTGCCGCTCAAGGAGTTCGAGCTCCTGGAGCTGCTGATGACCAACGCCGGTCGGGTGCTGACCCGCGACGTCCTCATCGATCGCATCTGGGGCCCGAACTACTTCGGGGACACCAAGACCCTCGACGTGCACGTGAAGCGCCTGCGGGCCAAGATCGAGGACGATCCGGCCCAGCCGGTGCGGATCGTGACCGTGCGCGGCGTCGGGTACCGCTACGAGCGACGCGGCTAGTCGGGTCAGATGCGGGTGCCGGCCTCGATCGCCGGTGCGGCGCCGTCGGACGCGGCCGGGGTGATTCCGTCGAGCACGGTGACGGTGGCGTAGCCCTCAAGCACCAACGCGAGGTCGGAACCGGGGGGCGGTTCCTCGTCCCGCCCGGTGTACTCGAGCAGGACCTCACCGGCCCGGGCCTCGGCGCTCCATCGCTCGAGGAACGGCGCCAGCGTCGCCGACCGCACCCCCCGCACCTCGGCCAGCGGGCGGTCGGGGACGTTCAGGCTCACGGTCCGGGCCGGTCCGGCGCACCTGCGCGCGAACTCGAGGGCGGCCGGGACGAACGCGGTCGCGGTGGCCCAGTGCGGGTGCTCGCTCCAGGCCACGGAGACCGCGACCCCGGGGATCCCGAGGGTCGCGGCGGTGAGGGCGGCGCCCACGGTGCCCGAGTGCAGGACCAGGTGCCCGGAGTTCAGGCCGGGGTTCACCCCCGAGGCCACTGCGTCGGGCGGCGGGCCGAACGTGCCCAGCGCACCCGCGTAGACCGTGGCGGCGGGCGGCGCGTCGAGCGCGTAGACGGGCACGCCCGGCAGCTGCGGCCAGTCCACCTTGGTGCAGGCGATCGGCCCCTTGCGGTGGAGGCGGCCGATCGACGCGCCGGCGCCGCTGCACTCGCCCGCCGGGGCGATCACGATGACGTCGTATCCTGCCGCCACCACGGCCTCGGCCAGGGCCTGGAGGCCGGGGGCACCGACCCCGTCGTCGTTGGTCACGAGCACGCGCACGGGCGAACGCTACCGGGGTCAGGGCCGCGCGGTGGCTGCGACGGCGTAGAGCGCAAGCGTCCAGTGGTCGAGGCTCGGGACCCGTCCGGCGGGCGTGCGGGCGGTGTCGTCGGCCCGGCGGAGGGTGACCAGCGCCTCGGCGTCGGGGCGGGCGAGGAAGGTCGAGCGCTCGTCCGGGTCCATCAGGCCCCCGAGTCGCCGGAGGTGCTCCCGGGCCCCGGGTCCGAGGCGGCTGCGATACGACACGTCGACCGTGACGAGGTAGCGGACGGCGTCCTCGTGCCCGGCGACCAGGTCGGCGACCCGCCGCCCGAGGAGCGGGCGGACCGCCTCGGCGCCGGCCGCCGGGTGGCGGTCGGGACAGCGGGGCTCGAGCAGGGTGCCGAGATCGTGCACGAGGCCGGCGACCTGCAGCTCGAGGTCGCCGGGGGCGAGGGTCTCGAGCACGGCTGCGCACCGCAGTCCGTGGGTGAGCAGGTCGGCGTCGTCGGGGCGGTGCGGATCGCGGGCGAGGCGGCCGGCGTCGAGCAGCTCGAGCAGGCCACCGATGCCGGCGACCCGGCGGGCGGTCGGAGAGGAGGTCGGGCGGGGCACCCTCCGATTGTGGAGGGTGGGGCGGGAGTGGCGGTGGGGGGACGCCGAGGGTTCACCCGACCGCAACCCGCTGTCCCCCCGGCGGCGAGTGAGGGTTCACCCCGCCGTGTGAGGATGCGGTCGACGACAGCCCCGGCCGAGCACCGGCCCTCCCCCAAGGCCCTGTGTGCCGGCGGGTGCGCGCACGGGGGCGGCGGAACCAACCCCGCCCCCGTGCGATCGTCAATCCCGCGTCAGTCCCGTCCGGGTCGCGGCGGCGGGTGGTAGGTCGCGCGCGCGATCACCTCGCGCCGGGTGGTGAGCTCCCAGACCGAGCCCTTCTCCACCGGGGGTGTGCCGTTGCGCCGCCGCACCTTGATCCCCTCGGCACGCAGGTACCCGAGCAGCGCCAGCATCACGTCGCCGTGGGTGCACAGGACCGCGTCCTCGTCGCCGATCTTCTCGACCAGGCGCAGCACCTCGTCGAGCCCGGCGCCCTCGGCGAGTGCGTCGGCGAGATCAACGGGCAGGCGCAGGCGATTGGCCAGGGGCTCCACCGACTGTCGGCAGCGCACGTAGGGGCTGGCGACGATGCGCGCGATCCCGAGGCCCTCGAGTCGGGGGACGAGCGCGTCGGCCTGACGGAGTCCGATCTTGGTGAGGGGCCGCTGGTCGTCGTCGCCCGTCCACGCGCTGCGCCGGCCGGCCCGGGCGTGGCGCAGGAGATGGATCGTCACCGGTGTCCTTCGAGTCGTCCGAGCAGGGCGCGGTCGTGCGGGTAGGTCAGGAGTCTGGCAGCCGCCTCCGGGGCGCACCACAGCAGGCGGTCCACCTCGTCGTCGGGTGCGACCGGCGGTTCGGGCCCGGGCGCCATCTGCCAGTAGTGGACGACCTTGGGCTGGTCGCAGTGGTCGCGGTAGCGCACGACGCCGAGGTAGGGCCCGAGCGTGGCCGTGATCCCGGTTTCCTCGCCGACCTCGCGCCGGGCGGTCTGCTCGGGGGTCTCGCCCGGGTCCTGCTTGCCCTTGGGGAAGCTCCAGTCGTCGTAGCGCGGCCGGTGGACGACGAGCACCTCCGGCCCCGCCGGGCCCGGGCGGATCAGGATCCCGCCCGCCGCCACGACCTCGGGCTCGCCCGCCGCCACGACCTCGGGCTCGCCCGCCGCCACGACCTCGGGCTCGCGGGGCCCGGTCGTCGCGTCGGAGGGGGGAGGGCCGTTCACCGCCACCGTCGCACTCGCATCGGGGACGCTCCGGCCCACGCCTCGGGCCACGCGTCGCGGGCGGCGGCCGCCGCGACACGTTCGAGTGTCGCGAGCTCGCCGGCGGCGAATGCGGCGCGGGGGTCGGGCAGGGCCAGGCCGGTCGCCCGCAGCCAGGCGCCCGCAACCACGGCGTCCTGGTGCTCCCCGAGCACGTCCTGGACCCGGGTGACGGCCCGGGCGAGGTCCCGGGCCGGGTTCCCGAACACCGGGACCATCACCTCGGCGGCGTAGCGCGCCCGCTTGGCGTGGATCCGGATCGCGTGCAGGGCTGCGTCGGGGGCGGGATCGGGGAGGGTGGCCACTGCGAGGCGTAGGCGCCGCAACGGCGCGCGGACCAGCCGGCGCAGGGCGTCGAGGTCGTCGGCGTCGGACCCGGGGACGACCGGTGGGCGCCCGGCCACGGCCACGAGTCGGTCGAGCAGGGCCAGGTACCGGGGACTCCGGAGCGCGGCGAGAAGCCGCTCGCGGGCCGCGGCCCGGTCGGCGTCGATGCGGTCGAGGATCGGCTGCGCGGCACGGGTGTCGCCGGGGTCGAGCCCGGCGAGCCGGCCGCGCAGGCGGTCGCGCAGGACGTCGGCGTCGCGGACGGCGCCGAGCTCGCTGGCGAGCCACCCGAGCTCGGCCCGCAGCACCCGGATCGGGACCGGGTGGAGGTGGGGCCGGAAGGTCCGTAGGTGCGACCGGAGCCGCCGCGTGGCGACCCGGGCCTGGTGCACCCCCTCGGGATCCTCGCCGATCCGGGCGACGGGGTCGTGGGCGACGAGACGCTGGACCGACTCCGCCAGCGCGTGCCGGAGCACCCCGGTGACCGTCGCCGGGGTCCCGACCGGAGGCACGACGACGTCGGGTTGGGCCCGGGCGAGGGGTCCGAGCGCCCGGGTGACCTTCGGAAGGGGGGTCGACCCCTCGTCGGGGTCCGCGCTCGCGGACCGCAGCCGGGCCACGACCGCGGCGACCACCGCCGCCGATGCATCGGGGGCGACCTCGAACTCGATCTCGCGGAACTCCCGGGACGGGGGCGCACCGGCCACGCGGCAGCGGTCGTCGGTGAGGACCCCGATCTCGGCTCCATCGGCTCCGGCGGTTCCGGTGGTGCCGGCCGGCCCGAGCATCCGCAGCGCGCGCCGCTCGCGGGTGGTGTGGAGCCGGGCGACCGGGGTGAGCCGGGCGGTGCGCACACGCGCGGCCACGAGGTCGCGTGCCGCGACCGGAGGGTCACCGGGCGGTCCGGCGACGGGGTGCTCGGCCCGGACGAGCGGGGCGTCGGTCGTACCTGCGACCGGGAGCTTGACCGTCCAGCCGTCGTCGCTGCGGTGACGCAGCGACGCGCCGACGCGGGTGAGGCGCAGGTCGACGGTGTCGTAGTAGACCGCGGTCTGCTCGACCACCACCGGGTCGCCCACCGCCACGAGATCGGCGAGCCCGGGGACCTCCCGGCCGGGCGGGACGACGAACTTGTACTCCCGCTCGGTGGGCATGGCGGGACCGGTCGATCAGGCCCGGTGCGCGCGTTCCGCCGCGCGTCGGTGGAGCTCGCATTGGGCGTTGACGCGTCGGTCGTCGGTGGGCTGGGGCACCCGGGACCACGTGCCGTCGGCATCGAGCTCCCACGCGAGGTCGGTGTCGGCGAGGACGGTGGCGACGATCTCCTCGAGGCGGCCCCGCAGCGCCGGGTCGCGCACCGGCGCGAGCGCCTCGACCCGGCGGTCAAGGTTGCGGGGCATGAGGTCGGCGGACCCGATGTACCACTCGGCCGTGAGCGGGTCGGGGCCGAAGCGGAACATGCGGGAGTGCTCGAGGTACCGGCCGACGATCGATCGCACCCGGATGGTCTCGGAGAGTCCGGGCACGCCGGGGCGCAGGCAGCAGATCCCGCGCACGACGAGATCGACGGGCGTGCCTGCGGCCGAGGCCTGGTAGAGCTCGTCGATCAGCGACGGGTCGACCAGGCTGTTCATCTTCATGACGATGCGCCCGGCCGGGCCGGCGGCGGCCTGGGCCCGGATCCGCTCGGCCAGGCCGGCCCGCAGTGCCTCGGGGGCGACCAGGAGGTCCTGATAGCCGACCGGGCGGCTGTAGCCGGTCAGGTGGTTGAAGAGCTCGGTGAGCTCGGCGCCGAACTGCGGATCGGCGGTGAGCAGGCCGAGGTCCTCGTAGAGCGACGCGGTCTTCGGGTTGTAGTTGCCGGTGCCCACGTGGCAGTAGCGGCGGATGCCGTCGGCCTCCTGGCGCACGACGAGGATGATCTTGGCGTGGGTCTTGAGACCGACCAGCCCGTAGACCACGTGGACGCCGGCCTCCTCCAGGACGCGCGCCCGCTCCATGTTCGCCTGCTCGTCGAAGCGGGCCTTGAGCTCGATGAGCGCCACGACCTGCTTGCCCTCGCGCGCTGCGTCGGCCAGGGCCGAGACGATCGCGCTCTCGGCGCCGGCCGTTCGGTAGATGGTCTGCTTGATCGCGAGGACGTCGGGATCCTGGGCCGCCTGGGTGATGAACGCTTCCACCGAGGTCGCGAACGAGTCGTAGGGGTGGTGCACGAGGATGTCGCCGTGGCGGAGCATCGCGAAGATGTCGGGCCGGAGCTCGGTCGGGACCAGCGTGGCGGGGGTCTGGGCCGGCCACGGCGTGTCCTTCAGCTCGGGCCGGTCGAGGGCGAGGAGGGCCCAGAGGCCGCTGAGGTCGAGGGGCCCGTCGACGACCGTCACCGCGTCGTCGTCGATCTCGAGCTCGCGCTGCAGGACGTCGCGCACCTCGTCGGGCATCAGGGTGTCGATCTCGAGCCGGACCACCTTGCCGAACTTCGTGCGACGGTGCAGCACCTCCTCGATGGCCTCGAGGAGGTCCTCGTCCTCGTCGTCGAGCTCGAAGTCGGTGTTGCGGGTGACCCGGAAGGGATGGTGGGTCACGATCTCCATCCCGGGGAAGAGCCGGTCGAGGTGGGCGGCGATGACCTGCTCCACCGGGACGAAGCGGTGCGCGTCGGCGAGGGCGACGAAGCGGGGGAGGACGGCGGGCACCTTGACCCGGGCGAAGCGGTCCTCCAGCGTCCGGTCGTCGCGCACGAGGACGGCCAGGTTGAGCGAGAGGTTGGAGATGTAGGGGAAGGGGTGCGCCGGGTCGACTGCGAGTGGGGTGAGGACCGGGAAGATGCGCTGCTCGAACACCGCGGCGAGCTCGGCCCGGTCCGCTCCGGTGAGCTCGTCCCACCCGGTGAAGCGGATGCCGACCGCCTCGAGCGCAGGCTTCACGTCGTCGACGAAGATCTCGGTGTGGCGGGCGACCAGGTCGCGGGCCCGGGCCCGGACCGCCCGGAGCTGCTCGACCGGGTCGAGGCCGTCGGGGGTCTTCGTGCGCAGGCCCGCGTCCATCTGGTCCTGGAGGCCCGACACGCGGACCTGGAGGAACTCGTCGAGGTTCTGGGCGAAGATGGCCAGGAACTTGGCCCGCTCGAGCAGGGGCGCGGCCGGGTCCTCGGCGAGCGCGAGGACCCGGCGGTTGAAGTCCAGCCACGACAGCTCGCGGTTGAGGTACCGGGCGGGGTCGGACCGGATCCCGGAGGCCGCGGCCGCATCCTCCTGCCAGTGACGGTCGCTCACCGCGCCATCGTAGGGGACGCCGCGAACCGGGCATCGGGCCGCCCGGTGAACCCCCGGTGAACACCGACCCGGGCCTGCCTCCCGGGGGTACCGTGGCGCCGAAAATGGCCACCGATCCCCGGTTCCTGCCGCCCTCGCCGTTCTCGCGGCTGGTCACGGCCCATGCGGTGAGCATGTGCGCCGACGCCGCCATCGCGGCGTCGCTCGCGGGGTCGCTGTTCTTCTCGAGCCCGGCGTCGTCGTCGCGGGAGAAGATTCTCCTCTACCTGCTGGTGACGATGCTGCCGTTCGTCGTCGTCGCCCCGGTGCTGGGCCCGGCGCTCGACTACCGCCGGAGCGGGCGGCGCATCCTCATCGCGGTGTCGATGCTCGGTCGGGGCGTCCTCGCGCTCCTGATGGCCCGGTGGGTCGCCGAGCCCGCGCCCGAAGGGCTGCTCGTGTACCCCCTTGCCTTCGGCATCCTGGTGCTGGCCAAGGGCTACTCGGTGGCCAAGAGCGCCTTGGTCCCCGCGGTGATCGGCCGTGAGGACGAGCTGGTCCGCGCCAACTCGCGGCTCGCGTTGGTCAGCGCGATCGCGACGACCGTCGGGGGCGTGCCGGCCTTCGCGATCCAGGAGGTGTTCGGGGCGGCGTGGTCGTTGCGCTTCGCGTTCGTGCTGTTCACCGTGGGGACCCTGCTCTCCCTGCGGATCCCCTCGGTGAAGCTCCTCCGGACCGCGCGCGAGGAGGCGCTCGAGTACGGGGAGATGCAGCAGCCCAGCATCCTCCTCGCCGGGAGCGCCATGGCGCTCATCCGCGGTGCGGTCGGATTCCTCGCCTTCTTCGCTGCCTTCTCGCTGAAGGACAACCTGTTCGGTCTCGGGGTCGCGGCGATCATGGCGGTGACCGGTGGCTTCGTCGGCAACGTGATCGGTCCGCGCGTCCGGCGGCGACTGCGGGAGGAGCAGATGCTGGCGGTGGCTCTGCTCGTCACCGGTGGCATGGTGATGATCAGCGTGCTGCTCGGCACCGTGCTCGCGTTCGCGTTGGCGAGCCTGGCGGTCGCGGTCGGCGCGGCCGTCGGCCGTCTCGCCTTCGACAGCCTTCTCCAGCGGGACGGACCCGACGCTGCGCGCGGACGGGCGTTCGCGCGCTTCGAGACCCGGTTCCAGGTGACGTGGGTCCTGGGCGCGCTGATCGGCATCATCCCCCAGAACGTGCGGATCGGCCTCGGGGTCCTTGCGGTCGTGCTGGTGCTCGGCGGCGCGTCGTACGTGGGGGCCCGGCGGGCGGCGGGGAGCCGCCCGATGCGCACCACCCTGCGGCCGCAGGCGGTGGACCGGGCCGTGGGCCGGGCGGCCGGGAGCGTCCGCCGGCGGGTCCGGGCCCAGCGCGGCCGGGGCCGGCGGCGGCGTCGGCCGCCCCCCGACGAGCGGGTGGTGCCGCTCGGGTGGGACGACGAGCCGACCGGCTGACCGGCTGACCGGCGCCCCGGACTACGACCAGCCGGAGCCGGCGCCCCGGACCATGCCGAACGGCCCGGCCGGCCAGCGGAAGCAGTCGACCATCAGCTGGTCGACGTCGTTGCGGGTGGCGACACCCTCCTGGACCACCCGCTGTGCCTCGCGGATCATGGCGAAGTAGACGCGGTTCGCGACGAAGCCCCAGCTGGCGTCGGTGTCGTTGACCACGATCGGGTTCTTGTCGCAGCGGCGGGCCAGGGCCGTGACGGTCTCGACGGTCGCGTCGGCGGTGAGCGGGGTCCGGACGATCTCGGCCATCCGCATCACCGGCGCGGGTGACGCCCAGTGCCAACCGATCACGAGCTCGGGTCGATCGGTCGCTGCGGCGATGGCCTGGATCGGGAAGCCCGACGTGTTCGATGCGAGGATCGTCGACGCGGGCGCGAGACGGTCGAGGTCGCGGAAGACCCGGATCTTGAGGTCGAGCCGCTCGGGCACCGCCTCGATCACGATGTCGGCGGCCGCCGCATCCCCGGGGTCGTCGCCGAAGGTGAGCCGGTCGACGGCGGCGTCGGCGTCGGCCCGGGTGATCCGGCCTTGTTCGACGGCGCGGTCGAGCCCGAACCGACCGGAGACCACGAGCTCGGCCCCGCGGGCGCGGGCGTCGGCGTCGGGGTCGACGCAGGTCGTCGGGCAGCCCGCGAGCGCAGTCACCTGCGCGATGCCGCTCCCCATGACCCCGGCGCCGAGCACGCCGACGCTCGGTGCCGCGCCCGGCGGCGGGGTCGGGGTCACTGCTCGTCCGCCTCGCCGGCGCGGGTGTCCGGGAGGTCGATGCGGGCCAGCCAGAGCCCCGGGGCGTCGAGCTCGGCGGGTGTGGGCACCATGGTCTCGTCGGCCCAGAGCCGGTCGAGTCCCGCCATCCCGGCCCGTTCGACCACGCCGGCGCAGAACTGCCGCCCCCGGTCGTAGTCGTCACGCCCGAGGTCGATGCCGAGGATCGCGTCGATGAACTGGCCGGCGTCGCCGCGTTCGATCCGGTGGCGGGTGAACGCCTCGTGGATCTGGGCCCCGGAGGGGACGAGGCGCTCGGCGACCTGGGCGACGACGGTGTCGGCGTAGCCCTCGAGCACGGTGGCGAAGATCCGCAGGCGCTGCTGCACGTCGGCCTGGTCGGGGTGGGTCATGGCCCCGAGGATGTCGCGGGGGTGCACGGTGAAGGCCTCGAGCGACGCCGGGTCCGACGGGTCGAGCCCGCCGAGCCGATCGGCCAGTGCCCCGAGATCGAGCCGGTACGACCGGACGTACTCGCACGCGAGCCGCTGGAGCCGGGCCGCCACCCACGGCACCGACCGCAGGGCCGCGTGCACCACCTCGTGGACGGCCAGGGTGAACCGGAGGTCGGCGCGGCGCAACGACCACGAGGTCTCGAAGTCGTCGATGTGGGTGGCGACGAAGCAGATGCTGGGGGCGTCGGCCGTGGGGAGGGGGAGGTCGTACCGCCCGAGCGCGTGGCGGGCGAGGTGGCCGACCATCGCACCGGCCTGGAGGCCGAGCAGCACGGGGGCGAGCATCGGGACCATGGCCGCCATCGGGTCGGGCGTTCCCGGCTCGTCGCCGGTCGGGTCGGCGAGATCGTCGGCGAACGTGGCCCCGAGGGTCCGGGCCAGGTCCTCGAGCACCGGACCGAGGGCGTCGAGGTGCAGCTCGGCCCACTCGGATGCGGTGATGACCCGGACCGGGGCGACGAGCGGCGCGGCCAGGCTCGTGACCTCGGCGACGTGGGCCTGGGCTGCCCGGGCCAGCTCGGCGAACTCGGACGGGGCCGCCGGGTCGACCGGGCGGCCGGGGGCACCGCCGGGTCCGGGCTCGGCCACCACGGCCCGGGCCACCTGGCGGGCGATCTCCCAGTTGACCGGGCCGGGGGAGGCGAGCATCGCCATCAGGCGGCCCAGGTCGAAGTCGCCGGGGAAGCCGGGGAAGCCGGGGAGACCGGGGAGACCGGGGAGACCGGGGAGACCGGGGAAGCCCGGGAGGCCGGGGAACCCCGGAACGCCGGGAATCCCCGGCGGTTGCCCGGCGCGGTCGTCGTCGTCGGGATCGGACCCCTGCGACGGGTGCACCATCGCGCTCAGGCCCCGCCGGACGCGCTCACGCGCAGCCGTGGACGGTGGCCCACTCGTCCCAGTCGGGGGTGAAGTACTTCACCCGGGTCTTCTTGTACTCCTTGACCGACCACAGCAGGGCGAACTCGTCGACCCCGGTCTCGTCGCGGATCGCGGCGATGGTCTGCTCGCACTCGCGTGCGTTCTTGCCGTGGACCATCGTGAACACCGAGTACGGCCAGTCGTCGTAGGTCGGGCGCCGGTAGCAGTGGCTCACCAGGGCGAAGCCGGCCATCTGCGGACCGATCTCGGCGAGGCGGTCGTCGGGGACGGCCCAGACGCCCATGGCGTTGGCCTTGAAGCCGGCGGAGCGGTGGTTCATCACCGCTGCGAAACGGCGCATGAGCTTGCGCTCGGTGAACGACGCGAGCGTGGCGAGCAGGTCGGCCTCGGTGATCCCGACCGTCTCGGCCTGGGCCGCGAACGGTCGGTCGAGGAGGGGCAGGTCCTCCTGCACGGTCCGGATGACCGCCACCTCGGTGTCGGTGAGGACCGGCGCCTCCATGTCGGGCCGCCGCTCGGGCCGCTCGTGGGCCAGCACCTCGGTCTTCGCGTCGGCGGCGGTGGTGCCGGTCATGTCGAGCTTCACGCCGATCTTGTAGAGCTGCAGCGTCGGCAGCTTGCGCGTGACGAGCGCGCCCGACTCGCGGTGCAGCACGTCGAGGTGCTCGTCGAGCGACGCGCCCGGCGGCACCGCGAGCGTGTACCAGAGGTTGTACGGGTGGTTGCGCTTGTAGTTGTGGCTCACGCCCGGGTGCAGGTTGATCGCCTCGGCCGCGGTGTCGATGTGGTCGGGGTCCACCTTGGCGGCGACGAGCGACGACCCGTACCCGAGCGCCCGGGTGTCGAAGATCGCGGAGAGCTGGCGGAGCACGCCGAGCTCCTTCCCCCGGGCGATCCGGGCGAGGACGTCGGCCTCCCCGGTGCCGAGGCGGTCGGCGAGGGTGGCGTAGGGCGTCGGGTCGACCGGGAAGTCCCACTGCAGGGCGTTGAGCAGGGCCCGGTCGAGCTCGTCGAGGTCGGTGTCGGGTGCTCCGCTGAGGACGTCGGTCATCACCCCAGCGTAGGGCGTGGGGATCAGGCCACGACCAGCCAGTCGGCCGGTGCCGGGATGCTCTCGCCGAGGGGGACGGTCACGACGACCCGCTCGCCCGATCGCACCACGGTCACCTCGGCCGGGTCCCCCGGCCGCAGCCGCCGCGCCGTCGCGACCAGCTCCGCCACGGAGCCCACGCCGACGCTGCCGACCCGGATCACCACGTCGTCGGGCCGGAGCCCGGCGAGCTGGGCCGGGCCCGCCTCGATCAGCGTGTCGATCCGCACGCCGCCGCCGGTGCGGTCGAGCACGTCGGTGCCGAGCAGACCGAGCCAGCCGTGGGCGGCCCGGCCATTGAGGTCGAGCTGGGCGGCGACGGACCGGGCGACGTCGATGGGCACGGCGTGGCGGTCGGGTCCGGCCAGGATCCCGATCACCGCGCCGGTGGCGTCGAGGAGCGCGCCGCCGGCGGCCGAGCCGTCGAACCGGGCGTCGGTCTCGAGCAGCGCGGCCCCGCGCACGCCGCTCGGGAGCACGCCGAGGCGGTCGCGACCCGAGAGCACCCCCACGGTGACCCAGCGGTCGGTGGGCGTCCCCGCCGACACGGCCGCGACCTGCTGACCGACCCGCAAGCCGTCGCCGCTCCCCAGCCGGGCGGCCTGGAGGGGGGCGCCGTCGACCTCGAGGAGCGCGAGGTCGGTCTCGGGGTCGACGCCCCGGAGCCGGGCGGACACCACCTGGCCCCCCACGGTCACGACGAGCGGGGTGCCGTCGACGGGGACGAGGTGCGCCGCGGTGAGGACGCGTCCGGCCCGGATGGCCACGCCCGAGCCGAGCACCGCCGCGCCGGCGGGCGGGGCCACGCCGACGGTCACCACGCTGCGGCCCACGCCGGCCACCAGGTCGGCGACGGCGTCGGGGTCGGCGCCGGGCCCGGTCGCGAGCTCGGCGAACGGGGCCGGGGGCGGCGCCGGGGCGGTCAGGCCCCGGGTCGCGGCCACGACGCCGAGCGTCCCGCCCACCCCGACCAGCAGGGCGACCGCGGCCACCAGCCACAGGCGGGGCCTGGGGTCGGGGGGTGCGAGGGCGTCGCCGGTGCGACCGAGCTCGGACGGGTGGAACCAGACCCGGTCGAGCGGGTGGGGCGGGGGCCCGCTGGACGTGTCGTCGTCGTCGGCGGGCATGGCGGGAAATGCTACCGACGGGGCCGCGGCCCGTCCCGTCGCCCCGGGGGGGTGTCCCCGGGCCCGTCCCCGGGCCCGTCCCCGGGCCCGTCCCCGGGCCCGTCCCCGGGCCCGTCCCGGAGCGGTCACCGCGCCCGCCCGGGCCCGCCCCGGGCGGGTTCGGCGGGCCGGTCACTACCATGCGGGGGTGGCGTGGCACCCCCCCGCGGGCGACGACTGGCTCGGCCTCTCCCGTGCACCCCTCCCCACGGAGGCGGCGCACGCGTGGGCGCCCACTGCGCGCGCGGGCGCCGTGGTGGGCTTCCTCGGCGTGGTCCGCGACCATGCCGACGGCCGTGACGGGGTCACCGCCCTGACCTACGAGGCGTACGAGGAGGAGGCGGAGGCCCGGCTGCGGGAGATCGCCGACGAGACCCGCCGCCGGTGGCCCGCGATCGAGCGCCTCGCCCTCCTGCACCGGCTCGGCGAGCTGGCCCTCTCGGAGTCGTCGGTGCTGGTGGTCGTGTCCACCCCCCACCGGGACGAGGCGTTCGCCGCCGCCCGGTTCGCGATCGACACCCTCAAGGAGACCGTGCCGATCTGGAAGCAGGAGCACCACGCAGGTGGCGTCGACTGGGCCACCAACGCGACGCCGGTCCGACCGGTGCGGTCCGGGGCGGGCTGAGTCGTGCCCCTCGACCTCGCCATCGACCTCGG
>VGBI01000004.1 GCA_016870595.1 Actinomycetota bacterium
CGAGGCCGAGGTGGTCGAGGCCACCGCGGTGCTCGCCTCGGCCCGGGCCTGGGCCGACCAGGTCGCGGCCATGGGCGAAGGTGAGGTGCTCTTCCGGCTCAACTGCGCCCGCTGCCACACCAAGGGGGCGTCCTACTTCGATCCCGACAACCTGCGGCTGCCGCCCCCGCCGCCGCCGGGCAGCGGGGCCTTCGGACCGAGTCTCCGGGGCGGGTCGACCCTGCTGCAGTTCCCTGGGGTCGCGGGCGAGCAGGAGCAGTTCGACTGGATCGCCCTGGGGGCGCCGGCCAACGAGGGCTACGGCGTCCGCGGCATCTCGTCGGGCCGCATGCCCTATTTCGTGAACGTGCTGTCCGAGCGGCAGATCAAGGCCATCGTGGCCTACGAGCGCGGGCTCTGAGTCCGACCGCCCGGGTCCCGCGAGGAAACGACGAGCAAAAAAGGACCGACGTTGCCCAGCCTCACCCCCCTCATCCTCGCCAGCGGTGGCCTGACCGAGCGCAGCCTCTGGTACCCCACGATCCTGGGTGTGCTCGTCGTGGTGGCGGGGGTCATCCTCTTCGTCGGATCGATCTACCTGCTGCTCGGCACCAACATGGGGGCCCGGCTCGCCTTCCTGGCCACGTTCAGCGGCCTGATGGGCCTGATGCTCGTCCTCACCTCGCTCTGGATCACGACCGCGTCGCCGCTCAACACGCTCCGGGGGTCCGTCCCGGCGTGGAAGATCCAGGAAGTGGTCCCGTCGCTGGAGGAGTCGAAGATCGTCGCCGTCCGCAACATCGAGGCGGACGGGGTCGAGGTCGATGCGGTGGAGGCGGCCAACGTCAAGGCCGCGGTCGACGAAGGCCTGGTCACCAAGGAGGACACCGCGACCAAGACCTACACGGAGGAGGAGAATAAGTTCGCCATCTACTCCGACGTGACCAAGTACCTCACGCCCAAGACCTGGGAGATCGGCGGGAGCAACCCGAGCTGGCTCGACGGCGAGTTCACCCACGCCCCGAAGTACGCCGTGGTCGAGTTCTGCGGCGTCGCCCCGAACCGCCAGCCCTTCGGCGTCGCCCCCGACAAGCCGACCTGTGCCGCGGCGGGCACCCCCGAAGCCAAGGACAACGGCTACGTGGTCCTGGAGTACAACCTCGGTGACGTGCGCCTCCCGCCGATCATCGCCTTCGTGAGCTCGCTGATCCTGTTCGTGCTGAGCTTGGCCCTGTTCGGTTGGTACGAGCGGGACCGCCGGGCCGTCCAGGCGGCCGAGGCCGCATCCGCCCAGACCCCGGCTCGCTCGCGCGAGCTGGTCAACGCCTGAGTCCGGGAGCCCGTGATGAACCCGATCGCCCAGCAGCTCGTCGACGCCGCCGGCAAGAACGGCGGAGGCGGCCTCGCCTTCGTCCTCCTGGTCGTGATGGTGTGCGCGCTCTGGGGATCGCTGTTCTTCATGGACCGCGTCCGCAAGCAGCGCGAGCGGAACGACCGCCAGGGCTGAGCCTCAGGCCCGGGCCACGTCCCGGGCCGCCTCGGCCGCGCACTCGATCGTGCGGGCGATGTCGGCGTCGGTGTGGGCCAGGCTCGGGAACGCGGTCTCGAACGCGCTCGGCGCCAGGTACACGCCCCGGTCGAGCATCCCGTGGAAGAACCGGGCGTAGGTCGCCGCGTCGGCGGCCTGGGCCTCGGCGTAGTCGGTGACCGGGTCGGCCCGGAAGAACAGCCCGGCCAGGGTGAAGGCCCGGGGCACCTGGGCCGCGAGCCCGGCGGCGGCCAGGGCGGCGGCGAGCCCGGTGGTCAGGGCGGTGGCCCGCCGCTCGAGCTCGACGTAGTGGTCGTCGGTCAGCGCGCCGAGCACGGCGAGGCCGGCCGCGGTGGCGAGGGGGTTCCCCGACAGCGTCCCGGCCTGGTACACGGGTCCGAGCGGGGCGAGCTCGTCCATCACCGCGGCGGGGCCGCCCAGGGCGGCGAGGGGCAGCCCCCCGCCGAGCACCTTGCCGTAGATCGACACGTCGGCGGCGACGGCGAAGCGACCCTGGGCGCCGGCCGGACCGATCCGGAACCCGGTGATCACCTCGTCGAACACGAGGAGGGCCCCGTGGGCGGTCGCCCGCTCGCGCAGGAACTCGAGGAACCCGGGCGCCGGCGGGACCAGGCCCATGTTCGCCGCCACCGGCTCGACCAGGAGCGCGGCGAACTCCCCGGGGTAGCGGTCGAGGGCGGTGTCGACGGCAGCGCGGTCGTTGAACGGCACCACCACGGTGTCGGCGACGGTGCCGGGGGTGACCCCGGCCGAGCCGGGCAGGCCGAGGGTCGCCACCCCGCTCCCAGCCGCGACCAGGAGCGCGTCGAGGTGGCCGTGGTAGCAGCCCGCGAACTTCAGCAGCTTGGCCCGCCCGGTGGCGCCCCGGGCCAGGCGGACGGCGGTCATGGCCGCCTCGGTCCCCGACGACACCAACCGCACCTTCTCCACCGAGGGGATGCGGTCGGCGACGGTCTCGGCGAGCTCCACCTCCCGGCGGGTCGGGGTCCCGAACGACGTCCCGTCGGCGGCCGCCCGCTGCACGGCCTCGACCACCACGGGGTGGGCGTGGCCGAGGATCGAGGCACCCCACGACTGCACGTAGTCGAGCAGGCGGCGGCCGTCCTCGGTCACGAGGTGGGCGCCCTCGCCGCGAGCGGTGAAGAAGGGCTCACCGCCCACCGATCCGAACGCCCGGACCGGAGAGTTGACCCCACCGGGGATCCGCTGACGGGCGCGCGCAAAGAGATCGTCCATGGTCAGGCTCCGGGTCAGGCGAGCTGCTCGGCCAGCGCGCGCGCGTAGTAGGTGAGGATGAAGTCGGCGCCGGCCCGCTTGATGCTCGCCAGGTGCTCGCGCATGACCGCGTGCCCGTCGATCCAGCCCCGCTCGGCTGCGGCGAGGACCATCGCGTACTCCCCCGACACGTGGTACGCGCCGATGGGGACGTCGACCGCGCTGCGCACGGAGTTGATGACGTCGAGGTAGGCGAGGGCGGGCTTGACCATCACCATGTCGGCGCCCTCGGCGAGGTCGAGGCCGACCTCCTCGAGCGCCTCCCGGGCGTTGGGCGGGTCCATCTGGTACGCCCGCCGGTCCCCGAACGCGGGGGCGCACTCGGCGGCGTCGCGGAAGGGTCCGTAGAGCGCCGAGGCGTACTTCGCGGAGTAGGCGAGGACGGGGACGCCGGTGTGGCCGGCGTCGTCGAGCGCGCCGCGGATCGCGGCGACCTGGCCGTCCATCATCCCCGACGGGGCCACCACCTGGGCGCCGGCGCCGGCCTGGGCGACCGCGATGGCGCCGTACCGGTCGAGCGTGGCGTCGTTGTCGATCGCGCCGGTGGCGTCCACGATCCCGCAGTGCCCGTGGTCCGTGTACTCGTCGAGGCAGGTGTCGGCCATCACGACCAGGTCGTCGCCGTGGTCGTCGCGCAGGTTCCGCAGCGCCACCTGGAGCACGCCGTCGGGTGCGTCGGCGGCCGAGCCGCGGGGGTCCTTGGCTGCGGGGACGCCGAACAGGATGACGGCCGGGATCCCGAGGCCGGCCAGGGCCCGGACCTCCTCCCGGAGACTGGCCTGCGTGTGCTGGAGGACCCCGGGCATCGAGGGGACCGGCTCGGGGTCGGTGATGCCCTCCTTCACGAAGAGCGGGGCCACGAGGTCGTCGACCGTCACCCGGGTCTCGGCCACCAGGCGACGGAGGGCGGGGGTGCGGCGCAGTCGGCGCGGGCGCTGGTCGGGGAAGGCCACGGGCCGAGACTACCGCCGGCCGCGCGGCGGCCGGCCCGGCGCTACCGCCGGCCGCGCGGCGGCCGGCCCGGCGCTACCGCCGGCCGCGCGGCGGCCGGCCCGGCGCTACCGCCGGCCGCGCGGCGGCCGGCCCGGCGCTACCGCCGGCCGCGCGGCGGCCGGCCCGGCGCGTCGTGGCCGGTGCGGCTTCCGGCTATCGGGGGGACGGGGCCAGCAGCGCGCACACGGCGTCGACGAGCCCGTCGATGGTGTGCTCGGACGCTTCGGCTGCGACCGTCCACCCGAGGTCGCGCGCGGTGGCCGACGTCACCGGACCGATCGACACGACCGCCGGGGCCGGGTCGGGGAGCGGGCCCACTTGGTCGGTGAAGTTGCGCACGGTCGACGACGACGTGAAGGTGACCGCGTCGAACCGCCCGGCCCGGACCTGCTCGAGCACGCCCGGATCGGGAGCGGTGGTGACCGTCCGGTACACGGGGAGCACGTCGACGGCGTACCCGCGGGCGCCGAGGCCCTCGGGCAGCACGTCGCGGGCCTGCTCGGCCCGGGCCAGCAGCACCCGTTCCCCGGCCCGGTCCGGGTCCGGGAACGCGTCGAGCAGCGCCTCGGCGACGAAGCGACCGGGCACGAGGTCGATCGTGATGCCGTGCTCGGCCGCCGCCGCCGCGGTGCCCGGCCCGATGGCGGCCACCCGGACACCGCCGAGCGCGCGGGCGTCGAGGCCGGCGGGTGCGAGTCCCTGCGTGAAGAAGGCGTGCGCGCCGTTCACCGAGGTGAAGACCACCCACGCGTAGTCGGCGAGCGGCGGCACCGTGAACGGCACCGGCTTGATCGCGATCGCCGGGAGCTCGAGCACACCGGCGCCGAGCCGCTCCAGGCGCGTGCGCAGCTCGCTCACCTGCTCCCGGGCCCGGGTCACGACCACGGTGCGGCCGAACAGCGGTCGGGACTCGAACCAGGTGAGGTCGAGCGCGGCCACCGCTCCGACGACGATCGCCGCCGGGGCCCGGACCCCGGCGGCCCCGATGGTGGCGAGGGTGGCCCGGACCGTGCGCTGGTCCGGCCGGGTGCCGTCCCGGACCGCGGCGACCGGGGTGTCGGGGGCGAGGCCGCCCGCCATCAGCCGGTCGGCGATCCCGCCGATGCGGGCCGCGCCCATCAGGATGACCAGGGTCCCGCCCGTGCGGGCGAGGGCCTCCCAGTCGACGTCGGTGGTGGCCTTGGCCGGGTCCTCGTTGCCGGTGACCACCGTGAAGTGCGTGGAGCGACCCCGGTGGGTGACCGGGATGCCTGCGTAGGCGGGGGCCCCGATCGCGCTGGTGATCCCGGGCACGACCTCGAACGGCACGCCGGCCGCGGCGAGCGCCTCGGCCTCCTCGCCGCCCCGGCCGAACACGAACGGGTCGCCGCCCTTCAGCCGCACCACCTCGAGCCCGGCCCGGCCCCGGTCGACGAGCACCGCGTTGATCTCGTCCTGGGTCAGGTCGACCTGGCCCGGGGCCTTGCCCGCCGAGACCATCTCGGCGTCGGGCCGGGCGAGGTCGAGCAGGTCCGCGGTGCCGAGCCGGTCGTGCACCACGACGTCGGCGCGGGCCAGCAGCTCGGCGCCCCGGCGGGTGAGCAGCCCGGGGTCCCCGGGTCCGGCGCCCACGAGGTAGACGGTCATCGGTCCCTCCCGGGGACGGGGGCCGCCGGGGTCACGGCGCCGACTCCAGCAGCGCGCGGCCCCCGTGGGCCTCGAGCAGGTCGTGGGCCGCCCGGCGTCCGATCGCGCCGGGGTCGGTCCCGGTGGCCCGGGTCCGCACCACGGTGTGCCCGTCGAGCGAGGCCAGCAGGACCTCGATCGAGACGCCGGTGGCGGTGGCGACGGCGAGCGCGCCGCAGGGCAGGCTGCAGCCGCCGCCGAGCTCGGCGAGGAAGGCCCGCTCAGCGGTGACCGCCCGGTGGGCAGGCTCATCGGTGATCGGTCCGAGCAGCGCCCGGGTCCGGTCGTCGTCGGCCCGGCACTCCACCGCGATCGCCCCCTGCCCGACCTGGGGCAGCATCGTCACCGGGTCGAGCCGGTCGGTCGCGCGGGTGCCGAGCCCGAGGCGGTCGAGGGCGACGGCGGCCACCAGGACGGCGTCGAAGTCCGCCGCCCGCTCGAGGCGGGTGCCGATGTTCCCCCGCAGCTCGCCGAAGGTGAGGTCGGGGCGCAGTGCCGCCAGCTGGGCCCGGCGCCGGACCGATCCGGTGCCGACCCGGGCGCCGGTCGGGAGCGCGGCGAGGGTCGAACCGACCAGCGCGTCGCGTACGTCGCCGCGCTCGGGCACCGCCGCCAGCACGAGGCCGGGCGCGGTCACGGAGGGGAGGTCCTTGGCTGAGTGCACGGCGAGGTCGGCGGTCCCGGCGAGGACCGCCTCCTGCACCTCCTTCACGAACACCCCGGTCCCGCCCAGGGCGTGGATGGGCGTGTCGGTGCGCCGGTCGCCCGTGGTGGTGACGACCACGACCTCGGCCGGCACCCCGAGGCGCGCGATCACCGCGTCGGTCTGGGCCCGGGCCAGCGCGCTCCCGCGCGTCGCGACGCGCACCGGCGCCACGGGTCGTCAGCCCTCGTCGGTCAGCGGTGGGAGGGCGAAGAGCTCGGCGAGGGCGTCGGCGTAGAGGTCGCCCCGGTCGGTCCCGGCCGCCTGCTTGAGCCGCACGGTGGGCTCGTGCAGGAGCTTGTTGACGAGTGCCCGCGTGGCGGCGTCGAGGGCGTCGCGCAGGGCCGGGTCGGCGCCGGCCCGTTCGACCTCGCTGCGGCGGAGGTCCTCCACGTGGGCACGCAGCGCCGTGACGACCGGGGCCATCTCCCGGGCCGACCGCTCGAGGCGGTAGCGGTCGAGCTCCTCGGTGATGATCTCCCGGACCCGGCCGATCTCGGCCCGCCGCTGCTGGAGCGACTGCTCGCCCATCGCCCGGAGGGCGTCGATGTCGAGCAGGGTCACGCCGAAGACCTGGGCGACCCCCGGGTCGACGTCGCGGGGGACGGCCACGTCGACGACGAGCATGGCCCGGTGGTCGCGACGGCGCATCGCCTCCTCGATCGCGGCCCGCTCGATCAGCACGTGCCCGGCGCTGGTCGACGACAGCACGACGTCGGCGCCGGCGAGGGCGTCGGCGAGCCCGCCGAGGCCGACGGCCCGACCCCGGACCCGCTCGGCGAGGGTCGCGGCCCGCTCGGGTGATCGGTTCGCGATCACGACCTCGCCCGCACCCGCGCCCGAGAGGGCGACGGCCATGCGCTGCCCGACGTCGCCGGCGCCGATGACGAGGACCCGCCGTCCCTCGAGCGAGCCGAGTCGCTCGACCGCCAGGGCCACCGCCGCCGACGAGATCGACACGGCGTGGCGCCCGATGCCGGTCTCGGTGCGGGCCCGCTTGCCCACCTCGATCGCCTGGCGGAACGCCCGGGCCACGGTCGGGCCGGTGGTCCCCTCGGCGTCGGCCGACCGCCACGACTCGCGCACCTGGCCGAGGATCTCGTGCTCGCCGATGATCATGGAGTCGAGCCCGGCGGCGACGGCGAAGAGGTGGCTGACGGCGGCGTCGTCGTGGAAGGTGTAGAGCAGGTCGGCGAGGGCGTCGGGGTCGAGCCCGGCGGTCTCGGCCAGGAAGTGGCGCACGTCGTCGACGCCCGGGTGGAACCGGGTGGCCCGCACGTACACCTCGGTCCGGTTGCAGGTGGAGAGCACCACCGCCTCGGTGAGGTGCTCGCGCGCGACGAGCGCGTGCAGGGCCTTGGGAAGGGCCTTGCCCGGGATCGCCATGCGCTCCAGCAGCTCGACCGGAGCGTTCCGGTGGTTCAGTCCGACGACGACGAGAGACACGTCAACAGGAGCTCCTTCGCCTCGGCCACCCGGCCGCGGCGGATCAGGTCGAGCATGCCGGAATCGAGTGCGGCCTGCCAATCGGCGTCCTCCGACGAGCGCCCGTCGGCCCGCATCTCCTCGCGGGCCTCCGAGAGCAGGTCGAGGAGCACCGTGTACTCGGGGCCCATCTCGTCGCGTACGTGGTTGCGCAGGTACGTGGCCAGCGCCGGGCTGCGCCCCCCGGTGCCCACCGTGACGACGAGGTCGCCCTGGCGCACCTGCGACATCAGGGTGAACGAGCAGTGCGTCGGGTCGTCGGCCGAGTTCACGAACACCCGCCGCGCCTCCCCGGCCGCGAACACCTCCCGGTTGGTGGCGTCGTCGGCCGTGGCGGTGGTGGCCAGCCAGGCCTCGTCGAGGTCGCCGGGCTCGAACCGGCGGGGCACCCAGGTCAGGCGGCCGGCGTCGGCCCACTCCGCAACCTGGGTGCCGGCCTCGGGTGCGACGACCACGACGTCGGCCCCCGCCTCGAGCAGCGCCCCGATCTTGCGGGCGGCGATCCGCCCGGCCCCCACGACCACGCAGCGTCGACCCTCGAGGAGGAGGTTGACCGGGTAGCCGCCGAGCCCGGGACGGCCCACGGGCGCCGGACCCGGTGCACCGGGGGCGGGAGTCACCGGTCAAGGGTACTGCGCGGGGCTCGGTAGCCTCCCGGGGCCATGGTGTTCGCCCTCGCCGCGGTCGCGACGTTCCTCGCCTGCAGTTTCGCCCTGGCGACCTTCCAGCGCGCCGCCGCCGGGCGGGGTCCGCACCAGTGGGCCTGGACCGTGGCCCTGGTCTGCTTCGCCGCCGCCTCGGCGGCCCTCGCGCTCGGCGCCTCCACGGGGTGGGACGCCGGCACGTACAAGGTCTTCTACCTGGGCGGCGCGATCCTCAGCGTGCCCTGGCTCGCCCTCGGCACGGTGTTCCTGCTCCTCGGCGGGCCGGCGGGCCGCCGGGTCCGGGGTGGCCTCGTCTTCGCCAGCGGACTGGCCACCGGCGTGATCCTCATGGCCGCGCTCGAGCCGATCTCGGGCCGGACCGTCCCGGTGGGCCGGGAGGTCTTCGTCGCCGCCCTGCCCCGGGTGCTCGCCGCCGTGGCGAGCAGCGGCGGTGCGATCGTGATCGTGGCCGGGGCCGGCTGGTCGGCGGTCCGGCTGCTGCGGTCCGCGGGCGGCCCCGGGCGGGGCCGCCTCGCCGCGGCCAACGCCCTGGTGGCGGTGGGCACGCTGGTCCTGTCGAGCGGCGGCCTGATCCAGGGTCGGGTCGGTCACGACGAGGCCTTCGCGATCACGTTGACCGTGGGGCTGGCTGTGGTCTACGCCGGGTTCCTCGTCGCCGACGGCGTCCGCCGCCCCGCGCCGGCGCCCGCGCCCGGCGCGCCCCCGGTCGTCGCGGCGTCGGCGCGTTGCGGCGACGGTCCGCAGCGCGGATAGCCTGCTCCCGTGGCCCTGGAGCAGTACCTCCCGCTGTTCTCCCTGCTCGCGCTCGTGATCCTGTTCGCCGCACTGAGCTTCGTGGCGTCGCAGCTGCTCGGGCCCCGGCGTCCGACCGCGGCCAAGCAGGCGGCCTACGAGTGCGGGATCGTCCCCGAGGCCGAGCCGGTCGAGTGCTTCCCGGTCAAGTTCTACCTCGTGGCGATGGCCTTCATCGTGCTCGATGTGGAGATCATCTTCCTCTACCCCTTCACCGTCGTCCTGCGCGACCTTGCCGGCTACGGGCTGCTCGCCATGGGGGTCTTCCTCGTCGTCGCCCTCGTCCCGTTCGGCTACCTCCTGTCGACCGGCGCGGTGGAGTGGGGTCCGGTGCGCCAGGTCGCCGAGCGCGTGGGCGCCCGGGTCCTGCGGGCCGCGGGCATGCCCGGGCGCGACGGGCTCGACCCGGTCCGGACGTCCGACCGCGCCGACCACGCAGTGGAGGAGGCGGCCTGATGGGCCTCGAGGCGGTTCCCCACAACTTCCTCACCGGCCGGCTCGAGGACCTCGTCCGGTGGGCCCGCCGCAACTCCATGTGGCCGGCGTCCTTCGGCCTCGCCTGCTGCGCGATCGAGATGATGGCCGCCGGTGCCGCGCACTACGACCAGGCCCGGTTCGGCATGGAGGTGTTCCGGGCGAGCCCCCGCCAGGCCGACCTCATGGTCGTGGCCGGCCGGGTGAGCCAGAAGATGGCCCCGGTGCTGCGTCAGGTCTACGACCAGATGGTCGAGCCCAAGTGGGTGATCTCCATGGGCGTCTGCGCCAGCTCGGGCGGGATGTTCAACAACTACGCCATCGTCCAGGGCGTCGACCAGATCGTGCCGGTCGACATCTACGTGCCCGGGTGCCCGCCCGGTCCGGAGACGCTCCTGCACGGGATCCTGCACCTCCACGACCTCGTCCGCACCGGAGAGATCATGAAGCGCCGGGGTGGCCCGGGGGTCGGTGCGGGCGTGCACATCGACCAGCTCGACGGCGCCCCCTCCCCGGTGCGCAGATCGGCCAGGACCCCGTGAGCGACGCCACCCCCGACGCGCCCGCGCCCGATGCGCCCGCGCCCGATGCGGACGTCCCCGCGATCACCGACCCCGTGGCCGCGGCCGTGGTGGCGAAGTTCCCGGGATCGGTGGCGGTGGAGTCGCACGGTCAGTCCGTGGTCTACGTCGACCGCGCGTCGCTGCGCGCCGTCACCGAGTTCCTGCGCGACCAGGAACGCTTCACCCAGTGCTCCGACGTCACCGCCGTCGACCACGCGGCCGACCTGGAGCGCGTCGCGGTCCCGGGGGTCGCGCCCGAGCGGTTCGAGGTGGTGGTGAACCTGCTCTCCCACCCCCGCAACCGGCGCATCCGGCTCGTGGCCGAGGTGCCCGAGGCCGACCCGGTCGTCCCCAGCATCACGCCGCTGTTCCCCGGCGCCAACTTCCCCGAGCGCGAGGCGTTCGACATGTTCGGCGTCGAGTTCGAGGGACACCCGGACCTCACCCGCATCCTCCTCCCCGACGACTGGTCGGGCCACCCGTTGCGCAAGGACGACCACCCGGCCCGCATCCCGGTCACGTTCAAGGGAGACCCGGCGCCGAGATGAGCAGGCCATGAGCACCACCGAACGGGATCTCCGCGACGCCGCGCGTCTGGAGCACCAGACCGACGAGGGCGCGCAGGAGATGCAGCCCCGCCGCCGCGAAGTCGTCATGACGGGCGGCATCTGGCCCGACGACGACGAGACGATGATCATCAACATGGGTCCGCAGCACCCGTCGACCCACGGCGTGCTCCGGATCATGATGGAGCTCGACGGTGAGACGGTCGTGCGCGCGAAGCCGGTCATCGGCTACCTGCACACCGGCATGGAGAAGACCGGCGAGCAGCTCACCTACGTCCAGGGTGGCACCAACGTCACCCGCATGGACTACCTGGCCTGCCTCTCCAACGAGCTGGTGTTCGCGCTGGCGGTGGAGAACCTGCTCGACGTCGAGATCCCCGAGCGTGCCGTGTGGATGCGGATGATGCTGGTCGAGCTCCAGCGGATGGCGTCGCACCTCCTGTACCAGGCCGCCAACGGCATGGACATCGGCGCGCTGTCGATGATGATCTACGGCTGGCGGGAGCGCGAGCAGGTGCTTCGCCTGCTCGAGATGATCACCGGCCTGCGGATGAACCACAACTTCATCCGCGTCGGCGGCCTCGCCGCCGACCTGCCCGACGGATGGCAGGCGGCGACGCTCGAGGTGTGCGACGCGGTCGAGGCCGGGGTCGCGGAGTACGAGACCCTGCTGTGCGACAACCCGATCTGGCAGGAGCGCACCCAGGGCGTGGGCGTCATCACCACCGAGCAGGCGCTCGCCTTCGGAGCCACCGGGCCGATCCTGCGGTCCACCGGCTTCCCCTGGGACCTCCGCAAGGCCCAGCCGTACCTGGCCTACGACGCCGTCGACTTCGAGGTGATCTACACCGACAACGGTGACGCCTACGACCGCTTCCTCATCCGGCTGTTCGAGATCCTCGAGTCGGTGAAGATCGTCCGCCAGTGCGTGGCCCGGATGCCCGAGGGCGACTACCGGGTCCAGGACCGCAAGGTCACGCCGCCGCCCCGCGCCCGCATCGACGAGTCGATGGAGGCGCTCATTCACCACTTCAAGCTCTTCACCGAGGGATTCAAGGTCCCGGCGGGCGAGACCTACGTCGCGGTCGAGTCCCCCCGGGGCGAGGTCGGGTGCTACCTCGTGTCCGACGGCTCGCCCAAGCCGGTCCGCCTGCACGTGCGGGGGGCGTCGTTCTACAACCTCCAGTCGATGGAGGTGATGGTCCCGGGGAGCATGGTCGCCGATGCCGTCGCGGTCATCTCCAGCATCGACCCGGTGATGGGGGAGGTGGATCGCTGATGGCCTTCTCCGGCACCGAGCGCCGACGCGCCGAGGAGATCGTGGCCCGGTACCCGCAGTCCCGCTCGGCCACGTTGCCGCTGCTGTTCATGGTCCAGGACCGCGACGGGTGGGTCACGCCGCAGGGGATCGAGGACGTCGCCGAGTTCCTCGGCCTGACCCCGGCGGTCGTCCTCGGGACCTGCAGCTTCTACACGATGTTCAAGCTGTCGCCGGTCGGGAGGCTCGTCGTGTCGGTGTGCACGAACGTCTCCTGCCTCGTCAACGGCGGCCCGCAGCTCCACGAGCACCTCCGGCGCGAGTACGCGCGCAGCGACGACGTCTTCATCGAGGAGGTGGAGTGCCTCGCCGCCTGCGACCGCGCGCCGGCGCTCCAGATCAACTACGACTTCCACGGCCCGCTCACCGGTGAGCAGGCGGTGGACCTGATCGAGCGCCACCGGTCGGGCGAGCTCACGGCGCGCACGATCTCGGGCACGGCTACCGGAGGAGAGGTTTGATGGCCCAGGAAACCCCCGTCGTTACCCGGTTCATGCGGGAGCGCCCCGACGACTCCTGGCAGTTCGAGAGCGCGCGGGCCTACAACGCCGCGTACACGCGCCTCGAGCGGGCCTTCGCGATGGGCCCTGAGGCAATCGTGGAGGCGGTGCGGCAGTCCGGGCTCCGGGGCAAGGGTGGCGCCGGCTTCGGCACCGGCCAGAAGTGGTCCTTCCTGCCGAAGGGCGTGTTCCCCCGCTACCTCTGCATCAACGGCGACGAGGGCGAGCCCGCCACCTTCAAGGATCACATGCTCACCGAGCGCGACCCCCACCAGCTGGTGGAGGGTGCGATCATCACTGCGTACGCGATCCAGGCGAACCACGCCTTCATCTACCTGCGCGGCGAGTTCGCCATCGGGGCCGACCGGCTCCAGCAGGCGATCGACGACGCCTACGCCCACGGGTTCCTGGGCAAGGACATCGGCGGGTCGGGCTTCGACCTCGAGCTGGTGCTCCATCGCGGCGCCGGGTGCTACATCGCCGGCGACGAGACCGGCCTGCTCTCGAGCCTCGAGGGCGAGCGGGCCATGCCCCGGATCAAGCCGCCGTTCCCGGCGGCCCAGGGGCTCTACGCAGCCCCGACCGTGGTCAACAACATCGAGACCATCTCCACGATCCCGTGGATCATCGCCAACGGCGCCGAGTGGTACGCGGGCATGGGGGTCAACCGCTCCACCGGCACCCGCATCTTCTCGGTGTCGGGTCACGTCGAGCGCCCGGGCAACTACGAGATCGAGCTGGGCATGACCTTCCGCGAGCTGATCGAGGGGCTCGCCGGTGGCGTGCGGGACGGCAAGCGCATGAAGTTCTTCATCCCCGGTGGCGCCTCCTCGCCGTGGCTGCTGCCCGAGCACCTCGACTCCCCGCTCGACATGGACTACGCCAGCTCGGAGTTGCGCACGATGCTCGGCTCCGGCGCGATCATGGTGTTCGACGAGACCACCGACCCGCTGCTCGTGTCGTGGCGGCTCGCGAAGTTCTACGCCCACGAGTCGTGCGGGAAGTGCACGCCGTGCCGTGAGGGCTCGTCGTGGATCGAGAAGGTCCTCTACCGGATGGTCAACGGCCAGGGTCGCCCCGAGGACCTCGACCTGCTGCTCTCGTTCGGCAGCAACATCGTCCCCGAGCTCAACGCCCCCTTCGCCCAGACGACGATCTGCGCCCTCGGCCCGAGCACGATGAGCCACGTCGTCAGCCTCGACCGTTGGTTCCGCGACGAGATCGTGGCGCGGCTCGAGCGCGACACCGCGCGGCGCACGAGCCTCGAGATCGTCACCGTGGGCGGCGGAGCCGACGCATGAGCGCCGACGCGGTCCGGATGAGCCAGTGGCCGTCCGAGCAGCCCTACGTGATCCCCGTGGCCCCCGGACCCGACGTGGCCACGGTGACCATCGACGGCAAGGAGGTGCAGGTCCCCCGGGGCGAGCTCCTCATCAAGGTCGCCCAGGACCACGGCACCTACATCCCGCGGTTCTGCTGGCACGAGCGCATGAAGCCGGTCGGGATGTGCCGGATGTGCCTCGTGGAGGTCGAGGGCATGCGGGGCCTCCAGATCTCGTGCGCGACCCCGGTCACCGACGGCATGGTCGTGCACACCCAGAGCCCGGGGGTCAAGGCCGCCCAGGACGGCGTGCTCGAGTTCCTCCTCGTCAACCACCCGCTCGACTGCCCGGTCTGCGACCGCGGTGGCGAGTGCCCGCTGCAGGACCAGACCCTCGCGTTCGGGCCGGGCGAGTCGCGCTTCGTCGAGGAGAAGCGCCACTTCGAGAAGCCGATCCCGATCAGCGACACCGTCCTGCTCGACCGGGAGCGCTGCATCCAGTGCGGTCGCTGCACCCGGTTCGCCTCCGAGATCGCCGGTGACGCCCTCATCCACTTCGGGGGGCGGGGCAGCGCCACCGAGGTCATCACGTACCCCGACGAGCCCTTCTCGTCGTACTTCGCCGGGAACACCGTCCAGATCTGCCCGGTCGGCGCCCTCACCGCGAGCCCGTACCGGTTCCGGGCCCGCCCCTGGGACCTCGACAGCGTCGAGACGTCGTGCCAGCAGTGCGCGGTGGGGTGCCGCGGCGCGCTCGAGTCGACCTCGAACCGGCTCGTCCGTCTCCTCGGGGTCGACCTCGACGCCGTGAACCAGGGTTGGCTCTGCGACCGCGGCCGCTACGCCTACGAGTGGGTGCACAGCGACGCCCGGGTCACTACGCCGCGTCTGGCCCTTGAGGGCGGGCTGGCCGAGGCGACCTGGCCCCAGGCCCTCGACGCCGCCGCCGAGGCGCTGCGGCGGGCGCGCGACGAGCACGGACCCGACGCGATCGGGGTGCTCGGTGGCGCGCGTGGCACCAACGAGGACGCCTACGCCTGGGCCCGGTTGGCCAAGGGGGTCCTGCACACCGACAACGTCGACGCCCAGCTCGACGACGGCCTGCCCGCCGAGGTCGTCCTCGGTCTGCCCCGGGCGACCATCGACGACCTCGACCGCGCCGCCGCGATCGTGGTCGTGGGTCCCGACCCGAAGGAGGCCCTGCCGGTCCTGTACCTGCGGATCCGGGCGGCGGCCGAGGCCGGCGTGCCGGTGGTCGACGTCTCCACCCACGACAACGGCTGCACCCCGTTCGCCGCGTGCTCGCTGCGCCACCGACCCGGCGAGGTCGCGACCCCGGTCGCGGCGCTCGCCGAGGTGCTCGCGGGCCGGACCACCGGGTCCGACGCCGACCGGCTCGCCGCCCTCCTCGCCGACCGCGACGGTCCCGTGGTGGTCGTCCTCGGCCGCCCGTCCCTGGCCGAGCCGGCCACTGCGGTCGTCCACGCGGCCTCCCTCCTGGCCGCGGTCCCCACCGTCCGCTTCCTTCCGGCGCTGCACCGCGGCAACGTCCACGGCGCGCTCGACCTCGGCCTCGCGCCGGGCCTCCTGCCCGGCCGGGTCACGCTCGACGCCGGGCGGACCCACGTGGGCGCGGGCTGGGGCGGCGTTCCCGCCGCCCGTGGGCTCGACGCCCGGGGCATCCTCACCGCTGCCGCCGACGGGCGCATCCGCACCCTGGTGCTGCTCGGCTGCGACCCCCTGACCGACTTCCCCGATCGCCCGCTGGTCGAGCGGGCCCTCGCCGCGGTCGGGACGGTGGTGGTCGTCGGCGCCTTCGCCGACGCGGCCGGCGGCCACGCCGACGTCGTGCTGCCCACCACCGTGTGGGGGGAGCACGACGGTTCCGGCACCAACCTCGAGGGCCGTGTGCAGCGGCTCGCCCGCAAGGTCACCCCCGGCGGCGCGGCCATGGAGGCGTGGCGGATCGCCGGTGAGCTCGCGGCGCGCCTCGGGGTCGACTTCGACCTCGAGCTCACCGCCGAGGTCCAGGACGAGATCGCCCGCGTGGCGCCCGCCTTCGCCGGGGTCGACGCCGCCGTGCTGCGCCGTGCCCGCGACGGCGTGGTGCTCCCGCTCGCCGACCACGCCGACGAGATCGCCTGGGGCCCCGCGCCCCTGGGCGCCGGCGTGTCCTGGGAGCCGATCCCGGCCGGCGCCGATGCCGAGCCCGTCCCCGCCGGGGCCGAGGCCGCCGTGGCGCCCGCGAGACCGCCGGCGCCGCCCGTGGCGCTGTGGGAGTGGCGGGGCCCGGCCGAGCCCGCACCGACGGTGCCGGTCGACGCGTACGCACTCCGGGTCGTGGCCGCCCGCACGCTCTACGGCGCCGACCGGGCCGTGCTCGAGTCCCCGTCCCTCGCCGCGTTCGCGCCGCGCGACGCCGTGCTGCTGGTGAGCCGGACCGATCGCGACCGCATCGGCGTGGCCGACGGCGACCGCGTGCGGGTCACCTCGGCCCGGGCCACGGTCGAGCTCCCCGTCGTGGCCGACGCGCGCATCCCCCAGGGCGTCGCCTTCCTCCCCGCCAACCGGGCGGGCGCGGGCATCGGCGACCTCGTCGACCCCGATGCGGCGGTGACCGACCTTCGGGTGGAGACGCTGCGGTGATCCCGCTCCTGGGCGCCGACCCGCTGTTCCGCAACGGCATCGACGGCACCGTCGTGCTCATCGTCATCGTCAAGACGATCATCGTGTTCACGGTGCTGCTCGTCGCGGTGATGTTCTACGTGTGGTTCATGCGCAAGGTCATCGCCGACATGCAGAACCGCATCGGTCCGCAGCGGGCCGGGCCCTTCGGCGTCCTCCAGACCCTCGCCGACGGCATCAAGCTGTTCTTCAAGGAGCAGTCCTCGCCGGAGTGCGCCGATCCCCCGGTGTTCCGGCTCGCGCCCTACCTGGCGATCATCCCCGCGTTCATGGCCTTCGCCATCGTCCCGATCGGCGGGCTCGTCCCGGTCGCCGGCCGCGAGACCTACCTCCAGCTCGCCGACCCCGGGATCGGGGTCCTCTGGCTGCTGATGATGTCGGGGATCGGCCTCTACGGGGTGATGCTCGCGGGGTGGGCGTCGGGCTCGAAGTACCCCCTCCTCGGATCGGTGCGGGCGTCGGCCCAGCTCCTGAGCTACGAGGCCGCCCTCGGCCTCGCGGTCGTCGGCGTGCTCGTCCACTCCGGATCGCTGTCCACCCGCACGATCGTCGACCAGCAGGCCTGGACCGGCCTCGGGTCGATCGTCTCGCAGTGGTACTGGCTGCCGGCGATCGGCGCCTTCGTCATCTTCTGCATCTCGGCCATCGCCGAGACCAACCATCCGCCCTTCGACCTGGTCGAGGCCGAGCAGGAGCTGGTGGGCGGGTTCCACACCGAGTACACGGGGATCCGCTTCGCGATCTTCTTCCTCGCCGAGTTCATGAACGTCATCACCATGAGCGCGATCGCGGTGACGCTCTTCCTCGGGGGCCCCGCGGGCCCGGCCCTGGGGTTCCTCGCCGCCGACTCGTGGGTCAACGTCTGGGTGATGCCGGTCTTCTGGTTCACGGTGAAGCTGCTCGTGCTGCTCTACGCCACGGTGTGGATCCGGGCGACGCTGCCCCGGTTGCGCTATGACCAGCTCATGGCCCTGGGCTGGAAGTACCTGATCGAGCTCGCCTTCCTGTGGGCGATGGTCTCGGGTGTCGTGGTCGTGGGCGCCCGCGAGGGCTGGAACCGCTGGGTGACCGTGCCCGCCGCGGTCGCCGGCGCCGGTGTCGTCCTCGCCGTCCTGTGGGCCTGCCTCCCCCGCCGCGGCGAGCCGGTGGAGGAGATCCGCTGATGGGTCGGTTCAGTGGCTTCGGGATCACCATCCGCCAGGTCGGCAAGGTCGTCACCGGGAACTACCCGGAGGAGAAGCGGCCCAAGCCGGCCCGGTTCCACGGTCGCCACGTCCTCAACCGCTACGAGGACGGCATGGAGAAGTGCATCGGCTGCGAGCTGTGTGCCGGGGTCTGCCCGGCCCGGTGCATCTACGTGCGGGGGGCCGACAACCCCGCCGACGCCCCGGTCTCACCTGGGGAGCGCTACGGGTTCGTCTACGAGATCAACTACCTGCGCTGCATCCACTGCGACCTCTGCGTCGAGGCGTGCCCCACCGAGGCCATCACCGAGACCAAGCTGTTCGAGTTCTCGTTCACCAACCGGTCCGACGCGATCTACACGAAGTCCGAGCTGCTGGTCGACGACGCCGGCCGGGCCCGGCGCCAGCCCTGGGAGCTGTGGCTGGGCGGCGAGGACGACGAGGCCAGCGCGTGGATGCGGGCCACCGCCCCGTCCGGGCAGGCTGCGTTCGAGGGCCGGGTCGGCTGGTCGGGCGAGCTCGGCTTCGGCGTGCGCGCCCCCGAGCAGGGCCAGACCGCGCCGAGCCCGCTCGCGCCGGAGGTCGATCCCGCCGACGGGTCCGGCGACCACGGTCACGGCGACCACGGCCACGGGAGCGGTGGGCATTGATCCCGGCCCTGTTCTTCCTCGCTGCCGCCGCCACGCTCGCCGGCGCCCTCGGCGTCGTGCTCGCGCGCAATCCGGTCCACGCCGCGCTCTTCCTCGTCCAGACCCTGATCGCCGTGGCGGTGCTGTTCCTCCTCCAGGACGCCGAGCTGGTGGCCGCCGTGCAGGTGATCGTCTACGCGAGCGCGATCGTCGTGCTGTTCCTCTTCGTGATCATGCTGCTCGGGGTGGACCGGGCCGAGTCGATGGAGGACCGGGTCCCCTCCCAGCGCCCGGCCGCGATCGCGCTCGGGATCATCCTGCTGGTGGAGCTCCTCGTCCTCGCCGGCCACGAGTGGGCGACCGGGCAGCCGACGGCGAGCGGCGTCCCGCTCGAGGGCGGCGGGTTCGGGGGCAACGTCGAGCGGGTCGCCCGCGTGCTGTTCACCGACTTCCTCTGGGCGTTCGAGATCACCTCGGTCCTGCTCGTGATCGCCGTCGTGGGGGCCGTGGTCCTGGCCCGGCGCAGCGGCCAGAAGGGCGCGCCCATCGACGCGGCCGAAGTGGCCGACGCAGCCGACGCCACCGACGGGGACGACGCCGGTGCCGCCGAGGAGGCCCGGGTATGACCCTGGCCGCGCTCGAGATCACCAGCAGCTACTACCTCGTCCTCGCCGCCATGGTGTTCACCATCGGCGCCGTCGGGGTGCTCACCCGCCGCAACGTGCTCGTCATGTTCATGTGCGTCGAGTTGATGCTCAACGCCGTGAACCTGTCCTTCGTGGCCTTCGCCCGGGCGCTCGACGACGTCACCGGCCAGGTGATCGTGTTCTTCGTCCTGGTGGTGGCCGCCGCCGAGGTGGCGGTGGGCCTGGCGATCATCGTCGCCATCTTCCGGCGGCGCCGTCACGCGACCGCCGACGACCTGCTGGCCCTGAGGGGCTGACCCATGGCGACCGGAGCCTGCTCGTGAACGCGAGCGACATCCTCGACTACCTCGGGATCATCCCGCTCCTGCCCCTGGCCGGGGCGGTGATCCTCCTCCTGGCCGGCCGCCGGATCGGCGAGCCGCGGGCCGGGTGGCTCGCCACCGGGATGATGGCGCTCGCCTTCCTGGGATCGCTGGTGGCCCTGTTCGCCCTGCTCTCGCTCCCCGCCGAGGGACGCCTCCAGGTCAACCAGGTCTTCACGTGGCTTCCCGCAGGCACGTTCAGCGTGGGCATGGGCACCCAGGCCGATCCGCTCTCGGTCACGTGGCTCCTCCTCGTGACCGGGGTCGGGCTGCTCATCCACCTGTACTCGATCGGCTACATGCACGGCGATCCGCTCTTCTCGCGGTTCTTCGCCTACCTCAACCTGTTCGCCGCCTCGATGCTGATCCTGGTGGTGGCCGACAACCTCCTCATGACCTTCCTCGGGTGGGAGGGCGTGGGCCTGTGCTCGTACCTGCTGATCTCGTTCTGGTACCGACGCAACGACGCCGCCAACGCCGGCAAGAAGGCGTTCGTGACCAACCGGGTCGGTGACGTCGGGTTCCTGCTGGCGATGTTCCTCATCATCGCCACCTACGGCACGCTCGAGTACACGGCGATGGCCCCGGCCGCCGAGATCATCAGCGCGGGCACGGCCACGGCCATCGCGCTGCTGCTGATGGTGGGCGCCATGGGCAAGAGCGCGCAGCTCCCGCTCCACCTGTGGCTGACCGACGCCATGGAGGGCCCCACGCCGGTCTCGGCGCTCATCCACGCCGCGACCATGGTCACCGCCGGGGTCTTCCTGATGTGCCGGGCGTACCCGTTCCTCGAGGTGAGCCACGACGCGTCGGTGGTCATCATGTGGATCGGCGCGATCACCGCCCTGCTCGCGGGCACCGTCGCCATCGTGCAGCCCGACATCAAGCGGGCCCTGGCGTACTCGACCATCAGCCAGCTCGGCTACATGTTCCTCGCCATCGGGGTCGGTGGCTACGAGGCCGCCGTCTTCATGGTGCTGTGCCACGCGTTCTACAAGGGCTGCCTGTTCCTCGGGGCCGGGTCGGTGATCCACGGCAACGGCGACAACCAGGACATGCGGATCATGGGCCGGTACCGGAAGTTCCTCCCCGTGACCGCGTTCGCCATGGTCATCGCGTGGCTCGCGATCGCGGGGATCCCACCCTTCGCGGGCTTCTGGGCCAAGGACGAGATCCTGGTCGAGGCCTACGCCCACGGGGATTACGGCGTGTGGATCGTGGGGACGGCCGCCGCGCTGCTCACCGCGGTCTACATGACCCGGTTGATCTTCCTGACCTTCTTCGGCAACGCGCGCTTCGAAGGAGCCGACGCCGCCCTCGCCGTGCCGGTGGTCTCGGGCGGCAGCGACGAGGGCGATCCCGCCGTCGCCACCGCCCACGGCCCCCACGGCTCCGACGGCCACGACGGCGACGAGGACCCGTTCGAGGACCACCCGACGGTGGTGTTCGGCGAGCCACCCCGCCCGGGGCGCCTGCACGGGCACCGGCCCCACGAGAGCCCGGTCCTCATGCTGGTGCCGATCGTCGTCCTCGCCGGGCTGTCGGCCGTGGGCGGGCTCCTGAACCTCCCGTTCGGCAAGCTCGACTTCCTCCACCAGTTCCTCGAGCCGGTGTTCGAGGGCGCCAAGGGCGTGAAGGCGACCACCGCCCAGAAGCTCACGGCCGAGGGCCTGTCGGTCCTCATGGCCCTGATCGGGGTGTCGATCGCGTTGCTCGTCTACCGCCGGGGCCTGCGGTCGCCGGACCGCGACCCTCTCGTCGACCGGTTGCGGCCGGTCAGCACGCTCACCGGCAGCGCCTACTACTGGGACGCCGGCGTCACCCGCTTCGTGGGGGGTCCCGGTGAGCGCGGGGCGTCCTGGCTGAACCGGGTCTTCGACGCCCGCATCGTCGACGGTGCGGTGAACGGCACGGCCTGGCTGTTCCAGCGGGCCGGGCGGGCCGCGAGCCGGGTCCAGGACGGCTACGTCCGGCGCTATGCACTGGGCATCCTCCTCGGAACCGTCGCCGTGGTCTGCTTCGTGCTCCTGTGGGCGGGGCGGTAGACGATGGGCTTCCCGCTGCTCCTCGCGATCATCGTCACCCCGCTCGTCGGCGCGGTGGTCGTGGCCCTGCTCCCGGCCGCCCGCACCGAGGTGGCCAAGGCCCTCGGCTACGCGTTCACCGGAGCCACCGCCGGACTGTGTGGCTACCTGCTCTGGCACTTCCAGACCGGCGACCGGGGCTTCCAGTTCGTCTACGACCAGCCCTGGATCCCCGGCCTCGGGGTGCGTTTCACGCTCGGCGTCGACGGCATCAGCCTGTTCATGGTCGTGGTCACCGGCCTGCTGTTCCCGCTCGGCCTGCTCGCCTCCGAGAAGTACATCACGCACCGTGTGAAGGCCTACGTGGCCTGGTTCCTCCTGCTCGAGACGGCGATCATGGGGATCTTCCTCACCTTGGACCTGATCGCCTTCTTCGTCTTCTGGGAGCTCCTGCTCGTCCCCATGTACTTCCTGATCCTCGGCTGGGGATCGGCGCGCCGGAAGTACGCGGCGATGAAGTTCTTCATCTACACGGGGCTCGGCTCGGCCTTCCTGCTCGCCTCGACCCTCGTCCTGGGCTTCCTCCACCAGGCCGACACCGGGGTCCTCACGTTCGACTTCCGCACCCTGGCCGACTGGAACGGCCTCACGGGCACCGCCGAGGTGCTGCTGTTCGTCGGCTTCATGGCCGCGTTCGCGATCAAGGCGCCACTGTTCCCGTTCCACACCTGGCTGCCCGACGTGCACACCGAGGCCCCGACCGCCGGCTCGGTGGTCCTGGCCGGAGTGATCATCAAGATGGGCGCGTACGGCTTCGTCCGATTCTCGTTCGAGCTGTTCCCCCAGGCCAGCGTCGACCTCGCACCGATCCTCCTGGTGCTCGCGGTCATCGGCATCATCTACGGGGCGGTCGTCGCGGCGATGCAGACCGACCTCAAGCGGGTGATCGCGTACTCGTCGGTCGCCCACATGGGCTTCGTGATCCTCGGCATCTTCTCGCTGACGGTGATCGGCATCGACGGCGCGGTCTTCACGATGGTCAGCCACCCGCTGACCACCGGTGCGCTGTTCCTCCTCGTCGGCATGATCTACGAGCGCCTCCACACGCGCGAGATCGGGGAGATGGGGGGGATGTGGAACGTCGCGCCGGTCCTCACCGGGCTGTTCATCGCGGCCATGTTCGCCGGCATCGGCCTCCCCGGGTTCTCCGGCTTCGTCGGTGAGTTCCTCTCGCTCGCCGGTGCCTTCCTCTACGAGCGCCCCTTCGCCATCGTCGCCGCCCTCGGGGTGATCTTCGCCGCCGTCTACATGCTCTGGCCGTTCAAGCGGGCGTTCGCGGGCCGGGCGTCCGGCTCGGTGGCCCGGATGAAGGACCTCGACCAGCGGGAGATCCTCGTGGTGGTGCCCCTCCTGGCGCTGTCGCTGTTCCTCGGGCTCTACCCGAAGCCCGTCCTCGACCGGATCGAGCCCGCGGCCGACCGGGCCGTCCGCAACTTCGAGCGCAAGACCGACTACCGCAGTCCCGAGGAGTCCCGCGACCGACGCGACACCGAGCGCCGGGTCGAGCGGGAGCAGCGCCGGGCCGAGGCCCGGGAGGGCGAGCAGTGATCGCGGCAGCCCCCATCGCCACCCCGGCCGTCGACCTCTGGGCGATCGCGCCGATCATCGCGCTGGTCGCGACCGGGGTCGGCCTGGTCCTGATCCGGGCCCTCCTGCGCCGGAACCCGGCGGTGACCGCGGTGTGCTTCTCGGTGGCGGTCGTCGGCCTGCTCGTCGCCGCCGGCCTGCTGGCCCGGCAGTGGCACCGGGTCCGCGACGACGGCCCGATCGTGAGTCTCGCCGACATGGTGCGGGTCGATCCGTTCGCGGTCTTCCTCGGCATCGTGGTCGTGGCCGCCACCCTCGCCGGGCTGCTCCTGTCGTACGCCTACCTTCGCCGGGAGGAGCTCGAGGCCCCCGAGTACTTCGCCCTGCTGCTGCTGTCGGCCGCCGGGATGCTGATGATGACCACGGCGAACGACCTCGTGGTCGTCTTCGTGGCCCTCGAGGTCCTGTCGATCCCGCTCTACGTGCTCGTCGCCTTCGACCGGCGTCGGCTGCGGTCCCAGGAAGCCGGGCTCAAGTACTTCGTGCTCGGCGCGTTCTCGTCGGCGGTGTTCCTCTACGGGATCGCGCTCGTGTACGGCGCGACCGGGACCACCTCGCTCAGCGGGATCGCGACGTTCCTCGCCGGGAACACCCTGTTCGAGCAGACCACGCTGCTCGTCGGCCTCGGGCTCCTGCTCGTCGGCCTCGGCTTCAAGGTCGCGGCGGTGCCGTTCCACATGTGGACCCCGGACGTCTACCAGGGGGCGCCGACCCCGGTGACCGCGTTCATGGCCGCCGCGACCAAGGCCGCCGCCTTCGCCGCGATCCTGCGCATCGTGCTGACCGCCTTCCCGCAGTACCGCGACGACTGGCGCCCGATCCTCTGGGTGCTCGCGGCGCTGTCGATGCTTGTGGGCGCCATCGCCGCCCTGGCCCAGAACGACGTCAAGCGCACGCTCGCCTACTCGTCGATCGCCCACGCCGGGTACATCCTCATGGGCGTCTACGCCGCGACCTCCCGGGGCCGCGAGGCGGCGCTCCTCTACCTGCTCGTCTACGCCTTCATGGCGATCGGCGCGTTCGCGATCGTGATGATCGCCGCGCCCGGCTCCGACGACGCCAAGCACTCCTACGACGACTACCGGGGCCTGGCCGTCCGCCGTCCGGTGCTCGGTGGGCTCCTGATCTTCTTCGTGCTTGCGCAGGCCGGAGTCCCGTTGACCAGCGGGTTCGTCGGCAAGCTCGAGCTGTTCGGCTCGGTCGCCCAGGCCGGCGAGACCAGCGACTACGTGCTCCTGGTCATCGGCGTCCTGTCCGCCGTGATCGCCTTCGCCTTCTACCTGCGGATCGCGTGGACCCTGGTCACCGCCCCCGACGACGACACCGCGGTGGCCGAGGCCTACTCGACCCGCCCCCGCCGGGTCGACGGCTGGACCGGGATCGTCCTGGCCGGCGCCGCGGCGCTGACCCTGGTGGTCGGCGTGCTGCCGGGCACCTTCATCCACTTCGCCCGCGACGCCGTCTTCTTCTAGGCGGCCGGGAGCCGCTCGGGGGCGGTGGGGTGCGGCAGTATGGGGCCGTGACCGACGACCCGAGGCAGGCGCAGAAGCAGGCGGCGGCCGAGCGGGCGCTCGAGTGGGTCACCTCCGGGACGGTCGTCGGCCTCGGGACGGGCTCCACGGCCGTGTGGGCGATCCGGGGGCTCGGGGCCCGGCTGGCCGACGGCCGGCTCCGTGACGTCGTGGCGATCCCGACCTCCGACGCCAGCGCCGCCGAGGCCCGGGCGGTGGGGATCCCACTCGTGACCTTCGACGAGCACACCGTGATCGACCTGACCATCGACGGCGCCGACGAGGTCGATCCCGGGCTCGACTGCATCAAGGGCTACGGCGGCGCGCTCCTGCGCGAGAAGGTGGTGGCCCAGGCCACCCGGCGCCAGGTCATCGTCGTCGACGACTCGAAGCCGTCCGCACGACTGGGGACCCGGTGCCACGTCCCGGTCGAGGTCCTGCGCTTCGCCCGCGCGACCGAGCAGGCGTTCCTCGAGTCGCTCGGGGCGACGGTGGCCCTGCGGACGGGCGACGCCGGCCCGTTCGTGACCGACGAGGGGAACTGGATCCTCGACGCCACCTTCGGTCCGATCGCCGACGCGCCGGGGCTCGCGGCGCGCCTGGCGGACCGGGCGGGCGTGGTCGAGCACGGCCTGTTCCTCGGCCTGGTCCACGACCTCCTGATCGCCACCGCCGGGGCGGTGGAGCACCGCATCCGGCCCTGAGCCGCCGTCAGTCGAGGCGGCGCTTCCACCACCGGCGCCGCCGCTGCCGGTCGGGTCGCACCTCGTGGTCGTCGAGGGCGCGGTGGGCCAGGGCCAGGGCCTGGTCGATCAGCGCCCGGGCGCCTGCGAAGTCGAGGAAGTCGCGGTTGTCGTCGGGGGCGGGCAGCACCACGAGCTCGATCTCGTCGGGGACCCACCGCAGCTCGAGGTCGAAACGCTGCTCACGTGAGATGGCCACGGAGCGCACGACCACGTCGAGGGGTGAGCGGACCGGCCGGTCGGAGATCGGGTCCGACACGTCGAGCACGAAGATGCGGTCGACCGGCCCGGCGAGGGCGTGGGAGATCGGCACCAGGTTGACGATGGCCCCGTCCACCAGGACGGCGCCGCCGAGGCGGATGGGCGGGTAGATCCCGGGCAGCGAGGCGCTGGCCAGCAGCACCGGTGGCAGCGGCCCGGTCGCGAACACCATCTCGTCGCCCGAGTTCAGGTCGGCCGCCACCACCCGCAAGGGCACGGCGAGGTCCTCGAACCGGTCGACGATCTGGGACCGCTCGATCAGGGCGACCAGGCCCTCGTTGCTGATCAGGTGGTCGTCGCGGCGCAGCAGGTTCCAGGCCCGGCGCAGCGTGCCCCCGGGGAAGAGCGCCTCGCCGGTGAGCGACGCCCAGGTCTCCTCCATGGCCTCGACCGTCGCCAGGCTCGGATCGGTCGCGATCGCGGCGCCGTTGAGCGCGCCCACCGACGTCCCGATCACCACGTCGGGTCGAATCCCCCGCTCGACCAGGGCGCGCAGCATGCCGACCTGGGCCACCCCCTGGTTCCCGCCCCCCGAGAGGACGAAGGCGGTCCGGGGTCCACGGGGTCGGGGGCTCGGGGCGCGCGCCACGGGGTCATGGTCGCAGGTCGTGCCCGCCCGGTCCGGGAGCCGTCTCGGGCCGGGCGCCGGGCCGGGCGCCGGGCCGGGCGCGGGGGCGGACGCGGTTTGTCCGGCGAGCGAGCCCCCTGCATAGACTGCGCCCGCAGGCCCACTGGGGTCCCGACGGAGGCTGCGCGCGTGACGGAGTTCTACCGGAGCTACCTCGCCGTGGCCGTGCTCATCCTGGCCGCGATCGGCATGGTGGGCTTCATGCTCGGGCTGGGCCGCCTGATCCGGCCGGTCCGGGCCCAGGAGCAGAAGTACATCCCGTACGAGGCCGGGTCCGACCCGACCGGGACCTTCGGCCAGTCGAACGTCCGGTACTACGTCTTCGCCCTGCTCTTCGTGATCTTCGACGTCGAGGCCGTGTTCATCTTCCCGTGGGCGGTCAACTTGGAGAGCCTCGGCTGGTTCGGTCTGGTCGAGATGACGGTCTTCGTCGTCGTGCTCACCCTGGGGCTCGTCTACGCCTGGCGCAAGGGGGTCCTGCGGTGGGCCTGATCGACAAGGGCCGGACGCCCAAGCCGCTCACCTGGCTGCTCAACTACAGCCGGAAGTACTCCCTGTGGATGTTCCAGTGGGGACTGGCCTGCTGCGCGATCGAGATGGGGGCCGCCTTGGCGAGCCCGCGCTACGACATGATGCGCCTCGGCGTCATCCCCTTCCCGGCCAGCCCGCGCCAGGCCGACCTCGTGGTCATCTCGGGGACCGTCACCGACAAGATGGCCCCGGCCATCCGGCGCCTCTACGAGCAGATGCCCGACCCGAAGTACGTGATCTCGATGGGGTCGTGCGCCAACTGCGGCGGCCCCTACTGGGACTCGTACTCGGTCACCAAGGGCGTCGATCAGATCATCCCGGTCGACATCTACGTGCCGGGGTGCCCGCCCCGACCCGAGGCGCTGCTGCAGGCGATCGTCATGCTCCAGGCCCAGATCCAGAACGAGGGGATCGGCAACGACCAGCTCCAGAAGCGCTGGCGCGGTGAGCCGGTCGTGATCGACGACCCCCACACGGCGCCGGTGGTCCTCGGCCCGAAGCCCGAGCCGACGGCGGTGCCCGTTGTCTGACGAGACGCCCGCCGTCACCGAGGGCGACGACGTGCCCGAGGCCGCGCCTCCGACCGCAGAGGCGCCTGCGCCCGAGACCGCAGAGGCGCCTGCGCCCGAGACCGCAGAGGCGCCTGCGCCCGAGACCGCAGAGGCGCGCCCGGACCCGGTCCACCTCGATCTCCTCGACCGGATCGAACGGGCCCTGCCCGGCGCGGTGATCGAGCACGGCACCGCCTGCGGCGAGCTCGTGATCCGGGTCACCAACCCCTCGTGGGGCCCGCTGGCCGGGGTCGCCCGCAGCGACCTCGAGTGCGACTACCTCTCGTTCGTCTCGGCCATCGACTGGGCGCCCACCCCCCGCGACGGCGGTGACGACGCCGGGGGCGACACCTCGGCGCCGGTGCAGCCGACGGAGATGACGTTCGGAGTGGCCGGCTCGGCGGGTCGGTTCCAGGTGTTCGCCCGTGTGCAGTCCACCGCCCGGGGCTGGGGCGCAACGTTCAAGGTCGACGTCGACGAGACGAACCCGCTCGTGGCGTCGTGGGTCGGGGTCTACCCCGGGGCCGACTGGCACGAGCGCGAGACCTGGGAGATGTTCGGCGTCCGCTTCGACGGCCACCCGAACCTGCGCCAGCTGTACCTGCCGGCCGGCTTCGAGGGGCACCCGCTGCGCAAGGACTTCCCGCTGCTGGCCCGGGTCGTGAAGCCCTGGCCCGGGCTGGTCGACGTCGAGGCGATGCCCGAGGAGGCCGCTGCGGTCACCGCCGGCGGAGACGGTGCAGGAGACGGTGCAGGAGACGGTGCAGGAGGTGGCGAGTGAGCACGACCGAGATGCCGAGCGCCCCGGACTTCGAGCTCGAGCGGAGCGCGATGCGTCATCTCGCCGACGCCCAGATGAACGTCGAGCTGGACACCGGCGACATGATCCTCAACCTGGGTCCGCAGCACCCGGCCACGCACGGCACGCTGCGCCTCGTCGTCCGGCTCGACGGCGAGCGGGTGATCGCGGCCGACCCCGTCATCGGCTACATGCACCGGGGCTACGAGAAGCTCACCGAGTTCCGGACCTACCCGCAGATCACCACGCTCATCAACCGCATCGACTGGCTGTCGAGCTTCGCCAACGAGGTGCCGTTCGTCCACGCGGCTGAGCAGCTGATGGGCATCGAGGCCCCGGCCCGGGCGCAGTACATCCGCACGATCCTCACGGAGCTCTCGCGCATCGCGACCTTCGTGCTGTTCCTCGGCGAGATGGGCCTGCAGGTCGGCGCGCTGACCCCGGCCTTCTACGGCTTCCGTGACCGTGAGCACGTCCTCAACCTGATCGAGGGCGCGACCGGCGGTCGCTTCCACCCCAACTTCAACCGCATCGGCGGCCTCAAGGACGACCTCCCGTGGGGCTGGGTGTCCGAGACCCGCCAGGTGATGCAGCTGGTCCTCGACTCGTGCGACCAGTTCGAGGACCTGGTGGTGGGCAACGAGATCTTCCTCAGCCGTACCCGGGGGATCGGCATCATCCCCGGCGACATCGGGACCGCCTACGGGGTGTCGGGATCCAACCTGCGCGCCTCGGGTGTCGACTGGGACCTCCGGCGCGACGGCGTGCCCTACCTCGCCTACCCCGACCTCGACTTCAAGGTCTGGACCCATGCGGCCGGCGACTCGTTCGCCCGGTACTGGGTCCGGCTCCAGGAGACCCGGGAGTCGGTGCGCATGGTCCTCCAGCTCCTCGACGGGCTGCCCGCCGGTCCGGTCATGGCCAAGGTGCCGCGCATCATCAAGGTGCCAGAGGGCGAGGCCTGGGTCGAGACCGAGAACCCCCTCGGGCAGATGGGGTACTACATCGTCTCCAAGGGAGCGACCGGGCCGTTCCGGGTCAAGATCCGGTCGGCGTCGTTCAGCAACGTGTCGATCCTGCCCTGGCTGCTCCGGGGTGTGTACGTTCCCGACGTCGTGACGATCCTCGCCTCGCTCTACTTCATCCTGGGGGACATCGACCGGTGAACGCCGTTGCGCTCACGACCCTCGGGATCGAGATCGGCTGGGGTGCCGCCCTGGCGATCAAGACGCTGGTGATCCTGTTGATCATCCCGGCGGGCGCGCTCATCCTCGGCTACGTCTTCCTGCTCAAGATGATGAGCCACATGCAGAGCCGGCTCGGCCCGATGGACCCGGGTGGCTTCCACGGCTGGTTCCAGCTGATCGGCGACGGCCTCAAGTTCGTGCAGAAGGAAGACCTGATGCCCGACGGGGCCGACCGCAAGGTCTTCGCCGGCGCCCCGGCCGTGGTCCTGATCTCGACCTTCCTGGTCTTCCTCGTCATCCCGATGGGCCCCGACCTCGTGGTCAAGGACCTCGACATCGGGGTGTTCTACGCCCTGGCGGTGTCGAGCCTCTCGGTCATCGGGATCCTGATGGCGGGCTGGTCGAGCGCGAACAAGTACGCCCTCCTGGGTGGGCTTCGGGCCGCGGGCCAGCTCATCGCCTACGAGCTGCCCCTGCTCCTCGCCGTCATCGGGGTGGTCATCCAGGCCGGCACGATGAGCCTCAACGGGATCGTGGTCGCCCAGCAGCAGCAGTCGATCTTCGGGATCGACTGGATCGGGAACCCCTACATCCTCACCCAGTTCGTGGGCTTCCTGATCTTCCTCATCGCGGCGCAGGCCGAGCTCACCCAGACCCCGTTCGACATGCCGGTCGCCGAGAGCGAGCTCGTCGGCGGGTACCACGTGGAGTACACGGGCTTCCGGTTCCTCTTCTTCTTCATGGGCGAGTACGGCACCGCCTTCGCGTTCTCGGCGATCGCCGCGACCCTGTTCCTCGGCGGGTACGCGCTGCCGTGGGTCGACGGCGACCTCGCCAACTGGATCGGCCCCCTCGTCCTCTTCGCCAAGCTCATGCTCGTGGCGTTCCTCATGTTCTGGGCCCGCTTCACCTTCCCGCGGCTCCGTGAGGACCAGCTCCAGGCGTTCGCGTGGAAGTTCCTGATCCCGCTGGGCCTGGCGAACCTGCTCGTGACGGCCCTCTTCAAGGTGGCGTTCTGATGGCCCGCAAGAAGATCCCGGGGATGATCGGGGGTCTCGGTATCACGTTCAAGACGATGCTGAAGCCCGCGGTGACGGTGCAGTACCCCCACGAGAAGGAGGAGCCCCCGACGCGGGCGCGCGGGGTGATCGCGCTCAAGGAGGAGAACTGCACCGTCTGCATGCTGTGCGCACGCTCGTGCCCCGACTGGTGCATCTACATCGAGGGTCACAAGGAGAAGCGCCCGCCCCGGCGTGAAGGCGGACGCGACCGGACGGTCAGCGTCCTCGACCGCTTCGATATCGACTACTCCCTGTGCATGTACTGCGGGATCTGCGTCGAGGTCTGCCCCTTCGACGCGCTGTTCTGGAGCCCGGAGTACGAGTACTCCGAGCACAGCATCGCCCGCCTCCTCCACGACAAGGTGAAGTTGGGCGAGTGGATGGAGACCGTCCCGGAGCCCGAGCCGCTCGAGGTCGGCGCCGAGTCGGCGAAGAAGAAGAAGTAGCCCGGCCATGTGGGAGCAGCAGGTCGCCTTCTGGATCATCGCGGTCGCCATGGCCGGCGCGGCGATCGGGGTCGTCCGCGCCAACAACGTGGTCCACGCCGCCCTCTTCCTCATCGTGGTGTTCGCCGGCAGCGCCGCGCAGTACATCCTGCTGCTCGCCGAGTTCGTCGCCTGGGTGCAGGTGCTGATCTACATCGGCGCCATCATCGTGCTGTTCCTCTTCGGCGTCATGCTCACCCGGGCCCCGATGCGCGAGGAACGCGGCAAGCTCGACAACTCCCAGCGCCTGGCTGCCGCCGTGGTGGCCCTGTTCCTGTTCGGCGTGCTCGCGGTGTTCCTCGTCGACGCCTTCGCCGGGACCGAGCTCCGCTTCCGCGACTCGATGGTCGAGGTCGGGAGCGCGGCGAGCGTCGGGGAGTCGATCTTCCGCCAGTTCGTGATCCCGTTCGAGGTCGTGTCGATGCTGCTCCTCGCCGCCCTGGTGGGCGCGGTCGCCCTGGCGCGGAGGGACTGATCCGATGCCGATCAACTACTTCCTGATCCTCAGCGCGTTCCTGTTCTGCGCCGGTGCGTACGGGGTCCTGGCCCGGCGGAACTCGGTGCTGGTCCTGATGAGCGTGGAGCTGATGCTCAACGCCGTGAACATCAACCTGATCGCGTTCTCGGCCCAGGCCCAGGACGTGGCCGGCCAGGTCTTCGCACTGTTCGTGATCACGATCGCTGCCGCCGAGGTCGGCATCGGTCTGGCCATCGTGCTGCTGATCTACCGCAACCTCCGGAGCCCCGATCTCGATCGGGTCGAGCAGCTGAAGGGCTGATTCGTACGATGCTCGACAACGTCTGGATCATCCCGCTCATCCCGGCGGTCTCGTACCTGCTGATCCTCTTCTTCGGCAAGCGCATGCCGAAGAAGGGGGCTGAGATCGGGATTGCCGCGCTCGGTGCGGCATTCGTGCTCGCCTGCATCACGGTGATGCAGTGGATCGACCGGGTCGAGGCCGCGGTCAGCAAGGAAGGTGGCGCGGCCACGGGCCTGGGTGCCCTCGGGCGCAGCGTCGTGGCTGCGGCAACCGGCGCTCCCGAGGTCGAGCCGGTCGTGCGCGGGTTCACCTGGTGGGAGAACGGGCCGGCCAAGTTCGAGATCGGTGCCCGCGTCGACGGTCTCGTCGTGATGATGCTGGTGGTCGTCACCCTCATCTCGCTGCTCGTGCACGTGTACAGCACGGCCTACATGCACGAGGACCGTCGCTTCACCCACTACTACGCCGCGCTCTCGCTGTTCTCCGCCTCGATGCTGTTCATGGTCATCTCGGCGAACCTGCTGCAGCTCATGGTCGGGTGGGAGCTGGTCGGACTGTGCTCCTTCATGCTGATCGGGCACTGGTGGGAGGAGAAGCCGAACTCCAACGCAGCGTTGAAGGCCTTCCTCACCACCCGGACCGGTGACGTCGGCCTGATGACGGGCATCATCATCGTCTTCTTTGCCGCCGGGTCGTTCGACATCTCGGTCGTCAACGAGTACGCCCTGAGCCCCGAGGTCAACCACGGCCTCATGATGTGGGCGTCGGTGGCGCTGATGTTCGGCATCATGGGCAAGTCGGGACAGTTCTTCCTGCACACCTGGCTGCCCGACGCCATGGCCGGACCGACCCCGGTGTCGGCCCTCATCCACGCCGCGACCATGGTCGTCGCCGGCGTCTTCCTGGGTGCCCGCGTCTACCCGGTGTTCTGGGAGGGCTTCAGCATCGGTGGCGGCGGGCTCAACATGATGGCCGTCGTCGGCGGCGTCACGATCATCGTCGGGGCGGCGCTCGCCTTCGTCCAGAACGACATCAAGAAGGTGTTGGCCTACTCGACCGTGAGCCAGCTCGGCTACATGGTCATGGCCCTCGGGGTCGGTGCCTGGCTGGGTGCGGTGTTCCACCTCTTCACCCACGCCTTCTTCAAGGCCTGCCTCTTCCTCGGGGCCGGCTCGATCAGCCACTCCGCCACCCACCACTCCTTCGACATGCGGGAGATGGGTGGGCTGCGCAAGCCCATGCCGGTCACCTTCTGGACGTTCATCGTCGGCACCATCGCCCTGGCCGGCATCTTCCCCTTCGCCGGGTTCTGGTCGAAGGACGAGATCCTGGCCACCGCCGACCAGGGTGACTTCCGCATCTTCCTCGTGGTGGGTCTGATCGGCGCGGCCATGACCGCCGCCTACATGACCCGCTGCGTGTACCTCACGTTCTTCGGGCAGTACCGGGGTCATCACCATCCGCACGAGTCCACCCCGGCCATCACCGTGCCGCTGGTGATCCTCGCAGTGCTCTCGGTGGTCGCTGGGCTCCTGCAGTCGGCACCGTTCGAGATCAAGAAGTTCCAGGAGTGGTTCGAGCAGGTGGGCGGCCTGCCGAAGGAGATGATCATCCCCGAGTTCGACTACGGCCTCGCGGCCATCTCGGTCAGCCTCGCCACCATCGTGGTCGGGGTCGCCGCCTTCTTCGTGTTCCGGCGCGAGGAGCACGGGGCCCTCAAGGGTCTCACCCAGCGCAACCGGGTCGCCCACGCGGGCTACCGGTTCCTCGAGCGCAAGTACTACCTCGACGACCTCTACGAGGGCGTCATCGTCGCCGGGGTCAAGGGGCCGATCGCCCGCGGCTCGAACTGGATCAACCAGTACGTCATCGACGGCGTCGTCAACGCCGTCGGACGGGGGAGCGCACGGGCGGGTCGCTGGGCCTACGAGGTCTTCGACCAGGAGGTCGTCGACGGCGCGGTCAACGACATCGGGCGCGAGACCGTCTTGGCGGGCGGCGGCATGTCGAAGCTGCAGTCCGGACGACTCCAGCGGTACGCCCTCTTCCTGCTCGCCTCCGTCGGGGTCATCGGCCTTGCGGTCTACATCGTCAACGTCGCTTAGCTGAGGGGATCACACGGCACATGGACTGGTTCGATGACTGGGCGCTGACCCTCGCGGTCTTCACCCCGCTCGTCGGGATGGCGATCGTCTTGCTGATCCCGCGGGCGGAGGAAGCTGCGATCAAGGTCGTCGCCCTCCTCACCTCTCTCGTGACCCTGGCGATCGGGGTCGGCATCCTCGTCGACTTCGACTTCGGGAACACGGCCAAGATGCAGTTCCAGGTCGACAAGGAGTGGATCCCGGTCATCAACGCCCGGTACCACCTCGGGATTGACGGCATCTCGCTGCCGCTGCTGATCCTGACCATGGTGATCGTGCCGTTGTGCATCATCTACTCGCTGGACCACTTCCCGGAGCCGCACAACCCGAAGGCGTTCCTGGCCCTGATCCTCCTGCTCGAGGTCGGGATGATCGGGACCTTCGTCGCCCTCGACCTCGTGCTCTTCTTCATCTTCTTCGAGGTCGTCCTCCTCCCGATGTTCTTCATGATCGGGGTCTGGGGGGGCCCGAACCGCGAGTACGCGTCGATCAAGTTCTTCCTCTTCACCCTCTTCGGCTCGGCGCTGATGCTGGTGAGCTTCCTCGCCCTCTACTTCCTGTCGAAGCGGTCGACGTTCGACATCAGCACCCTCGCCTCGTTCGAGGGTGCCGGCATCACCAGGGGCACCCAGGTCCTGCTGTTCGCCGGCCTCTTCCTCGGCTTCGCGATCAAGGTGCCGATGTTCCCGTTCCACACCTGGCTCCCCGATGCCCACACCGAGGCGCCGACGGTGGGCTCGGTGCTGCTGGCCGCCGTGCTCCTGAAGCTCGGCACCTACGGCTTCATCCGCATCGCACTGCCGATCCTGCCCGAGGGGGCGCAGGTCTGGGCCCCCTGGATCGGCCTCCTGTCGGTCATCGGCATCATCTACGGCGCCCTGTGCTGTCTGGCGCAACGCGACATGAAGCGGCTGATCGCGTTCTCGTCGGTCGCCCACATGGGCTTCGTGATGCTCGGCATCGCGACGCTCACCGACTTCGGCGTCAACGCCGCCGTGTTCGGCATGGTCGCCCACGGTCTCATCACCGGGATGCTGTTCTTCCTGGCCGGCTCGATCCAGCACCGCTACCACACCCGGGAGATGTCCCGGCTCGGTGGCCTGCTCGTCTCGGCACCGAAGATGGGCTGGATCCTCGGCTTCTGCGCCATGGCCTCCCTCGGCCTGCCCGGCCTGGCCGGCTTCTGGGGCGAGTTCCCGGCGGTGCTCAGCGCGTTCGAGCCGTCACGCCTGGCCAACGGCATCCTCGGCAACACCGCCAGCACGCTCTGGACCTTCCGGACCTTCATGGTCGTCGCTGCGATCGGCACCGTCCTGGCGGCCGGCTACCTCCTCTGGATGTACCAGCGGGTCGGCATGGGGACGCCCAAGCCGGAGTTCGAGGACGCCCACATCCACGACGTCCACCGCCCCGAGTGGGTGGCCTGGACGCCGCTGCTCCTGGGCATCGTGGTCTTCGGTCTGTTCCCGAACCTGATCTTCTCCATCACCAACGACGCCGCCAGCTCGATCACCCGAGCCTTCTCGGGTTAGGAGCCGTTCCGTGGGTACCCCGTACTTCGACTACCACGCGCTCGCGCCGGTCATCGTGCTGGCGGCCGTTGCGCTGCTCGCCTTGGTCGTCGACTTCGTCTGGAAGGACGGTGGTCGTCGGGCCGTGCCCCAGATCGCGGGGATCGGGCTGCTCCTCGCACTGATCCCGGTGTTCACCCTCGCGGCCGACGGCGAGACCCGGTCGATGTTCGGCGGCGCGTTCGTGGTCGACAACTACGCGCTGGCCTTCGCCGGGTTCTTCCTCATCGTGGGCTACGTGGCGGTCCTGATGTCGTATGACTACATCGACGAAGGCGACTACTACCGGGGCGAGTACTACGTGCTGCTGGTCACCTCGGTGCTGGGGATGGTCGTCCTCGCCTCGGCCCGCGACCTCATCACGATCTTCGTCGCGATCGAGACGGTCACCCTGCCGACCTTCGTGCTCGCCGGGTGGCGCAAGCACGACACCCGGTCCAACGAGGCCGCGATCAAGTACTTCATCATCGGCGTCCTGTCATCGGCGGTCATGCTCTACGGCATGTCGCTCATCTTCGGTCTGAGCAACAGCACCCTGCTCTCCGAGATCGGCTCGGTGGCGAGTGGCGACAATCCCGCCCTCTTCGCGGTGGCGATCTTCCTCACCCTCGCCGGCTTCGCCTTCAAGGTCTCGGCAGTGCCCTTCCACTTCTGGGCGCCCGACACCTACCAGGGCGCCCCGCTCCCGGTGACGGCGTTCCTGTCGGTGGCGTCGAAGGCGGCCGGGTTCGTGGCCATGCTCTCCGTCGTCGCCCTCGGCTTCTTCGCCAGCCCGAACTCCTGGCAGCCCGTGATCTGGATCCTCGCCGCCGCCTCCATCGTGGTGGGGAACCTGGCCGCACTGCGCCAGACCGATGTCGTGCGGATGCTCGCCTACTCCTCGGTGGCCCAGGGTGGGTTCATCCTGGTGCCCTTGGCGGTGTCGGGCGACAACGACGCCGCCCGGGCCGGCTTCCAGGGCGTGCTCGTCTACATCCTCATCTACGCCGCGATGAACATGGGTGCGTTCGCCTGCGTGATCGCCAACGCCCGGCGCACCCGCTCCACCGAGATCCAGTCCTTCTCGGGTCTGGGGCGGTCCAACCCGGCGATGGCCGTGGTCTTCACGGTCTTCCTGTTCTCGCTGGCCGGCATCCCCCCCTTCGCCGGGTGGTTCGCCAAGTTCGTGATGTTCCGGGCCGTCCTCGACGCCGGGACCACCGCCGCCGTCGTGCTGGGCGTGCTGGCCGCAGTGTTCTCGGTGGTCGCGTTCTTCTACTACGGCACGGTGATCCGGCGGATGTGGTTCCACGCGCCGGTCGATCTGGGCGACACCGGGTCGCCGCAGGTCCCGGGGGCCCTGGTGGCGGCGATGGCCATCACCACCACGGTGGTCGTCGTGATCGGGGTCTATCCGCAGCTGTTCGCCAAGATCGGGGATCTCGCCTTCCGGGCGACCTGAGCGGTCCGGTCCGGGGCGCACCCACCGAATCCCGACGAGGGAGACCAGATGGAGCTCGAGGCCCGGCTCCGGGAACGGATCGGTCGGGAGGGACCGATCGCCTTCGCCGACTTCCAGGAGGCGGCGCTCTACGACCCGGTGGCGGGTTTCTTCTCCCGAGGTGGGGGCGCGGGCCGGGCCGGACGCGACTTCGTGACCAGCCCCGAGGTCGGCGGACTGTTCGGGATGGTGGTGGCGCGTGCGCTCGACGCCGCCTGGGACCGCCTGGGCCGACCCGACCCGTTCCTGGTCGTCGAGGCGGGGGCCGGACGCGGGCGACTGGCCGCCGACGTCCTGCGGTCCCACCCGGCCTGCGCGCCGGCGCTGCGCTACGTCCTGGTCGAGCGGTCGGCCCAGCTCCGCGACGAGCAGCGGTCCCGGTTGCCGGTCGAGCCCCCCGACGAGGCGCTCGGTCCCTTCGTGACCGGCGACGACGAGGTGCCCGAGCCCGAGCCGGGGCGGGGTCCGATCGTGACCGCCCTCGAGGAGCTGCCCGCAGTGACGGTGCGCGGGGTAGTGCTGGCCAACGAGCTGCTCGACAACCTCCCGGTCCACCTGGTCGAGCGGACGGCATCGGGGTGGGCCGAGGTCCGCGTCGACTGCGACGACGTCGGCTTCACCGAGACCGTCGTCCCCGCGCCGCCGGCGCTGGCCGCGGAGGCCGACGTCGTGGCCGAGGGCGCGGTGGTCGTCCCGGGCGCCCGGATCCCGGTGCCCCGGGCCGCCCGGGCCTGGCTCGAAGCGGTGAGTGCGCGGCTCCGGGTCGGTGAGGTCGTCCTGTTCGACTACGTCGACACCACGTCGTCGCTGGCGGCCCGGGGTCAGGCGGCCTGGCTGCGCACCTATCGCGGGCACGAGCGCGGCGACGGTCCCCTTCGTGAACCCGGGACCCAGGACATCACCTGCGACCTGCCGCTCGAGTACCTCCGCCACGTGACCGCGCGCCTGGGGCTGTCCGTGGTCGAGTACCGCACGCAGCGTGAGTGGCTGGCCGGTCACGGTATCGCCGACCTCGTCGCCGACGGCGACCGCATCTGGCGGGAGGGGGCCGCCCGGGGCGACCTGGCCGCGCTGGCCGGGCGGAGCCGGGGGGTCGAGGCGGCCGCGCTCACCGACCCGGCGGGGCTGGGGGCACACCGGGTCCTGGTGCTGCGTCGCGACGCCTCGGGATAGTCTGCGCCCGGTCGGGGTCGCCTGCCCCGGCCCGGGGATGGTCGGCACCCGACCCCGAGCGCGCGACCCGAGGAGCCCGATGTCCGAGCCCGACGCCCTCGAAACCATCGCCTCGCTCCTCGACGAGGAGCGGACCTTCCCCCCGCCCGCCGCGTTCGCCGCCCGCGCAAGGGTCACCGAGGCCGCAGCGGCGGCCGCGGCTGCGGCGGACCCGGAGGCGTTCTGGGCCGCCCGGGCCGCCGAGCTGCTCACGTGGACCGAGCCCTGGCACACCGTGTGCGAGTGGGACCTGCCGTTCGCGAAGTGGTTCGTCGGCGGTCGCCTCAACGTCGCCGAGAACTGCCTCGACCGTCACGTCGCCGCCGGGGCGGGCGACCAGGTGGCGTACCACTGGGAGGGTGAGCCTGGCGACACCCGGACGATCACCTACGCCCAGCTCCTCGACGACGTGAGCCGGCTCGCCAACGCGCTGCTCGAGCTCGGCGTCCGCAAGGGCGACCGGGTCAACGTGTACCTCGGCATGGTGCCCGAGCTCCCGATGGCGCTCCTCGCCTGCGCCCGCATCGGCGCGGTGCACTCGGTCGTGTTCGGGGGCTTCTCGTCCGATGCGCTGTGCGACCGCATCAACGACGCCGGGGCCAAGGTCCTGATCACCGGCGACGGCGCCTGGCGCCGGGGCCAGATCGTTCCCCTCAAGGAGACCGCCGACGTCGCGCTCGCGGAGTGCCCGACGGTCGAGCGGGTCCTCGTTCTCGCCCGCACCGGTCACGACGTCCCCATGCAGGACGGTCGCGACATCTGGTGGCACGACCTCGTTCCCGGCCAGTCCGCCGACTGCCCGCCGGAGCCGATGGATGCCGAGGACCTGCTGTTCCTCCTCTACACCTCGGGGACCACCGGCCGGCCCAAGGGGATCATGCACACCACCGGCGGTTACCTGACCCAGGTGGCGTACACGCACCGTGAGGTGTTCGACCTCCGGCCCGACGAGGACGTCTACTGGTGCGCGGCCGACGTGGGCTGGGTCACCGGCCACTCCTACATCGTCTACGGACCGCTCGCGAACCGCACGACCAGCGTCATGTACGAGGGCACGCCCGACCATCCCGACAAGGACCGGCTCTGGACGATCGTCGAGAAGTACGGCGTGACCACCCTGTACCTGGCCCCGACGGCGATCCGCACCTTCATGAAGTGGGGCACCGAGTTCCCCGGTCGGCACGACCTCACGTCGTTGCGGCTCCTCGGGTCGGTCGGCGAGCCGATCAACCCCGAGGCGTGGGTCTGGTACTGGGAGGTCATCGGCGGTGGCCGGTGCCCGGTCGTCGACACCTGGTGGCAGACCGAGACCGGCGCGATCATGCTCAGCCCGCTGCCGGGTGCCACCACCCTGAAGCCGGGCAGCGCCACCTTCCCCTTGCCCGGCGTCGGAGCCGAGGTGGTCGACGACACCGGTGCCCCGGTCGGGGTCCCCGGTGGGGGGTACCTGGTCCTCACGCAACCGTGGCCGTCGATGCTCCGGGGGGTCTGGGGGGATCCGGAGCGGTACCGCGAGACCTACTGGTCGCGCTTCCCGGGCCGGTACTTCCCCGGTGACGGCGTGAAGCGCGACGACGACGGCTACTTCTGGCTGCTCGGACGCGTCGACGACATCATGCTGGTCTCGGGACACAACATCTCGACCGCCGAGGTCGAGCACGCGTTGGTCGGGCACCCGGCCGTCGCCGAGGCCGCCGTGGTGGGCAAGTCCGATCCCACCAGCGGGCAGGCGATCGCCGCGTTCGTGACCCTGCGCGGGGGCGTGGACCCCTCCGAGTCGCTCGTGGCCGAGCTGCGCGAGCACGTCGGGGCGACGATCGGCCCGATCGCCAAGCCCAAGAAGATCCTGTTCACCGAGGACCTCCCGAAGACGCGCTCGGGGAAGATCATGCGCCGGCTCCTCAAGGACGTCAGCGAGGACAAGGCGCTGGGCGACACCACCACGCTGGCCGATCCCGGCGTGGTCGAGAGCATCAAGGCCCGCCACCTCTTGCAGACGGCCGCCGACGGGGAATGACCGGGACCCCCGAAAACTGGAACTGGCGCGCCGGACCGGTCGCTCCCGGCCGGGCCGCGGTCGTCGACATCGACGGGGTCCTCTCCGACGCCGCGAGCCGCCAGCACTACCTCGAGGCCCCGCGCCGCGACTGGCAGGGGTTCTTCGACGCGTGCACCGACGACCCGGTGATCGAGGAGATGCGGGTCCTGCTCGACCTGCTCGGGCCCGACCTCCACGTCGTCCTGCTCACGGCCCGTCCCGAGCGGCTCCACCCGATCACCGAGGGGTGGCTGCGGCGGTACTCGATCCGGTGGGACCTCCTGATCATGCGGGGCGAGGACGCCACCGGGTCGACGAGCGAGTTCAAGCAGGGGACCGTCGACGAGCTGCGCCGCTACGGCTTCGAGCTGCTCCTCGCGTTCGAGGACGACCGGCGCAACGTCGAGATGTTCCGCTCGGTCGGTGTCCCGTGCGTCTACTTCCACTCCGGCTACTACGACTGACCCGGCGCAGCGTGCAGCCATGACGACGGCGACCCTGCTCGCCCTGGGCGCGGCGTTCCTCCACGCCGCGTGGAACCTCCTGATCAAGACCAACGACGACCAGTTCCTCGCCGCCTGGGGCCAGTTCCTCTTGGGGGGCCTGCTCTTCATCCCCGTGCTGCTCGTGGTCGGTCCGCCCGGCCTCGACGTCGTGCCGCTCCTCGTCTGCTCCAGTGTGGTGAACGTGGTCTACGTCGGTGCGCTGGTGCAGGCGTACCGCACCGGCGACTTCTCGCTCACCTATCCCCTGGCGCGCGGCGGCGGCGCGCTCGTCGCTGCGCTCGGGGGCGTCTGGTTCCTGTCCGACGACCTCGGTCCGGGGACCTGGGTGGCGATCTTCGTGGTCGTCGCCGGCCTCGCGTCGCTGGTCCGTCCGGGCACCGCCACGGCCGTGCTCGGGTGGTCGGCGCTCACGGCGGCGGCGATCGGCACCTACACCACCATCGACGTCGCCGGGGCCCGCCGCTCGTCGGGGTTGGGGTACGGCATCTCGATCATGATCGGCGCCGCCCTCGCCGTGTCGCTCGCCGGCGTCGCGGTGGGCCGGGCGCCGGCGTTCGTCCGCTCGCTCCGGGGCTCCTGGCGCCGGTACGCCGTCGGCGGGGTGTGCACCACGCTCGCCTACTCGATGGTGCTGGAGGCCGGGCGGCTCGCCCCGGTCGGGTACGTGGCGGCGCTGCGCGCGTTCTCGGTCGTGATCGGGGCCCTGGGTGGGTGGCTCCTGCTCCACGAGCACCTCGGGCGCCACCGGGTCTACGCGTCCGGAGTCGTGGCGGTGGGTCTGGCCCTGCTCGTCGTCCTGCGCTGAACGGGGTCGGCCGGGCGGGGGTCAGTCGCGGAAGTTCGTGAACTGCAGGGGGATGCCGAAGTCGTGCTCCTTCAGCGACTGGATCGCCGCCTGCAGGTCGTCCCGCTTCTTCCCGGTGACGCGCAGCTGGTCGCCCTGGATCTGGTGGGTCACACCCTTGGGTCCCTGCTCCTTGAGGAACTTGCCGATCTCCTTGCCCTTGTCGGTGGAGATCCCCACGTTGAGGGTCACGACCTGGCGGACGGTGCCCCGGGACGCCTCCTCCGCCTTGCCGTAGGACAGGGCCTTGAGCGACACGCCCCGCTTGACGAGCTTCTCCTCGAGCACCTGGACCAGCGCCTGGAGCCGACCCTCGCTCTCGGTGTGGAGCTCGATCGTCTTCTCCTTCAGCTCGACCGTGCTGTCGGTGCCCTTGAAGTCGAACCGGGTGGAGACCTCACGGGCGGCCTGGTCCACCGCGTTGCGGACCTCCTGCTGATCGATCTCGGACACCACGTCGAAGGACGGCATCGTCGTCGCTCCCCCCAGGATCTCGGGACACCGGGGTGCTACTTTACGTGGCCCCCCGGGTCGGTACCCGAGTGGCCAAAGGGGGCAGTCTGTAAAACTGCTGCGCAAGCTACGCTGGTTCGAATCCAGCCCGGCCCACTCCCACCAACGTCCGCCGGCGTCCCGATCCGGGGCGTGCCTCGGTCGGCGCCGCCCCGAGACCCACGCCCCGCCCGGATGGGGGATACTGAGAGCCGTCCAGGGAGGCTCGGGGTGCGGCGACGGATCGTGGGGATCGCGGCGGTGCTGGTGGCCCTGACGGCCGTCGCGGGGTGCACCGACTCCGGCTTCAACTACGTCAAGAGCTCCGAGGACCGGGCCTACTTCAAGGTCCCCGACCGCTGGACGTTGTTCGACGAGAAGGAGATGCTCACCGCGCTCGGTGGCGAGCTCACCGCGGCCGAGCGGCGGACCGAGCTCACCGACACCTGGCGGGTCGCCTTCGACGCCAGCCCCCGGCCCTCGCTCCGCCACCTCGGTGCACCCGACGCCGAGCACCCGGTCGGGCTCGCGGTCGTGCGGACGCTCGACTTCGACGCCTCCGACAAGGTCTCGCTGTCGACCTTGCGGAACTACTTCTTCGACGTCGACCAGGCCCTCGAGGCGGGCACCGCCGACGTGCTCGAGTACGAGGAGATCCAGCGTGAGGGTGGCTTCCGGGGCAGCCACATGGCCGCCACCATCGAGGTCGACGGCACGCGGATGACCATCGACCAGACCATCCTGCTCGACCAGGCCACCCGCAAGCTCTACGGGCTGCTCGTCTCCTGCTCCGTCGGGTGCTTCGACGAGAACCGGGGCAAGATCCGGACCGTGGTCGATTCGTGGACCGTGAGGGAGAAGTGACGATGGACCCCGCGCTGCCCGTCCCCTCTCGCGAGTACACGAGTCGGCCCCGCGAGAGCGAGCGGCGGACCCGCCGCCCGATGACCTGGTGGGACCGGATGAAGTTCCTGCTGCTGCTCGGGGGCCTGTTCGGGTTCTTCGTGGCCGCCGAGATGGGCGACAACCCGCTGCTGCCGTTCGGGGAGGCCTTCGACCTGACCCTCCGGGGCCAGCTGTGGATCGTCGTGCTCTTCGGGATCGAGGTGCTGCGCCAGATCCACTTCGTCGTCAGCGAGCACTCGGCCCGGTACTACCTGTTCTGGCGCGAGCGCGTCTTCGCCGCCGGGAACCGTCGCCTGAGCGGGATGAGCGCCTACACCCGGTACCGGGTCGCGCGGGCGGTCAAGTGGACGATCGTGGTCATCGCCGTGCTCGTGGTGGTCGCGCGTCTCTTCGACACCACGGTCTTCCTCGCGCCCTTCGACCTCATCAACTGGATCTCCGAGAACTCGCCGACCTACCTCCAGGCGATCGCGTACCTGTCGATCTGGGTCGGCTTCCAGGTCTTCCTGTTCGGCTTCCTGCTCACCCGGGGCGGGGTCGAGACCTTCTTCCCCGACGACATCGAGACCCGCTTCAGCGACGTCTGGGGCCAGGATCAGGTCCTGCGCAAGGTGCAGGAGAACATCGCCTTCCTCGAGGACCCTGAGCGGATCGAGAGCAAGGGCGGCTACGTCCCGGGCGGCCTGCTGCTGTGGGGTCCGCCGGGGACCGGCAAGACCCTGATGGCGGAGTCCATCGCCGGCGAGACGGGCAAGCCGTTCGTCAACATCGACGCCAGCATGCTCAACGTCGGCATCGGCATCCTGAAGGTCAAGTTCCTGTTCCGGCGGCTCCGGCGCTACGCGCTCCGCTACGGCGGGGTCGTTGCGTTCTTCGACGAGGCCGACGCCATCGGCAACCGGGGCCTGCTCGCGGGCATGCCCGGCGCGGGTGGCGGCTTCCGGTCGACGCCCGGGCCCTTCGGGGCGGCCCGGTCGTGCTGCGGGATGTCGTACGTCTCCGACGCGAGCCGGTCCGCGCTCCTCCACGGTGCGGGCTCGGGCGACGGCGTCGAGGACGTGGTCGAGGGCCGGCGCCGCAACCGGTTCTTCATGATGGGCGGTGGGGGCGGCGGGGGCGGCGGCGGGCTGCTCCAGGTGCTCCTCGCCGAGATGTCGGGGCTGAAGAAGCCCCGCGGCGTCGTCAACCGGTACGTCCGCCGGGCGTTCGGGATGAAGCCGAAGCCACCGCCCAAGTACCGCATGCTGCTGATCATGGCTACGAACCTGCCCGAGGCCCTCGATCCCGCCATGCTGCGGCCGGGACGCATCGACCGCATCTACAAGGTCGGCTACCCGTCCAAGGCGGGGCGCATCCGCACCTACACCGGCTACTTCGACAAGGTCCCCAACGACCTGACCGACGAGGACATCGACCGTCTCGCCACCGTCACCCCGTACGCGACCGGCGCGACGATCAAGGACCTCGTGAACGAGTCGTTGATCAGCGCCCTGCTCGACGGTCGGGATGCGGTCACCTGGAAGGACGTCGTCAAGGCGAAGCACCTCAAGGACCTGGGGCCACCCGAGGACGTCGAGTACATCGAGCGCGAGCGCCACGCCACCGCGCTGCACGAGGCCTGTCACGCCGTCGTCGCCTACCGGGTGCGCCAGCACCTCGTCATCGACCTGGCCACGATCGAGAAGGGTGGCAACTACCTCGGCATGGTCAGCTCGATCCCGCCCGACGACATCTTCACCCACTGGCGCTCCGACTTCGAGGCCGACGTCATGGTGTCGCTGGCGTCGCTCGCGGGGGAGAAGATGTTCTTCGACGGCGACAGCTCCTCCGGGGTCACCGGCGACCTCGAGACCGCGACCCAGCTGGCGACGCTGATGGAGGGGTACTGGGGCATGGGCTCCACCATCACCTCCCACGCGATCACCGACCGGCTCGGCATCGGCCGCCCGGGGCCGGGTGAGGACAAGGAGCAACGGGGCCTCCTCAAGGGCACCCTCGCCGGTCGGATCGAGTCGAAGCTGCGTGACCTGTTCGACCGGACCGAGGCGCTCCTCCGGGAGAACCGGGGTGAGATCCTGGCCGTCACCCACGCCCTGGAGACCCACAAGACCCTCACCGGCGCCGACATCGAGGCCGTGATCGAGGGCACCGAGGGTCTGCTGGTCGACGGACGGGCCTACCGGACCCCCGAGTTCCGGGCCGTGGCCGAGGAGTACCACTCCGAGGTGGTCCGGGCCCACGCCACCCACTCGGCCGTGGCCGTGGCGCTGCCGGGCCTGCCGCCGGTGCCCGGCCTCGACGCGGTGCCGTTGGTGGCGGGCGGGGCCGACGACCATCCGGGGGTGCCCCCGGTGGCGGACGACCCGGATCCCGAGCCCGGGGTCTAGAGCAACCGCTGCATCACGACGACGTCGAGCCAGCGGCCGAACTTCCGCCCGACCTCCCGCTCCAGCCCGGCCGGCTCGAAGCCGCAGCGGGCGTGGAGGGCGATCGACGCCTCGTGGCCGCCCACGATCCGGGCGAACACCGCGTGGAACCCGTGGGCCTCGGCCCGGCGGAGCAGGTCGTCGAGGATCAGCCGGCCCACCCCCCGGGCCCGCCAGCCCTCGTCCACGTAGACCGAGTCCTCGACCGAGGTGGCGTAGGCGGGTCGGCTCGGGCGCCACGGGGAGAGGGCCCCGAAGCCGACCACCGTCCCGTCGTCGTCCACCGCTACCACGGCCGGGTGGCCCCCGGCGTGGTCGTCGAGCCACGCCACCTGCTCCTCGAGGGTCCGGGGGACCAGGTCGAAGGTGACGGTCGAGCCGAGGACCTCCCGGTTGTAGATGGTCCGGATGGCCTCGGCGTCGCGCCGCTCGGCGGGTCGGACGGTCAACGGCACGAGGGCACGGTAGCCCCGGCGACGCCGACGCCCGGTCCGCCCCGGCCGGGCGGGACGGGGACCTTCCCGGCGGTGGGGATCCGGACCGGCCCCGACCGGCTTCGGGGGGTCCGCGCGGCGACGGCTATCCTTTCCGGCCTTGCCCTTGTAGCTCAGTGGCAGAGCACTTCCATGGTAAGGAAGGGGTCGTGGGTTCAATCCCCACCGAGGGCTCGCTCCGGCGACGGCAGGTCCGTCGTCGGTTGCTCGGCGGTGTAGCTCAGTTGGTCAGAGCACGCGGCTCATAATCGCGGCGTCGCGGGTTCGAGTCCCGCCACCGCTACACACCAGGCACCAGACACCAGGCACCAGACACCAGGAATCCACCCGAGGGCACCCGACCCTCCGCACGTCCCGAGGAGACACGTTTCCAATGGCCAAGGCGAAGTTTGAGCGTACGAAGCCGCATTTGAACATTGGGACGATTGGTCATATCGACCATGGGAAGACGACGTTGACGGCGGCGATCACGCGGGTGTTGTCGGAGCAGAACGAGGGGACGTCGTTCACGGCGTTCGACATGATCGACAAGGCTCCGGAGGAGCGGCAGCGGGGGATCACGATCTCGATCGCGCATGTGGAGTACGAGACGGAGAATCGTCATTACGCGCATGTGGATTGTCCGGGTCATGCGGATTACATCAAGAACATGATCACGGGTGCGGCGCAGATGGATGGGGCGATTCTGGTGGTGGCGGCGACGGATGGTCCGATGCCGCAGACGCGTGAGCATGTGTTGTTGGCGCGTCAGGTGGGTGTGCCGAACATCGTGGTGGCGTTGAACAAGGCCGACATGGTGGATGACGAGGAGATCCTGGAGCTGGTGGAGCTCGAGGTTCGGGAGTTGTTGAACGAGTACGAGTTCCCGGGTGATGACGTGCCGGTGGTTCGGGTGTCGGCGTTGAAGGCGTTGGAGGGGGATGCGGCGTGGTCGCAGAGCATCCTGGAGTTGATGGCGGCGGTGGATGATTTCATCGCGGAGCCGGTGCGGGATGTGGACAAGCCGTTCTTGATGCCGATCGAGGATGTGTTCACGATCACGGGTCGTGGGACGGTGGTGACGGGTCGTGTGGAGCGTGGGATCGTCCATGTGAACGATGAGATCGAGATCGTGGGGATCAAGCCGACGTCGAAGACGGTGTGTACGGGTGTGGAGATGTTCCGGAAGTTGCTCGACGAGGGTCGGGCGGGGGACAACATCGGTGCGTTGTTGCGGGGGACGAAGAAGGAGGAGGTGGAGCGGGGTCAGGTGCTCGCGAAGCCTGGGAGCATCACTCCGCACACGAGGTTCGAGGCTCGGGTGTATGTGTTGACGAAGGATGAGGGTGGTCGGCACACGCCGTTCTTCGGGAATTATCGGCCGCAGTTCTATTTCCGGACGACGGACATCACGGGTTCGATCGAGTTGCCGTCGGGGACGGAGATGGTGATGCCGGGGGACAACACGGAGATGGTGGTGGAGTTGATCGCGCCGATCGCGATGGAGGATGGGTTGCGGTTCGCGATCCGTGAGGGTGGTCGGACCGTGGGTGCGGGTCAGGTCACCAAGATCCTCAAGTAACCCACGAGCGCAGTCGATCGAGAGGGGCTCGGACCATGGCGTCGGACAAGCGGGTCAAGGTGACCCTGGCGTGCGAGGAGTGCAAGCGCCGGAACTACATCACGGTCAAGAACAAGATCAACGACCGTGAGCGCATCGGGATGCAGAAGTACTGCCGGTGGGACCGCCGCCACACCCTCCACAAGGAGACCCGGTAGGCCCGGGATCCCCGCGTAACCCCCGTCCGTCGGGCAGAGTCTGACCGTGGCTCCAGTTTCCGGAGCGTCCGGACCCATCGACCTCGCCGAGCTCGTTGCGGCCGCCCGTGAGGGCGACCGGGGTGCGTTCGACGAGATCGTGCGCCGGACCTACGTCGACACGTACACGCTGGCGGTGCGGCTCACCGCCTCGGAAGAGGACGCCCAGGACGTGGTGCAAGAGGCCTACCTCCGTGCCTGGAAGGGGATCCGCCGGTTCCGCGGCGAGGCCCAGTTCTCCACCTGGATGTACCGGATCACGTCCAATGCCGCGGCGACCCAGCACGGGAAGCGCCGGCGGCACCGGACCGTCGGCCTCGACGAGGTCGCCGACCCGGTCGAGACCGAGGTCGCGCTCCACCCGGAGATGGCCACCGAGAACCACGAGCTGCTGGCCCGCCTCGCGGCCGCGCTCGACGAGCTGCCGCCCCGGCTGCGGTCGCTGGTGGTGCTCAAGGACATCTACGGCCTCTCCCACGAGGCCATCGCCGAGGAGCTCGGGATCTCGGTGACCGCGGCGAAGGTCCGGCTCCACCGGGGCCGGAAGCGGATGCGGGACCTGCTCTACGAGGAGGCGGAGCGCCATGCCGACGCAGTGTGAGGAGATCGCAGCCCTGCTGCCCCAGGTCGTGGACTCGGACGAGCCCATCGACCTGCCGGTCCGCCGCCACGTCGAGTCGTGCCTGCGCTGCCAGGCCGAGCTCGCCCGCTACCGCCGGATGCTGCGGGGCCTGCAGCTCCTGCGGACCCAGTACCTCGAGCCCGCGCCGGGGCTCCTCGCCGCCACCCTGGCCACCATCACCGCCGCCGGTGAGCGTCGGGCGGTGACCTCGGTCCTGACCCGGCGGCGCCTGGCCTACGCCGGGGCGGTGGCCGGTGCGGTGGCCGCGGCCGGGACGACGACGGTCGCCCTGGTCGTCGCCCGGGCCCGCCGCCGCACGCTCCCCATCTGACGGCCCGGGAGCCGGGCGGCCTGCGCTGCTAGTCTCCATCGTCCCGGCTGCCGGTTCGGCGCGTCCGCACCGCGGCCTGGCCCCCAGAGGGCAGTAGCTCAATTGGTAGAGCACCGGTCTCCAAAACCGGCGGTTGGGGGTTCGAGTCCCTCCTGCCCTGCTCGCAGCGCTGGTGCTCCGGAACCCAGATCGCATCCAAATCCCAGATCGCATCCAAGACGGCGAGGAACGCCCGGCGGTGAACCGACAGACGAAACGGCTCATGGCGAAGCAAGGCGCCGACAAGCCCCGCGCGCCCGAACGCCGGCCCGCGGCCCCCCAGAAGGAGGGCTCCCGGGAGCGGATCGGTCCCCGCCAGTACCTCGCCGAGGTCCGCAGCGAGCTCAAGAAGGTCGCCTGGCCGACCCGGCGTGAGGTGATCAACTCCTCGCTGGTCGTGCTGATCGCCGTGGTGGTGATGACCACCCTCATCTTCGGGTTCGACTACCTGTCCGGCAAGTTCGTCCTCTTCCTGTTCGACTGACCGGCGCGACCCGCCTGCCCCCGACCCACCCTCGACCGATCGGGACACCATGACGTTCGATCTCGACGAGAACCCCGAATCCCCGGCCCTGGCCGACCCCGCCGACGAGTCGGCCGAGGGTGCGGTCGTGGTGGAGGTCGCACTCGACCCCTCGGCCGAGCTCACCGACGTCGTCGAGCTGATCGACGACGAGGACGAGGTCGTCCCGGTCGAACCGAGCCCGTTCGACCGGCCCGGTCGCTGGTACGTGGTCCACTCCTACGCCGGGTACGAGAACAAGGTGAAGTCGAACCTGGCCAACCGGGTCCGGTCGTACCACTCCGAGGACCAGATCTTCGAGGTCGTCATCCCGATGGAGGACGTCGTCGAGTTCAAGGGTGGCCAGCGCCGAGTGGTCCAGAAGAAGATGTACCCCGGCTACGTCCTGGTCCGCATGGAGCTCGACGACAACACCTGGGGCATCGTGCGGAACACGCCCGGGGTGACCGGCTTCGTCGGGCCCAGCGGGGCCCGGCCCACGCCGTTGTCCCGCAAGGAGGTCGAGGACATCCTCGGCGTCGCCAAGCTCGAGGGACCGATGGCCGAGAAGAAGGTGCGACCGCGCATCGAGTTCGAGGAGGGCGAGCAGGTCCGGGTCGTCACCGGTCCCTTCGCCGACTTCAACGGCTCCATCTCCGAGATCGACGTCGACCGGTCGAAGCTCAAGGTGCTCGTCAACATCTTCGGTCGTGAGACGCCGGTCGAGCTCGAGTTCGGCCAGGTGGCCAAGCTCTAGTCCCGCCCCGTCGGTCCGATCCCTCCACGAAGGAAACGAGAGTCCCCCATGGCCAAGAAGAAGGTCGCCGCCATCGTGCGGATCCAGATCGAGGCCGGCCAGGCCACCCCGGCCCCGCCGGTCGGCACCGCGCTCGGTCCGCACGGCATCCAGATCATGGACTTCTGCAAGGCGTACAACGCCGCGACCGAGAGCCAGCGGGGCACGGTGATCCCGGCCGAGATCACCGTCTACGAGGACCGGTCCTTCACCTTCATCACCAAGACCCCGCCCACGCCGGTCCTCATCCGGCAGGCCGCCGGGGTCGACAAGGGCGCGACCAGCCCCCGGTCCCAGACCGTGGGCCGGATCACCCGGGCCCAGCTCCAGCAGATCGCCGAGACCAAGATGCCCGACCTCAACGCGGTCGACCTCGACGGCGCCCTGGCCCAGGTGGCCGGCACGGCCCGCTCGATGGGCATCGAGATCGCCGACTGACCCGGACGACCTGCACGACCTGCACGACCCCCCGGCGGAGCACCTCGCCGCCGGGTCCGGACCCACGACCCGAGGGAGGACCTCCATGGCCCGTCACGGCAAGGCCTACACCGACGCCACGACCCGCTACGACCGCGAGAAGCTGCACGCACCCGACGAGGCCCTCGGCCTGGTCAAGACGCTGGCGACCCGCAAGTTCGACGAGACGGTCGAGGTGGTCTTCCGCCTCGGCGTCGACCCCCGCAAGGCCGACCAGATGATCCGGGGCACGGTCTCGCTGCCCCACGGCACCGGCAAGACCGTCCGGGTCGCGGTGTTCGCCGCGGGCGACCAGGCCCGGGAGGCCGAGGCCGCCGGCGCCGACGCCGTGGGCGCCGACGACCTCGTCAGCCGGGTCGAGGGGGGCTTCCTCGACTTCGACGTCGCGGTGGCCACGCCCGACCTGATGCCCCTGGTCGGGAAGCTCGGCCGGGTGCTCGGGCCCCGGGGCCTGATGCCCAACCCGAAGACCGGCACCGTGACCAACGATGTCGGCCGTACCGTGGCCGAGTACAAGGCCGGTCGGGTGGAGTACCGCACGGACCGGTACGGCAACGTGCACGTGCCGATCGGCAAGGTCAGCTTCGCGGCCGACCAGCTCGCGGCCAACTACCAGGCGGTCCTCGACGAGGTCGTGCGGGCCAAGCCCGCCGCGGCCAAGGGCCGGTACCTCAAGGGGATCAGCACGTCGTCGACCATGGGTCCCGGGGTGCGCATCGACCCCGCGGCCAAGGTCGACGGGCAGGCCGCGGCCGAGACCGGCTAGCATCTGCGTCCCGGTCGGGCCCCTCGGGGCCGGATCGAGCAACATCGAGCAACATCGAGCAACACCCAGCAAGTCCAGAACGACCAGCACCAGCCGAAGACCTCCGGTCCCCGGTCGGCCCCGGATCTCCGGGACGCCGTCTGGGGGTAATGGGCCCGCCCGCCGGACGAGGTTGTGCTCGTGGACTCCGGGCGCCCCCTCGGGGCCGCCGCGGACCGTCGACGGGGGCGCCTCGTTCCGCCGGGAGACCCGGTGGAGGCCGGAGGCGCCCCGTTTTCGTGTCCACCGGCACCGGAGCACGCACATGGCGAGACCCGAGAAAGTCGCCGTCGTCGAGGAGATCCGCACCAAGTTGGCGGATTCCGACGCCGCGATCCTGACCGAGTACCGGGGCCTGACGGTCACCGAGCTCGCCGCGCTGCGCGGCGCGCTCCGGCCCGCAGCGACCGAGTACAAGGTCTTCAAGAACACCCTGGCCCGGCGGGCCGCCGACGAGGCCGGGCTCCCTGAGCTCTCCGAGCTCCTCGCCGGCCCCACCGCCATCGCCTTCGTTCGGGGCGACGCCGTCGCCGCGGCCAAGGCGATCCGGGAGTTCGGGCGCACCGCCCCGGCCCTCGTGGTCAAGGGCGGCCTGCTCGGCACCCGGATCCTGACCCCGGCCGACGTCGAGGCGCTGGCCGCGGTCGAGCCCCGTGAGGTCCTGCTCGCCCGCCTCGCCGGCGGCTTCCAGGCGCCGCTGGTCAAGGCGGCCGGGCTGTTCCAGGCCTTCACCCGCAACTTCGCCTACGGCCTGAAGGCCTACGTGGACCAGCGGGCCGCCGCCGATCCCGCCGAGACCCCCGAGGCCCCGGCACCGACCGAGTCGGCCCCCGAGGCCGCACCCGACGTCCCCGCCGACGTCGAGCCGACCACCGCCGAGGCGCCGGTCGAGCCCGAGGCGGCGGCCGAGGACGCCCCCGAGGCGTCCGCCCCCGAGTCCGAGGCCCCCGAGGCCTGAGCCCACCGATCGCACACACACGGGAGACCACACCATGGCCATGAGCACCCAAGAGCTCCTCGACGTCTTCAAGAGCATGACCGTCCTCGAGCTCAACGACTTCCTGAAGGCGTTCGAGGAGGAGTTCGGCGTCACCGCCGCCGCCCCGGCCGCCATCGCCGTTGCGGCCGCCCCGGCCGCCGGTGGCGAGGCCGCCGCCGGTGACGGCGAGCAGGACGAGTTCGACGTGATCCTCGTCTCCGCCGGTGACAAGAAGATCAACGTCATCAAGGAGGTCCGCTCCCTCACCAACCTCGGCCTCAAGGAGGCCAAGGACCTCGTGGACGGCGCTCCGAAGCCCGTGCTCGAGAAGGTGGGCAAGGAGGACGCCGAGAAGGCGAAGGCGCAGCTCGAGGAGGCCGGCGCCAGCGTCGAGCTCAAGTAGCCCGACGATCGAGCGGGTCCTTGACCCGGCTCCGGCCGGGCCGTATCCTCCGGCCGAGCGGCCCCGGCGGTGTCCGGGGCCGGGCGGCCGCGTCCCTGGCGCCTCGGCCTCACCGCGGCTATGATCCGACGAGCCGTGCCTGCCCGTTCGTCCGCCCGTTCGTGCGACTGCTGATCATTCCGGCCTTGGTCTTTGCGCGCCTGTCCGCTTCCCGTACCGCCTGAGGAGCCGCTGTGCCTCGTCTCGCGTCCCGCGAACGTCTTTCGTTCTCCAACCTCCCCGAGGTCCTCTCCCTCCCCGATCTGATCGCGGTGCAGCGGGACTCGTTCCAGTGGTTCCTCGACGAGGGGATCGCCGAGGTCCTCAGCGACCTCTCGCCGATCGAGGACTTCACCGGCACCCTGAAGCTCGAGCTCACCGACCACGTCTTCGACCCGCCGAAGCACTCCGAGGACGAGTGCCGTCAGCGCGACGTGACGTACGCCCGACCCCTGTTCGTCACCGCCCGGTTCATGAACGCGACCACCGGAGAGATCAAGGAGCAGACGGTCTTCATGGGGGACTTCCCGATGATGACCGATCGCGGCACCTTCATCATCAACGGCACCGAGCGGATCGTCGTCTCGCAGCTGGTGCGGTCGCCGGGCGTGTACTTCGGCATCACCCCCGACAAGACCCAGCCCGAGAAGGACGTCGTCGACGCCAAGGTCATCCCGGGACGTGGGGCCTGGCTCGAGTTCGAGGTCGACAAGAAGGACATCTGCTACGTGCGGATCGACCGGAAGCGCAAGCAGCCGGTCACGATCCTGCTCAAGGCGCTCGGGTTCGGCGAGTCCGACGACGAGCTGCTGCACCTGATCCTCGACCCCAACGGCAACCCGTACGAGTCGGTGCGCAACACCCTCGAGAAGGACAACACCGCCACCGTCGACGAGGCCTTCGTCGACATCTACCGCAAGCTCCGTCCGGGCGAGCCGCCGACCCCCGACTCGGCCCGTCAGCTGCTCGACAACCTCTTTTTCAACCCCAAGCGCTACGACATGGCCAAGGTCGGTCGGCACAAGGTCTCGAAGAAGCTGCGTGACGAGTACGCCAAGCTCCCGTTGAAGCCGCTCGGCCTCGCGGTCCCGAACGCCGATCCGGAGGCGGGCCCGCTCGACTTCCAGCTCACCCGGGCCGACATCCTCGCCGCGGTGTCGTACCTGGTGAAGCTGCACAACAACGACCCCGACTACTACCGCGACGACATCGACCACTTCGGTAACCGCCGGGTGCGCTCGGTCGGCGAGCTGATCCAGAACCAGGTCCGGGTCGGCCTGTCGCGGATGGAGCGGGTCGTACGCGAGCGCATGACCACCCAGGACGTCGAGGCGATCACGCCGCAGACCCTGATCAACATCCGGCCCGTCGTCGCGGCGATCAAGGAGTTCTTCGGGTCGTCGCAGCTCAGCCAGTTCATGGACCAGACGAACCCGCTGGCCGGCCTGACCCACAAGCGCCGCCTCTCGGCGCTCGGCCCCGGCGGTCTCTCGCGTGAGCGGGCGGGCTTCGAGGTCCGTGACGTGCACCCCAGCCACTACGGCCGCATGTGCCCGATCGAGACGCCGGAAGGCCCGAACATCGGCCTCATCGGCTACCTCTCCACGTACGCGCGGATCAACCGGTTCGGGTTCATCGAGACCCCGTACCGCAAGGTCGTCAACGGCCGGGCCACCGACCAGATCGACTACCTCGCCGCCGACGACGAGGACCGCTACGTCATCGCCCAGGCCAACGCCCAGCTCGACGCGTCGGGTCGGTTCACCAGCGACAAGGTGCTGGTGCGCACCCGGGGCGGCGAGGTCGAGTTCGTCGACAAGAACGAAGTCGACTACATGGACGTCTCGCCGAAGCAGATCGTCTCGGTCGCGACCGCGATGATCCCCTTCCTCGAGCACGACGACGCCAACCGGGCCCTGATGGGCGCCAACATGCAGCGGCAGGCGGTGCCCCTGGTCCGGTCGACGGCGCCGTTCATCGGCACCGGCATCGAGGCCCGGGCCGCCCGTGACGCCGGCGACCTGATCCTCGCCCAGGGCGACGGCACCGTGGTCGACGTCGACGGGACCTCCGTCGTGGTGGAGTACGCCTCCGGCCCGAAGAAGAAGGTCACCCACCGTCTCGACAAGTTCCGCCGCTCGAACCAGGGCACCTGCATCAACCAGAAGCCGCTGGTCCGGGTCGGCGACCAGGTCGCAGAGGGCGACGTGCTGGCCGACGGTCCGTCCACCCACCAGGGCGAGCTGGCGCTCGGCAAGAACCTGCTCGTGGCGTTCATGCCCTGGAAGGGCCACAACTTCGAGGACGCGATCGTCCTGTCCGAGCGCCTGGTGAAGGACGACGTGCTCACGTCGATCCACATCGAGGAGCACGAGATCGACGCCCGCGACACCAAGCTCGGGGCCGAGGAGATCACCCGCGACATCCCGAACCTCTCGGAGGAGATCCTCAAGGACCTCGACGAGCGGGGGATCATCCGGGTCGGGGCCGAGGTCGGCCCCGGCGACATCCTCGTCGGCAAGGTCACCCCGAAGGGCGAGACCGAGCTGACCCCCGAGGAGCGCCTGCTGCGGGCGATCTTCGGTGAGAAGGCCCGCGAGGTCCGTGACACCTCGCTCAAGGTGCCCCACGGCGAGACGGGCAAGGTCATCGACGTGCGGGTGTTCTCCCGCGACGACGGCGACGAGCTCCCGCCCGGCGTGAACCAGCTGGTCCGGGTCTACGTGGCCCAGAAGCGCAAGATCAGCGAGGGCGACAAGCTCGCCGGCCGCCACGGCAACAAGGGGGTCATCTCCAAGATCCTCCCGGTCGAGGACATGCCCTTCCTCGCCGACGGCACCCCGGTCGACATCGTGCTCAACCCGCTCGGTGTCCCGTCCCGGATGAACGTGGGGCAGGTGCTCGAGGCCCACCTCGGGTACGCCGCCATGCACGGATGGGGCGACAAGGCCCGCCCGGCGGCCACCGCGCGCAAGACCCGGCCCGTGACCGACCCGGCGGTGTGGGTGTCGAGCCCGGTGTTCGACGGCGCGCACTGGGACGAGGTCGAGGCCTCGGGCAGCCAGGGCACGATCGAGGCCCTGTTCACCCGGCTCAACCCCGACGGTGCCGACGGCAGCCGGCTCGTGAGCGTCGACGGCAAGGCCCAGCTCTACGACGGCCGCACCGGTGAGGCCTACGACAACCCGGTGACCGTCGGCTACATGTACATCCTGAAGCTGTCGCACCTCGTCGACGACAAGATCCACGCCCGGTCGACCGGCCCCTACTCGATGATCACCCAGCAGCCGCTGGGCGGGAAGGCGCAGTTCGGTGGCCAGCGCTTCGGCGAGATGGAGGTGTGGGCGCTCGAGGCCTACGGCGCCGCGTACGCGCTGCAGGAGATCCTGACCATCAAGTCCGACGACGTCCTCGGCCGGGTCAAGGTCTACGAGGCGATCGTCAAGGGCGAGAACATCCCCGAGCCCGGCATCCCCGAGAGCTTCAAGGTGCTCATCAAGGAGATGCAGGCGCTCTGCCTCAACGTCCGCGTGATGAACGAGGCGGGCGAGGAGGTCCAGATCCGCGAGCTCGACGAGGACGCGTTCCGGACCACCGAGTCCCTCGGCATCGACCTCTCCCGTCCGGAGCGCGGCTCCGACGAGGAGGACGCAGCCCGAGAGACCGCCCGCTTCTGACCGCACCGCGCCCGCAGCGAACGACGACGACACCCCGCGAAACGAGGCCCTTGTGCAGGACGTGAACGAGTCCGCCCGGATGACGATCTCGCTGGCGACGGCGGAGCAGATCCGCGCCTGGTCGCACGGTGAGGTGAAGAAGCCCGAGACGATCAACTACCGCACGCTCAAGCCGGAGAAGGACGGGCTCTTCTGCGAGAAGATCTTCGGTCCGACCAAGGACTGGGAGTGCTACTGCGGGAAGTACAAGCGCGTCCGGTTCAAGGGCATCGTCTGTGAGCGCTGCGGCGTCGAGGTGACCCGGTCCAAGGTGCGCCGTGAGCGCATGGGTCACATCGAGCTGGCGGCGCCGGTGACCCACATCTGGTACTTCAAGGGCGTCCCGAGCCGGCTCGGGTACCTGCTCGACATCGCGCCGAAGTCGCTCGAGAAGGTCATCTACTTCGCCGCCCACCTGATCACGTGGGTCGACGACGAGGAGAAGCACAAGGACCTCCCCGAGCTCGAGGCCGACATCCGCGACGAGATCGCGGACATCGACAAGGAGCTCGAGCTCAAGTTGCGCGCGCGCGACGAGGAGTACGAGAAGGAGCTCCAGGAGATCGAGGAGCGGGGCGGCAAGAAGGTCGACCTCGAGCGGGCCGAGAAGGCCCGCAACCGCGACTTCGAGGACCTCCGGTCCCAGTCGACCGCCGAGCGCGACTTCGTCCAGGCGGTGTGGGACACGTTCCGCACGATGGCGCCGAAGCAGCTGATCGACGACGAGCGGGTCTGGCGCGACGTCGTGGCCCGGTACCAGAAGTACTTCGCGGGCGGCATGGGTGCCGAGGCGGTCAAGGACCTGATCAGCCGGCTCGACATGGTCGAGGAGGAGCAGTTCCTCAAGGAGACCATCGCCACCTCGAAGGGCCAGCGCAAGGCGAAGGCGATCAAGCGCCTGAAGGTCATCTCGGCGTTCAACAAGCTGGGCGACACGGGCCGGCCGGTGAACTCGCCGATGGGCATGGTGCTCGACGCGGTGCCGGTGATCCCGCCCGACCTGCGGCCGATGGTCCAGCTCGACGGTGGTCGGTTCGCGACGTCGGACCTCAACGACCTCTACCGCCGGGTGATCAACCGCAACAACCGACTCAAGCGTCTCCTGGACCTCGGTGCGCCGGAGATCATCGTCAACAACGAGAAGCGGATGCTCCAGGAGGCCGTCGACGCGCTGTTCGACAACGGCCGCCGGGGCCGTCCGGTCACCGGCCCGGGCAACCGGGCGCTGAAGTCCCTCTCCGACATGCTGAAGGGCAAGCAGGGCCGGTTCCGCCAGAACCTGCTCGGCAAGCGGGTCGACTACTCGGGCCGTTCGGTGATCGTCGTCGGACCGCAGCTCAAGCTCCAGCAGTGCGGTCTGCCCAAGCAGATGGCGCTCGAGCTGTTCAAGCCGTTCGTGATGAAGCGCCTCGTCGACCTGGAGTACGCCCAGAACATCAAGTCCGCGAAGCGGATGGTGGAGCGGGCCCGCCCGCAGGTCTGGGACGTGCTCGAGGAGGTCATCAGCGAGCACCCGGTCCTGCTGAACCGGGCCCCCACGCTGCACCGGCTCGGGATCCAGGCGTTCGAGCCGGTCCTGGTCGAGGGCAAGGCCATCCAGATCCACCCGCTGGTGTGTGCGGCGTTCAACGCCGACTTCGACGGCGACCAGATGGCCGTGCACCTGCCGCTGTCGTCGGAGGCCCAGGCCGAGGCCCGGCTGCTGATGCTGTCGGCGCACAACATCCTGTCGCCGGCGCACGGCCGTCCGATCGCCGTCCCGTCGCAGGACATGATCATCGGCGCCTACTACATGACCGTGCAGGTCGACGGCGCGCCCGGCGAGGGACGGTCGTTCGCGTCGCTCGACGAGGCCCGCCTCGCGTACGACGGGCGTGACGAGCTGTCGCTGCACGCCCGGATCCGGGTCTGGATGTCCGACGACCGGTTCCCCGCCGACGAGTTCCCGGCCCGGACGGTCTGGGACGAGGCCGCCTGGGCGTGGAAGACCGCCGACGCGGCCTCGATCGTCGTCAAGCGGGTCGACGCCAACGGTGGGTCCCGGGTCCTGGTCGAGACGACCCTCGGTCGGCTCCTGCTGAACGAGGCGTTGCCCGCGTCGTTCGGGTTCGTCGACCGTGAGCTGAAGAAGCGCGACCTCACCGACGTGCTCGGCGAGGTGGTCAAGTGGTACTCCAAGGCCGACGTGGCCGCCAGCCTCGACCGGCTCAAGGACCTCGGCTTCGAGTTCGCGACCCGTTCCGGGCTCACCATCTCGATCGCCGACATCCGCACCCCGGCCGCCAAGAAGGGACTCCTCGACCGCTACGAGGCCGAGGCCGACCGGGTCGAGCAGCAGTTCGACCGCGGCATCATCACCGACGAGGAGCGTCGCCAGAAGGAGACCGAGATCTGGACCGAGGCGACCGACATGGTGCGTGACGCCATGCAGGAGGAGCTGCGCGCCTCGAAGTTCAACCCGATCGAGATGATGGTCGGCTCGGGCGCCCGAGGGAACGTCATGCAGGTCCGCCAGATCGCCGGCATGCGCGGCCTCGTGGCCAACCCGCGCGGTGAGATCATCCCCCGGCCCATCAAGTCGAACTTCCGCGAGGGCCTGTCGGTGCTCGAGTACTTCATCTCGACCCACGGTGCCCGCAAGGGACTCGCCGACACCGCCCTGCGCACCGCCGACTCCGGGTACCTCACCCGGCGTCTCGTCGACGTCGCCCAGGAGCTCATCGTGCGCGACGACGACTGCGAGAGCACCCGGGGCATCTGGGTCGACGAGATCGACACCGAGCCCGAGCACCTGCGGGTCCTCGAGACCCGTCTGGTCGGGCGGACCCTGGCCGAGGACGTCACCCTCGCCGACGGCACCGTCCTGCCCCGCAACACCGAGCTGCGCGACGAGCACGCCACGGTGCTCGCGGCCGACCCGGTCGACCGGGTCCGGGTCCGGTCGGTGCTGACCTGCGACTCGATCGAGGGCGTCTGCCGCCAGTGCTACGGCACCATGCTGGCCACGGGGCACCTGGTCGAGCGGGGTGAGGCCGTCGGCATCATCGCGGCCCAGTCCATCGGCGAGCCGGGCACCCAGCTGACCATGCGGACCTTCCACACCGGTGGTGTGGCCGGTGAGGACATCACCCACGGTCTGCCCCGAGTGGTCGAGCTGTTCGAGGCCCGCACGCCGAAGGGCGCCGCCACCCTGGCCGAGTCTTCGGGCGTCGCCCGGCTCGGCGAGAACGAGAAGGGTGAGCGGGTCGTCACGGTCGTGACCGACGACGGCACCGAGGAGGAGCACGTCGTGTCGCGGCGGGCCCACCTGGCGGTCCGCGACGGCCAGGAGGTCAAGGCCGGTGACCGGCTCGTGGGCGACGAGAAGTCGTCGCTCGACCCGAAGAAGATCCTCGAGGTCCGGGGGATCCGGTCCACCCAGGAGTACCTCGTCGACGAGGTCCAGAAGGTGTACCGGGAGCAGGGCGTGTCGATCCACGACAAGCACGTGGAGGTCATCGTCCGCCAGATGCTGCGCAAGGTCGCGGTGTCCGAGCCCGGCGACTCGGCGTTCCTGCCCGGTGAGCGGGTCGACGCCCGCCGCTACGCCGACGAGAACCGTCGGCTGGTCGAGGCGGGCAGCCGTCCGGCCGAGGGCCGCCCCGAGCTGATGGGGATCACCAAGGCGTCGCTGGCCACCGACTCGTGGCTCTCGGCGGCGTCGTTCCAGGAGACCACCCGGGTGCTGACCGAGGCGGCCATCGAGGGCCGCTCCGACAGCCTCTACGGCCTCAAGGAGAACGTGATCATCGGCAAGCTCATCCCGGCCGGGACCGGCATGCTCGAGTACCGGGAGATCGAGACCGAGGCCCCCGACTACGAGCCGCTGCCCTTCTACTCCTCGGACACCGACACCGAGCTCGACCTGGCCGAATGGCTCCGCGACACGGCGGCGCCCGCCCCGACCCCCGAGGCCGAGGTCCCGGCGACCCCCGACTACGCCGCCGGCCTGCGCCTGGTCACCGAGCCGTCGCCCGGGGCGACGGCCGAGCCCGGACCCGAGCCCGAGCCCGAGCCCGACCCGCTCAAGGAGACCGGCACCGGCGACGCCTGATCCGGTCGCCTCGCAGGGGACCGGGCCGGAGGGCTATCCTCTCCCTTCGGCCTGGCGCCCCGGTGGGGCGCCTCCCGCGGGAGGGGTCCGCCCCTCCGTCGGCCAGTCCTCCTCCGTCCTGCGATCTCCCGAGAAAGCCACGCGCGTGCCCACGATCCAGCAGCTCGTCCGCAAGGGGCGGGAGTCCAAGTCGACGAAGTCGAAGACCCCGGCGCTCAAGGGCGCCCCGCAGCGCCGCGGCGTCTGCACCCGGGTCTACACCACGACCCCGAAGAAGCCGAACTCGGCCCTGCGCAAGGTCGCCCGGGTCCGGCTCTCGTCCGGGGTCGAGGTCACGGCGTACATCCCGGGGATCGGCCACAACCTCCAGGAGCACTCGATCGTGCTCGTGCGCGGCGGCCGGGTGAAGGACCTCCCGGGGGTCCGCTACAAGGTCGTGCGCGGCGCCCTCGACGCCTCCGGGGTCAACAACCGCAAGCAGGCGCGCAGCCGCTACGGCGCCAAGAAGGAAGGGTGATCTGACGTGCCCCGCAACGGACCGGCCCCCCGCCGGGACCTCGTCCCCGACCCGGTCTACCGGTCGGTCGTGGTCACCCAGCTGGTGAACAAGATCCTCCAGCGCGGCAAGCGCTCGGTCGCCGAACGCATCGTGTACCAGGCCCTCGCCGACATCGAGCAGAAGACCGGTGCCGACCCCATCCCCACCCTCAAGCGGGCGGTGGAGAACGTGCGCCCGGCCCTCGAGGTCCGCAGCCGCCGCGTCGGTGGCGCCACCTACCAGGTCCCGGTCGAGGTCCGGCCCCGCCGGGCGACCACCCTGGCCATCCGCTGGATCGTGGGCTACTCGCGCCAGCGGCGGGAGAAGACCATGGCGCAGCGGCTCGCCGCCGAGCTGCTCGACGCCAGCAACGGCGTGGGCTCGGCGATCAAGCGCAAGGACGACCTGCAGAAGATGGCCGAGTCCAACAAGGCGTTCGCCCACTACCGCTGGTAGTCGCGGCCCACGGCTGACCCGACCGCCACCGAGCCCCCCGAGGGCGGGCCCGGAGCGGATCGGCGCCGGTGGGTCGGCGTCACCGACGGTACGGCGTCCGTTCACCCCATCGACACCCCCTTGACACGACCAGCGACGAGGATTTCCCCGGATGGCCGACGAGAAAGCACTCATCCGCGAGGTGCCGCTGCACCGCGTGCGCAACATCGGGATCATGGCCCACATCGACGCGGGCAAGACCACGACGACCGAGCGCATCCTCTACTACACGGGTCGGACCTACAAGATCGGTGAAGTCCACGAGGGTGCTGCGGTCATGGACTGGATGGTCCAGGAGCAGGAGCGCGGCATCACCATCACCAGTGCGGCGACCACCTGCAACTGGCGTGACACCACGATCAACATCATCGACACCCCGGGCCACGTCGACTTCACGGTCGAGGTCGAGCGCTCGCTGCGGGTCCTCGACGGGGCGGTCGCCGTGTTCGACGCCGTCGCCGGGGTCGAGCCACAGACCGAGACGGTGTGGCGCCAGGCCAACAAGTACAACGTCCCGCGGATGTGCTTCGTCAACAAGATGGACCGGGTCGGGGCCGACTTCTTCCGTTGCGTCGACATGATCAAGGACCGCCTCGACGCCACTGTGGCCCTGATCCAGCTCCCGATCGGCGTGGAGAGCGAGTTCCAGGGCGTCGTGGACCTGCTCGGGATGCAGGCCCTCGTCTGGTCCGACCAGATGGGCGAGAACTACGAGACCGTCGCCATCCCGGCCGACCTGGTCGACGAGGCCGAGACCTGGCGCCAGGAGCTCATCGACGTCGTCAGCCAGTTCGACGAGACCGTGCTCGAGAAGTACGTCGGTGAGGAGACGATCACCGCCGACGACCTCCAGAGCGCGATCCGGGCCGCCACGCTGTCGGGCGAGGTCGTGCCGATCCTCTGCGGCACGGCGTTCAAGAACAAGGGCGTCCAGCCCCTCCTCGACGCGGTGGTCGACTACCTCCCGAGCCCGGTCGACATCCCCGCCGTGGTCGGCTCGAGCATGAAGAACGAGGAGGAGGCCCTCTCCCGTCAGCCCGCCGACGAGGAGCCCTTCGCGGCGCTGGCCTTCAAGATCATGAGCGACCCCTACGTGGGCAAGCTCACCTACTTCCGCGTCTACTCCGGCAAGCTCTCGGCCGGGGCCCAGGTCCTCAACGCCACCAAGGACAAGAAGGAGCGGGTCGGGCGCGTCCTCCAGATGCACGCCAACCACCGCGAGGACAAGGACGGCGTGTTCGCCGGCGACATCGTCGCCGCGGTGGGTCTGAAGAACACCACCACCGGTGACACTCTCTGCGACCCCGGCAACCCGATCGTGCTCGAGCGCATGGAGTTCCCCGCGCCGGTGATCTCCGTGGCGATCGAGCCCAAGACCAAGGTCGACCAGGACAAGCTGGGCAAGGCGCTCGCGGCCCTGTCGGAGGAGGACCCGACCTTCCAGGTCCGCACCGACGAGGAGACCGGTCAGACGATCATCTCGGGGATGGGCGAGCTCCACCTCGACGTCCTCGTCGACCGGATGACCCGGGAGTTCTCGGTCGCCGCCAACGTGGGCAAGCCCCAGGTCGCCTACCGGGAGACCATCACCAACACGGTCGAGAAGGTCGAGGAGCGCTACGTGCGCCAGACCGGCGGTCGCGGCCAGTACGGCCACGTGGTCATCAGCCTCGAGCCCACCGGGCCCGGCGGTGGCTACGAGTTCGTCGACAAGATCGTCGGCGGGGTCATCCCGAAGGAGTACATCCCGGCCGTCGACGCCGGGATCCAGGAGGCGCTCGAGGGCGGGGTCCTCGCCGGCTACCCGCTGGTGGACATCCGGGCGACCCTGACCTTCGGGTCCTACCACGACGTCGACTCGAGCGAGATGGCGTTCAAGATCGCCGGATCCATGGCCCTGAAGAAGGCCGTCCGCCAGGCCAAGCCGGTCCTGCTCGAGCCGATCATGCAGGTCGAGGTCGTCACCCCCGAGGACTACATGGGCGACGTCATCGGCGACCTGTCGTCCCGCCGGGGCAAGGTCGAGGGCATGGAGCAGCGGGGCAACGCCCAGGTCGTCCGGGCGCAGGTGCCCCTCAGCGAGATGTTCGGCTACGCTACCGACCTCCGTTCGCGCACCCAGGGGCGCGCGACGTACACCATGCAGTTCGACTCCTACCAGCAGGTACCGGAGTCGATCGCCACCGAGATCGTGGCCCGCGTCCGGGGCGAATAGCCCCCGCAGGTCCATTCCAGTTCCGTCCGGGTCCAGAAGAACCCTTCACCAAGCGAGGCAACGGCAATGGCCAAGGCGAAGTTTGAGCGTACGAAGCCGCATTTGAACATTGGGACGATTGGTCATA